>JAEVZY010000353.1 GCA_023392035.1 Pseudomonadota bacterium | reverse complement strand
GCCTACCACTTTTACCGGCGAGGCGCCCAGCGCGCGCAGGCGCACGGCATCCGCTTCGGTTTGCGCGGCCACCAGGCTGATGGCCTTGGCCGCCGGCGCGATCAGGCCGCTGATGCGCCTGGCGCGCGCCAGGGAACGCTCCGACAAGCGCGCATTCACCAGCGCCACCGGCACCCCGGCGTCGCGGCAGGCCAACACCAGGTTGGGCCAGACTTCAGTCTCCATCAGGATGCACAGGGCCGGCCGGAAGGCGCGCAGGAAGCGCCGCACGATCCAGGCCAGGTCATAGGGCAGATAACTCTGGATCAGGCGCTCGCCATGCGATCCGAACAAGGCCGCGCCGGTGGCGCGCCCGGTCGGCGTCATGTGGGTGAGCAGGATGCGCGAACGCGGATTGGCCGCCAGCAAGGCATCGATCAGGGGCTGGGCGGCGCGGGTTTCGCCGACCGACACCGCGTGCACCCAGATCAGCTGGCCATCGTGCAGGGCGGGCGCGCGGGAATACAGGCCGAAGCGCTCGGCCACATGCTGGCGGTAACCGGGTTCGCGCCGGCCGCGCCACCACAGCCGCAGCAAAACGGCCGGCAAGGCCAGATGCCATGCCAGCGAATAGGTCAGGCGCGCCATCATGCCGCCCGGTCCTGCAGGGGTCCCAGTTGTTGCACGGCTTGCAGCACGTCCTCCACGCTCGGCATCTGGCCCAGGTCGCCAAGATTGATGATACCGGGCGACCAGTTGCCCTCGGTTTTCCAGCGCGGCGAGCCGCAATAGATTTCTATGGTCGGCCGCTCGAAGGCGGCGGCGATATGCACCAGGCCGGTATCCACCCCCACCGCCAGGCTTGCGTGCTGGGCCAGCGCCACCGCCTCCATCATCGGCAGCCGCGGCAAGACCCGGCAATTGGGGCTGGCGGCGGCGATTTCCTCGGCCGCCTGGCGCTCGGCATCCGAGCCCCAGGGCAAGAGCACCGGCAGATCGAGCTGGCGCGCCAGCGCAATCCAGGACGACTGCGGCCATTTCTTGTCCGGCCCCGCAGTGCCGTGGAAAAAGCTGGCATAAGGGCCATCGGGCATCCAGCCCGGACGCGGACGCTGGCGCGCCGGACCGTCCTTCAACCCGAACTCCGGCGGCCCCTCGACCGGATAGTGCAATGCCGCGGCCGCCACCAGCCGGCCGCGCTCCACGCCATGGCAACGGCGCGGCACCGGCACGCTCTCGGTATGGAAGATGCGTGACAGGGCTTCATAGCCCGAACCTTCCGTGGCATTGGCGAGGCCAATGCGATGCCCGCCCGGCGCCAGCCTGGCCAGGCCGAGCAGCAAGCCGGTCTTGAGCAAGCCCTGGGTATCGAAGGCGAAGTCGTAGCGCCGCGCGCGCAGCCGCTGCATGAAGCTGCGCATCTCGGCGCGGGTGGCGGCCGAAAACAGGCTCTTGCGCCAACGCCGCAAGGCAAAGGGAATGATGTCGCGCACGCCGGGGCACAGGCGCACCAGGTCAACGTAAGCTTCTTCCACTACCCAGTCGATGCCGGCATCGGGGTGCTGGCGCAACAAGTCCGCCACCATCGGCATGTTATGGACAACGTCTCCCAGCGAGGAAACGCGGACGATCAGTATTTCCACGCCATCGGACCTTCAGTAGGGCATCACCGCATCCGGCTTGGCGGCCTGGATCACGCGCTTGAATTCGGCCTGGATGCGCTGCAGGGCTTGCGGGCTTTCGGCCTCGAAGCGCATCACCACCACCGGCGTGGTGTTGGACGAACGCGCCAGGCCAAAACCATCGGCATATTCCACCCGCAGGCCGTCGATGGTGATCACTTCCTGGGCGCCGGGGAATTTGGCATCGCGCTGCAATTGCTCGATCAGGCGGAAGTTCTCGCCTTCGGCAAGCTTCAACTGCAGCTCCGGGGTGCTGCTCGATTGCGGCAAGGCGTTCAGCACCGCCGAGGGATCGCGCTCGCGGCTCAGCAGTTCCAGCATGCGCGCGCCGGCGTACAAGCCGTCGTCGAAGCCATACCAGCGATCCTTGAAGAACACGTGGCCGCTCATCTCGCCGCCCAGGGGCGCGCCGGTTTCGCGCATCTTGGCCTTGACCAGCGAATGGCCGGTCTTCCACATCAGCGGCTGGCCGCCATGCTGGCGAATCCAGGGCGCCAGGTGGCGTGTGCATTTGACGTCGTACAAAATGTTTTGCCCCGGATGGCGCTTCAACACATCGGCCGCGAACAGCATCAGCTGCCGGTCAGGAAAAATCACCTGGCCATCCTTGGTGACCAGGCCCAGGCGATCGCCGTCGCCGTCAAAGGCCAGGCCCAGTTCGGCGTCGGTTTCGCGCAGCGTGCGGATGACGTCTTCCAGGTTTTCCAGATGGGCCGGATCGGGATGATGGTTAGGGAAGGTGCCATCCACTTCGCAGAACAACTCGATCACTTCGCAGCCCAGCGCGCGATACAGGTCGCCGGCAAAAGCGCCGGCCACGCCATTGCCGCAATCGACCACGATCTTCATCGGCCGCGCCAGCTTGGCGTCGCCGACGATGCGTTCGATGTACTGGGCCCGCACGTCCTGCTGGCGATAGCTGCCTTGGCCCTCGGTGAACTGGCCGCTGGCGATGGCACGGTACAAGTCCTGGATGGTGTCGCCATAAATGGCTTCGCCTTCCAGCACCATCTTGAAGCCGTTGTAGTCGGGCGGATTGTGGCTGCCGGTCACCATGATGCCGGAACGCGCCGGCGTGATCTGGGTGGCGTAATACAGCATGGGGGTGGCCACCATGCCGATATCGATCACGTCCACGCCGGCAGCCTGCAGGCCGGCGGCCAGGGCTTGGGATAACTCCGGCCCCGACAAGCGACCGTCACGGCCGATGACCACGCTGTTTGCGCCCCGCGCGCGCACTGCGCTGCCGAAGGCGCGGCCGATGCTGCGCGCCACGTCCGCGTCCAGGGTCTTGCCGATGATGCCGCGAATGTCGTAAGCCTTGAAGATCGAGGGAGAGGGTGTGCTCATGTCCGGTCGGAAGTTTGTGATGAACTGCGCGCGGGTATGATCCCGGTTTGGCCTTGCATGCCGCAAGGCACCGCGAAAGCCGCCATTGTAGACGAAGCAAACCGGCGTCCACGGGGCAAGATCAAACAGATTCCAGAATTCAAGTCTCCATGTCCAACACCTATGCCATTGGCGATGTGCAAGGCTGCGGCCAGGCGCTGGCCCGCCTGGAAGCGCGCATCCGCGAGCTCGACCCCGACCCTTTTCTTTTGTTTGTCGGCGACCTGGTCAATCGCGGTCCGCAATCGCTGGCGACCCTGCGCCGCATGAAGCAGTTGGGCGAACGCGGCGCGGTGGTGCTGGGCAACCATGATCTGCATCTGCTGGCCGCCGCCCACGGTTTGCGCGGCATCCATACCCAGGACACGCTGGATGAAATCCTGATCGCCCCCGACCGCGAGGAATTGCTGGAGTGGCTGCGCCATCAGCCGCTGGCGCGCATGCACGAAGGCCACCTGGTGGTGCATGCCGGCGTGCTGCCGCAATGGAGCACCGAACAAGTGCTGGCGCTGGCGGGCGAAGTGCAAGCGGCGCTGCAGGGCCCCAACTGGCTGGACTTCCTGCATCACATGTACGGCAACACGCCCACCGGCTGGGATGACAGCCTGACCGGCCCGGACCGCCTGCGCTGCATCGTCAATGCCCTGACCCGGCTGCGCTTTTGCGATGCCCAGGGCCACATGGATTTCAAGACCAAGGAAGCGGCGGGCTCGGCGCCGCCCGGCTTTCATCCCTGGTTCGACATTCCCGGCCGGCGCACGGCCGGCACGCCCATCATTTGCGGACACTGGTCGACTCTCGGCCTGATGCTGCGCGAAGACGTGCTGGCGCTGGATACCGGTTGTGTCTGGGGCGGACAGCTCACCGCCCTCAGGCTGTCTGACCGCGCCCTGGTGCAGGTGAGCTGCGAACAGGCGCAGCGTCCGGGCTGAGCGGATCCGCGCCCAGGGCTAGTGCAATCGCCTGCCGCGCCTGATCGGCCAGCTCGCGCCGATGCGCGCCCTGGCTGGTAATCGGCGGCAGCAGCATCACTTCGGCCACCAGGTTGCGATGGGCCAGGATGCTGAGGATGCTTTGCACGAAAGTGGTATCGCCAATGAACTCGGCCGCCGCATGAAATGTCCCCTGCCGATCCAGATAGCGGATCGCATACGGATGCACCGGAATTTCCGCCTCGATCGCGGCTTCGAACAGGTTGGCATGAAAGGGCAGCAAGGCCCCCTGGCTGGCGGTGGTGCCTTCCGGGAAAAAAGCCACCCGTTCACCGGCGCGGGCGCTTTCCACCAGTCCTTGATAAATGCGCCGCACCTCGCGCTGGCGACCGCGGGCGATGAAGACCGTGCCCGCCTGCTCGCATAACCACCCTATCAGTGGCCAGCCACGAATGTCGGACTTGGCCACGAAGCGGCAAGGCTGGCGCGCATTGATGACGAAAATGTCCAGCCACGAAATGTGATTGCAGACGATCAGCGCCGGCTCCCGGTCGTTCGTGTCGGCGCGGCTGATGGTGCGCACGCTCACGCCGCAGATCGCCAGCAGGCGTGCCGACCAGCGCCGGATCAGGCCTTCACGGCCGGCGGCGCCGACCAGGGGAAACACCAGGGCGCAAGTCAGAAGCCCGGCCAGCAGGTGCACCACCAGCCGCAGCAAATGCCAGGCGCGCAGCAAATCAGGCCGCCTGGCGGCGATACATCACCTGGCCGCCGACCAGGGTCATCTGCACCTGGCCCTGCAATTCATAGCCGAGGAAAGGCGTGTGCTTGCCCTGGCTGGCCAGGGCGCCCTTCTCCACTTTCCAGCGCGCCTGCGGATTGACGATGCAAATGTCGGCGTCACTGCCCACGCCAAGCTGGCCGGCCGCCAGGCCCAGCACCCGCGCCGGTTCGCTGGTGACCTTGGCCAGCGCTTGCGACAGGCTCGCGCCTTCCTGGCTCCAGCGCAGCGCCAGGGCCAGCAACAGCTCCAGGCCGGTGGCGCCGGGCGACGCCTCGCCGAAGGGCAGCAGCTTTTCGTCGTCATCCACCGGCGTGTGGTCGGAACAGATGGCGTCGATGGTGCCATCGGCCAGGCCGGCGCGTATGGCATCGCGGTCGCGCTGCGAACGCAGCGGCGGCACCAGGCGCGCATTGGGATCGAAGAAGCCGATGTCCATGTCGGTCATGTGCACATGGTGGGCGCCGACGTCGCAGCTGATGGGCAAGCCCTCTTTCCTGGCCGCGCGGATCAATTCGATGCCGGCGCCGGAAGAAATGCGGCACAGATGCACGCGCGCGCCGGTGGCGCGCACCAGTTCGAAAATGGTGTTCAGGGCGATGGTCTCGGCCATCACCGGCACGCCGGCCAGGCCCAGGCGCGAGGCCAGCGCGCCGCTATGGGCCACGCCATTGCGTCCCAGCCAGGCATCCTGCGGCCGCAGCCAGACGGTGTAGCCGAAAGTCTTGGCATATTGCAGCGCGCGCAGCAGCACCGTGGTGTCGGTGATGGCGTGATCGGCTTGCGAAAAGCCGATGCAGCCGGAGTCGGTCAGCTCCGCCATTTCGGTCAGGGCTTCGCCCCTCAGACCCATGGTCAGCGCGCCCAGCGGATACACATGCGCCTGGTTCAACTGGCGCGCGCGGTGGGTCAGCATTTCCACCAGGCCCGGCTCATCCAGCACCGGATCGGTGTCCGGCGGACAGACCAGGCTGGTGACGCCGCCCTGCAGCGCCGCCCGCAATTCGGATTCCAGCGTGGCCTTGTACTCATAGCCCGGCTCGCGCAGGCGCGCCGACAGGTCCACCAGTCCCGGCAGCACCAGCATGCCGGCGGCATCGATGCTGCTGTCGGCTTTCCAGCCGGCGGGCGCCTGGCCCAGCGCAGCCACCTTGCCGTCGGCGACATACAGGGTCGCATTCTGGTCCACGCCATTGGCCGGGTCGAGCACGCGGCCATTCACGATCTCAAGCTTCATTGCCTCAATTCCCTGCCAGTATGCTCATCACCGCCATGCGCACCGCGATGCCGAAGGTCACCTGCGGCAGTATCACTGCCTGCGAGCCGTCGGCCACCGCCGAATCGATTTCCACCCCGCGGTTCATGGGACCGGGATGCATGACGATTGCGTCCGGTTTGGCCAGTGCCAGCCGTTCCGGGGTCAGGCCCCAGCTTTTGAAGAACTCCTGGGCCGAAGGCAGCAACGCGCCGCTCATGCGCTCGTTCTGCAGGCGCAGCATGATGATGACGTCGACGTCTTTCAGGCCCTCGTTCATGTCGGTGAAGACGCGCACGCCCATCTGTTCCAGGCCGCCCGGCATCAGGGTATGCGGTCCGATGGCGCGCACTTCCGGCACGCCCAGCGTGGTGAGTGCATGGATGTCGGAGCGCGCCACCCGGCTGTGCAGGATGTCGCCGACGATCGCCACCCGCAAGTTGGAAAAATCCTTCTTGTAGTGGCGGATGGTGTACATGTCCAGCAAGCCCTGGGTCGGATGGGCATGGCGGCCGTCGCCGGCGTTCACCACGTGCACATGCGACTGGTTGGTTTCAGACAGATGGCGCGCGATCATGTAGGGCGCGCCGGATTGCGCGTGGCGCACCACGAACATGTCGGCATGCATGGCCGACAGGTTGTCGATGGTGTCCAGCAGCGACTCGCCCTTGGAGGTGCTGGAAGCGGCGATGTTGAGGTTGATGACATCCGCCGACAGCCGCTTGGAGGCGATCTCAAAGGTGGTGCGGGTGCGCGTGGAATTCTCGAAGAAGAGATTGAACACGCTTTTGCCGCGCAATAGCGGCACCTTCTTCACTTCGCGCTCGCCGATGCTGACGAAGGTGGAAGCGGTATCCAGAATGCGGGTGATGACCGCCTGCGGCAGGCCTTCGATGGTGAGCAGGTGTTGCAGCTCGCCGTTCTTGTTCAGTTGCGGATTATGCATGGTCTAGCGTGAAGGAAAGGCTGCCGTTTTCAGCGCGCTGCAAGACCAGCGACTGGCCCGGCGGCAGGCTGACGCTGGCAGCGACAAAGTCGGCGGCGATCGGCAATTCGCGTTCGCCGCGATCGACCAGGGCCGCCAGCATCACCCGCTCGGGCCGGCCATAGTCGAACAATTCATTGATTGCGGCGCGCGTGGTGCGCCCGGTGTACAGCACATCGTCCACCAGCAGGATGGACGCGCCATCCACCGGGAAGCCGATCTGGGTCGGCTTGACCTGGGCATGCAAGCCTTTCTCGGCGAAGTCGTCGCGGTAGAAGGACACATCGATGAAGCCGAGCCGGTCTTTCAGGTTCAGCTCTTCGGCCAGGCGCTCGGCCAGCCAGGCGCCGCCGGAATGGATGCCGACGATGGCCGCATCGGGCAGCCCGGCCAGCGCGGCTTTGACGCGCTCGGCCAACTGCCGGTACAGCGCTTCGGCGTTGAGATCAGGATTGGGCATGTTGGTCAAAGTACTGTTGCAGGATGAGCGCGGCTGCCTGCGCATCGATGCGTTCGCCGCGGCGCCCGGACAACACCGCCGAGCTGTAACGTTCGTCCACCAATACGGTTTCCAGGCCGTAGCGGCCGTGCAACTGGTTGGCAAAGCGTCGGCATCTTATCGTCATCTCGTGCTCGGCGCCATCCGGATGCAGCGGCAGTCCCACCACCGCCAGGTCCGGCTGCCAGGTTTTCAGCAGGCTTTCAATTGCCTGGAATTTGCCTTCATTGGTGGCCTCTTCAATCACGGTCAGCGGCTGCGCATGGCAAACCAGGGTATTGCCCAGCGCCACGCCGATGCGCTTCAAGCCGAAATCAAAGGCGATGCAGGTTTTCAAGATTCATGCATGCCCGGCCTGGCCGCTCAGCATGTAAGGGTCTATGCCCAGCAGCTTGAGCGCCGCCGTGAAGCGTTCCTGCAGGGGCAGATCGAAAATGATGGCGGGATCGGCCGGCACCGTCAGCCAGCCGTTGCGGGCGATTTCCTCTTCCAGCTGGCCGGCGCTCCAACCCGCGCAGCCCAGGGTGACCGTCATGCGCGCCGGCCCGCTGCCGGCCGCCGCCGCTTCCAGCACGTCGCGCGAAGTGGTCAGCACCACCTCGTCGGTGACGCGCATGGTGGACGAATAACTGCCATGCGGCGCATGCAGCACAAAGCCGCGCTCGACCTGCACCGGTCCGCCGAACAGGATGGTGGACGGCCCGTCCCGCTCGGGCGCCGGCTGGATTTCGAGTTTCAGGTCCAGCCGCTCGAACAGCACATCCAGCGTCATGTCGGTCGGCTTGTTAATGATCAAGCCAAGCGCGCCGTTATCATTGTGCTCACAAACATAGACCACCGTGCCGCCGAAAACCGGGTCGAGCATGGAGGGCATCGCAATCAGGAAATGGTCCGCCAGCTGCATGGCAGGCGTGGAATCGCCAGCGGAAGCGTCCGGGGAATCGTGAGGGGATTTGGACGAAGACATGGCCGCGATTCTAGCAGTTTTGCCCAAGCCCCCACTCCGCAGCGACCAAGGGCGCGAGCAAAGCGATGCGCAAGCGAAACGATTCTCGTGGGACTGAACGGACCAGGGTACAGAAGCGCGCAAGGAGGCTGGCCGTACTGGCCGAGTGCGCACTCCGCAAGACTGCAGCTGCAGGGCAGGTTGTCCAGCAAAAACCACTGGCCAAATGGTCTTTAGCGCCTTCTTTTTTGCTTACTTTTTTCTTGGCGCGACAAGAACAAAGTGAGGCCCCGCGGGGGGCTACCCCGCTTCACAACCACAAGCCGGCCGCAGGCCAAAACAAAACCAGACAAGCACCAGCCGTCAAACAGCGCTCTCCGCCTTCTGCGCCACAAACCCCTTCACCAGGTCCAGCAACTCCAGTTCCTGGTAAGGCTTGCCGAGATACTCGTTCACCCCCAGCTCCAGGGCATAGTTGCGATGCTTGGCAGCGGTGCGCGAAGTAATCATGATGATGGGAATGTCGCGCGTGCGGACATCGCTGCGCACATTGCGCGTGAGATCGAAGCCATCCATGCGCGGCATCTCGATGTCCACCAGCATCACGTCCGGCGTAATGGATTGCAGTTGCTCCAGCGCCTCCACGCCATCCTTGGCCAGCACGACCTGATAAGACTCGCGCGCCAGCAAGCGCTGGGTGACGCGGCGCACGGTCAGCGAATCGTCCACCACCATCACCACCGCCTGCGAGCGCAAGCCCTGCACCGGAGCGCTGCCCGCGCCCTTCATCTCGGCCACCGCGCCCATGTCCTGCGGCGCATTGGAATCGAGAATGCGCGGTGCGCGCAAAGGCTGGAGCGCGGCACGCGCCGCCAGCGGCACCGGGTTCAGGATCAGCACCACCTCGCCGCTACCCAGCACGGTGGCGCCCGCCACGCCCGCCAGGCGCGACAACTGCGGCCCGATGTTCTTGACCACCACCTCGCGGTTGCCCACCACTTCATCGACGTGGATGGCGACCCGCTCCTGGCCGCTCTTCATGATGACCACCGGCGAGTATTGCTGGGTCACCGGCGCCGCGCCGGCATCGCCCAGCAAGGCCGGCAGATAGTGCAGCGGCACGCGCTGGCCGAGCCAGGCCAGGCCATTGTCGTTGTAGGCGGCCGCCAGCGGCTGCGACTTCAACTGCTGCACCTGCTCCACCAGCACCGAAGGCACGGCATAGGTGCGACCGCCGGCGGAGAGCAGCACCACCTGGGTCACGGCCAGCGTCAAGGGCAGGCGCACCAGGAAGCGCGCGCCACGGCCGGCTTCGCTTTGCACTTCGATCCGACCGCCCAGCGCCGCCGCTTCCGAGCGCACGGCATCCATGCCGACGCCGCGTCCGGCCAAGGCCGTCACCTGTTCGGCCGTGGTAAAGCCGGGATGGAAAATCAGTTCGCGCAATTCGCCTTCGCTGGCGGATGCGCCCTCGGCCAGCAAGCCGAGCTGGCGCGCCTTGGCGTCGATGCGGCCCAGGTCCAGGCCGCGACCGTCGTCGGCAAACTGCAGGACGATCTCATTGCCTTCCTGCCGCACTTCCACCTGGATCTCGCCGATTTCGGACTTGCCGGCGGCGCTGCGTTCGGCCCGCGTTTCGATGCCGTGCACGATTGCATTGCGCAGCAGATGCTCGAACGGGCCCACCATTTTTTCCAGCACGCCGCGATCCAGCTCGACGCTGGCGCCGCGCAAATCGAGGTTGATGCGCTTGTCGGTTTCCTTGGCTGCCTGGCGCGTGACGCGATACAGGCGCTCGGCGATGCTGCCGAATTGCACCATGCGCACCCGCATCAGGTCCTGCTGCAGGTCGCGCGTCAGGCGCGCCTGGTTGTTGAGCGCGGCGCCGGTATTGTCCAGGGTGCGCGTCAGGCTGCCTTGCAGGGAGGCGACGTCGCTCACGCTCTCGGCCATCATGCGCGTCAGTTCCTGCAGCCGGGTGAAGCGGTCGAATTCCAGCGGGTCGAATTCGCGCTCATTGGCGGAGGCCATGTGCGAAGTCATTTGCGACTCGGCCTGGATTTCGATTTCGCGCAACTGGGTGCGCAGGCGCGCCACGTTTTCGGTCAGGTCCGACAGCGAATGGCGCAGTCCTTCGATTTCCGTCTCGGCGCGCGAACGGGCAATGGACACTTCACCGGCCTGGTTGACCAGGCGATCCAGCACGTCGGCGCGTACCCGCACCAGCGGCGCGGCGGCGCCGGGGGCGGACTTGGCC
>JAEVZY010000339.1 GCA_023392035.1 Pseudomonadota bacterium | reverse complement strand
ATGCAATAGGGTACCGCCGCGAAAATGCCGCCGACGCTGCTCTTGCCTTCCTTGTCGCGCAAGCCTTCCAGGGTTTCGCGGATCGACTTCGGCTGGCCGGGCAGGTTGATGATGAGCGCGGCGTGATCATCGCTCTCGCGGATCACCGCCACTTGCCGCGAAAGAATCGCGGTCGGCACGAAGTTCAAACTGATCTGGCGCATTTGTTCGCCGAAGCCGGGCATTTCCTTGGTGGCTACCGCCAGGGTTGCTTCCGGCGTGACGTCGCGCCGCGAGGGGCCGGTGCCGCCGGTGGTCACCACCAGATCGCAGCCATGCACATCGACCAGCTCGATCAGGGCCGCGGAAATGGCGTCGCGCTCGTCGGGAATCAGGCGGGTTTCCATGCGCCAGGGACTGGTCAACGCCTGCGAGAACCATTCCTGCAGCGCCGGCAAGCCCTGGTCTTGATAAGTGCCGCTGGAGGCGCGGTCGGAAATGGAGACCAGGCCGATCACCAGTTCGTCGGGATGATTGCGTTGCGGTTTCATGCTTGATGGTCTTCGTCTTCGTCTTGGTCTTGTTCGGAATGCTCTTGCCCTGCGCCGGCGGAGGACTCCTGCTGCAATTGCTTGAGCAACTGGAAGATTTCGCGATAGGCCTTGGGCGGTTTGCTTTCGGCCTGCTCGCGGCGGGCATTGCGGATCATCGTGCGCAATTGCTGCATGTCCACTTGCGGATATTGGTCGCGCAGGGCCGTCAACGCACGGTCGTCGGCGATCAGGCGATCGCGCCAGCGCTCCAGCGCATGCAGGGCGGCGGTCTCCGCGCGCGAGGTGCCGCGCCAGCTGTCGATGGTCTTGCGGATGGCCGCCACTTCGTCTTCGGTCAGGCTGCGCATGCGCTTGCCGACATATTGCATCTGGCGGCGCCGGCCTTCATGGTCGCGAATCTGCTGGCATTCGAGGATGGCGTCGCGCACCTCGTCGGGCATGGGTACGCGCAGCACGCGTTCGCGCGCTTCGTTGACCAGCTCTTCGCCCAGCTTTTGCAGGGCAGTCGATTCGCGCTTGAGCTGCGACTTGGAGGGGCGATCGTATTGCTCTTCGAATTCGCTGGATTGGAAACCGGTGTTGCCGCGGTTGGAATTGGGCATGGTGATGAATAAGGCTTGGCCTCCGCCAAGAACTGCGCGAGCGGCCGGGCAATGCTGATTTGAACGGCTGCTATCATACCGCGATTGAGTCACGACCCAACCCAAGCCCCCAATGAACGACGCCAAAGACGCCAATTTCAGCTATACCCACGAAGCCCTGCAGCAAATCGCCCGCGACGTCTTGCGTTTCGCAAAGGAAAAAGGGGCCACCGATGCGGCGGTGGAGGTCAGCGAAGGCAATGGCCTGTCGGTATCGGTGCGGCGCGGCAAGGTCGAAACCATCGAGCAGAACAAGGACAAGGGCATCGGCGTCACGGTCCTGCTCGGCAAGGAGGGTGAAATCCGGCGCGGCAATGCCAGCACCTCCGACTTTTCCGAAAAATCCTTGCGCGATACGGTGGAGGCTGCCTACAACATCGCCCGCTTCACCGCCGCCGACGATTGCGCCGGCCTGCCCGAGGAAGACATGCTGGAACGCGCGCCGCGCGAACTGGCGCTGTGCTATCCGTGGTTGCTGTCGGCCCAGGAGGCGGTGGCGCTGGCGCAGCGCTGCGAAGCGGCTGCTTTCGCGGTCGACAAGCGCATCAGCAACAGCGAAGGCGCCAGCGTGTATGCGCAGCAGTCGCACTTCGTCACCGCCAATACGCGCGGCTTCATCGGCGGCTATCCATATTCGCGTCACAGCCTCTCCGTTGCGCCGATCGCCGGCCGCGGCAGCAATATGCAACGCGACGACTGGTACAGCTCGGCGCGCGATCCGCAGAAGCTGTCCGAACCGGAGGCGGTCGGCCGCTATGCCGCCGAGCGCGCGCTGGCCCGGCTCAATGCGCGCAAACTGTCCACCCGCAAATGCCCGGTGCTGTTTGAGGCGCCGCTGGCGGCGGGTCTCCTGGGCGCCTTCGTGCAGGCGGTGTCGGGCGGCGCGCTGTACCGCAAGTCCAGCTTCCTGCTCGATTCGCTGGGACAGCAGGTATTCGCCGACCATGTGCAGATCAGCGAAGACCCGCATGTTCCGGGCGGCGTCGGCTCCGCGCCATTTGACGAAGAAGGCGTGCGTACTTCCAAACGCGATGTGGTGAAGGACGGCGTGGTGCAGGGCTATTTCCTGTCCACCTACTCCGGCCGCAAGCTGGGCATGAAGAGCACCGGCAATGCGGGCGGCTCGCACAATCTGCATCTGCGGTCGACCCTCGCTGCGGCCAACGACGATTTTCGCGCCATGCTGAAGAAGCTGGGCACGGGCTTGCTGGTGACCGAGTTGATGGGGCAGGGCGTGAACTACGTCACGGGCGATTATTCGCGCGGCGCTTCCGGCTACTGGGTGGAAAACGGGCAGATCAAATACCCGGTGGAAGAGATCACCATCGCCGGCAACCTGAAAGAGATGTTCCGCCAGATCGTGGCGATCGGCGAAGACAGCATCGTGCGCGGGACCAAGCAGACCGGGTCGATCCTGATCGAGAGCATGACGGTTGCGGGGAATTGAAGCGAGCGGGGAAGCCCGCTCGCCATGATGAAGCCGGCCGGGTCGCGCACCCGGCCTGAGAATCAGAGACGATTGCGGGCCTGGGCAATCGCCTGTTTGACTTGCTTGGGGGCCGTGCCGCCAATGTGATCGCGCGCCGCCACCGAGCCTTCCAGGGTCAGCACCGCAAACACATCTTCCCCGATCAAGTCCGAGAACTCGCGCAGTTTTTCCAGCGGCAGGTCGGCCAGGTCGCAGGCCAGTTCATCGCAGGCACGCACCGCGCGCGCCACCGCTTCGTGGGCGTCGCGGAAGGGCATGCCTTTCTTCACCAGATAGTCGGCCAGATCGGTGGCGGTGGCATAGCCTTGCAGGGCGGCCGCGCGCATCGCATCGGGTTTGACCGTGATGCCGCGCGCCATGTCGGCGAAGATGCGCAGGGTGTCGATGACGGTGTCGGCGGTGTCGAACAAGGGTTCCTTGTCTTCCTGGTTGTCCTTGTTGTAGGCCAGCGGCTGGCCTTTCATCAGGGTCAAGAGTGCAATCAGGTGGCCGTTGACGCGGCCAGTCTTGCCGCGCGCCAGTTCCGGCACGTCGGGGTTTTTCTTTTGCGGCATGATCGATGAGCCGGTGCAGAAGCGGTCGGCAATGTCGATGAAGCCCACGCGCGGGCTCATCCAGATCACCAGCTCTTCCGACATGCGCGAGATATGCGTCATCACCAGCGCCGCCGCCGCGCAGAATTCGATGGCGAAATCGCGATCCGATACCGCGTCCAGCGAATTGCGGGAAACGTCTTCAAAGCCCAAAGTCTTTGCCACGCGTTCGCGGTCAATCGGGAAAGTGGTGCCGGCCAGGGCCGCCGCGCCCAGCGGCAGGCGGTTCACACGGCGGCGGCAATCCGCCATGCGCTCGGCGTCGCGGCTGAACATTTCCACATAAGCCAGCATGTGGTGACCGAAAGTCACCGGCTGCGCCACCTGCATGTGGGTGAAGCCGGGCAGGATGGTTTCGGCATTGGCTTCGGCCAGATCCAGCAGGGCAATCTGCAAATCCCGGAGCAGGCCGCTGATGTCGTCGATGGCGGCGCGCAGCCAGAGGCGGATGTCGGTTGCCACCTGGTCATTGCGCGAACGGCCGGTGTGCAGACGCTTGCCGGCATCGCCCACCAGCTCGGTCAGGCGCTTTTCGATATTCAGATGCACGTCTTCCAGATCGAGCAGCCATTCGAACTTGCCGGCATCGATCTCGGACTTGATCTGGGCCATGCCGCGCTGGATGTCGGCCAGGTCGACCGCGGAAATGATGCCTTGCGCGGCCAGCATCTCGGCATGGGCCAGCGAACCCTGTATGTCAAATTGCGCCAGGCGCTTGTCAAAGAAAACCGAAGCGGTGTAGCGCTTGACGAGGTCGGAAACGGGTTCGGAGAAGCGGGCCGACCAGGCCTCGCCCTTCTTGGAGAGTTGTGCAGTCATGATGGAATCCGGTGAATGGCGGGATTATAAAGCAGGGCGCTTGGTCGCCTGTATGAGCCCGGTTGCGGCGTCCGCTACTCAGCGCGCGGGCGGAGAATCTGACCGGAGGCCATATGCATGCAGGAAAAGACTGAAAAGGCTGCGGACGTCGCTTTGCAAATGCGTACCAAAAATGGTACGATCGGCCCAAGTTTTGAGCCAGCTCTTGACGTGGTTTTTTATCGCTCGGCTTCCGGAAGTGAGCCGGTGCTGGAGTGGCTCAGATCACTACCTGCGCTGGAAAAAAGGACTATTGGTGAAGAACTGCGTACGATTCAAATCGGTTGGCCGCTAGGAATGCCGCTGGTGCGCAAAATGGAGTCGGGGTTATGGGAAGCAAGAGTGACACTGCCAAATCGGATCGCAAGAATCCTGTTCACCGTGGGCGGCAGGGAAATGATCCTGCTGCACGGGTTCATCAAGAAGTCAAACCAGACACCAAAAGAAGAATTGGCGCTCGCAAGAAAGCGCATGAAGACGCTTTGGAGCACGCGCTAGCGGCGGAAAAGCCGGCCAGGAACAGGCAACACGTGGGCTCGCGTCTTGAGGATTTTCTGCAAGACGAAGGACTGCTGCAAGGGGCAACCGCCGTCGCCGTCAAGCGTGTGATTGCCTGGCAGATTGCGCAGGAGATGCAAGCGCAGAATTTGAATAAAACCGCGCTTGCGAAAAAAATGCAGACCAGTCGCGCGGCACTCAATCGCCTGCTCGATGAAGACGACTGCAGCCTGACCCTCACCACCTTGGCGAGCGCGGCGCAAGCGTTGGGGAAGCGGATCAGGCTGGAGTTGGTCCCCGCGTGAAGCACAATGGCGGCGCCGTATTGTCGTATCGAACAACATCACGGCACCGCCACGCGGCCCTCAACCCGTATTGCGCAATCCCGCCGCCACGCCATTGATCGACAAGTGGATGCCCCGATGCACCCGCTGCTCACCTTCGGCCCCGGTTTCCACCTGACCCCGGCCGCGCTTGATCAATTCCACCTGCAAGTGATTCAGCGGATCGATGTAGGCCAGGCGGTTCTTGATGGAGCGCGCCAGGGCCGGGTTGGAGACCAGTCTTTCCTTCTGGCCGGTAATCAGGGTCAGGCAAGCCAGGGTACTTTCATGCTCGGCGGCGATGCGCTTGAAGATGGATTGCCGCAGCTTCTTGTCCTTCACCAGATCGGCATAGCGTGAAGCCACGGCCAGGTCGGTCTTGGCCAGCACCATGTCCATGTTGGAAATCAGCGCGCCAAAGAAGGGCCATTCCTTCACCATCGCCTTGAGCAGCGCGCCGCGCTTGCTGCGCTGTTTGCTGTCGCCTTCATTGAGCCAGCCCGTGACGGCAGAGCCGAAGCCATACCAGCCCGGCAACAGCAAGCGGCACTGGCCCCAGGAAAAGCCCCAGGGAATGGCGCGCAAGTCTTCGATGCGGCGCGTGGCCTTGCGCGAGGCCGGGCGCGAGCCGATGTTGAGCATGGCGATTTCCGCAATCGGCGTGGAATCGAAAAAGTAGTCGGCAAAGCCGGGCGTCTCGTACACCAGGCTGCGATAGGCGGCGTATGCGCGTTCCGATAGTGCCTGCATGACGTCTTCAAACTGGCGCAGGCGCTTTTCATTGCCGCTGGCGCCGCCACTGGGCAAGAGGCTGGCTTCCAGCGTCGCCGCCACCAGCAGTTCAAGATTGCGGCGCCCGATCTGCGGATTGGAAAACTTGGAGGCGATGATTTCGCCCTGTTCCGTCAAGCGCAGTTGGCCGTTCACCGTGCCCGGCGGTTGGGCCAGGATGGCGGCGTGGCTGGGGCCGCCGCCGCGTCCCACCGTGCCGCCGCGGCCATGGAACAGGCGCAGCTTGACGCCGGCTTCGTCGAACACTTTCACCAGTCCCAGTTCGGCGCGGTACAGCTCCCAGTTGGAAGTGAGGAAGCCGCCATCCTTGTTGGAATCGGAATAGCCCAGCATCACTTCCTGCAAGTCGCCACGCGCGCGCACCATGCTGCGCACCAGCGGCAAGGCCATGTATTGGCGCATGATGACGGCCGCCTGGCGCAGGTCAGGGATGGTTTCGAACAGCGGAATCACCATCAACTCGCTGGCCGGCCTGCCCTTCTCCGACATGCTGGTCAGGCCGGCTTCCTTCTGCAGCACCAGCACTTCCAGCAGGTCGGACACGGTTTCGGTGTGCGAGATGATGTAGTTGCTGATGGCGCGTTCGCCATAGCGCCGGCGCAATTCGCGCGCGCTGGCGAACACGCCCAGCTCGCTGCGGGTTTCGTCGGAATAGCTGATCCAGGGCGAGGTCAACAGGCGCGGCCGCTGCAATTCTTCCAGCAGTAATGCGATGCGATCGGCCTCCGGCAGGGAGGGATAGTCGGGATGGACTTCGGCCCGGCGCAGCAGCTCCGTCAACACCCGTTCATGCACGTCCGAGCTTTGCCGCAAGTCCAGCGTCGCCAGGTGAAAGCCGAAGATGTCCACCGCCCGTTTCAGATGGGACAGGCGCGGCCGCACCATGGCTGCGCCGTGATGCGCCTGCAGCGAATCCACCAGCACTTGCAGCTCGGCCGCAAACTCGCTGGCGTGCGCATAGGGCGGGGCGGACGCCACCTCGCGCCGCAAGACATGGCCGGCGCCGATGGCGCGCGCGCTGGCGGCCAGGCGCGCATACATGCCGGCCAGGGCGCGCCGGTAGGGTTCATCGGCCCGATGCGGAGACTGGTCGGGCGACTGCTCCGACAGCGCCTGCAATTCCGGGCTGATATCCACCAATAGGGTGGACAGCGACAGTTCCGCGCCCAGCGCATGCACCTCTTCCAGGTAGTGCTCGAGGATGGTGCCGGCCTGGCGCGACAGGGCCAGCTGCATGGTGTCGGCATGCACATTCGGATTGCCGTCGCGGTCGCCGCCGATCCAGCTGCCCATCTGCAGGAAAGGCCGGGTCAGCGGCAGGCGCGCGGCGCGCTGGCCGAAATGCGCCTCCAGCTCGGTTTCGATATCGTCGTACAGCGCCGGCAGTTCGTTCAGGAAAGTGATGCGGTACCAGGACAGGGCGTTTTCGATTTCGTCGGCCACCGTCAAGCGCGTGTAGCGCAGCATGCGGGTCTGCCAAAGGGTGGCGATGCGCGCCCGCAGTTGCGATTCGTTGTCGGCCAGTTCGCGCGCGGTCATGGGCAGGGCGCGTGCCGCCAGCAAGGCGGCGATGGCGTTCTCGGCGTCCAGCGTGCTCTTGCGCTGCACTTCGGTCGGATGCGCGGTCAGGACCGGCGACAGCAGGGCATCATCGAAGAACTGGCGCACCCGGCGGCCGCTGCCGGCGCCGGTTTCGCTTTGGCCGGCGCGCGCCAGCGCATTGGCAATCGAGCCGGGAGCGGGCGCCTGGCCGGCCAGCAAGGCGGCGCGGTGGCTGCGATTGCTGTCCTGGTCTTCGGCAATATTGGCCAGGTGCGAGAAATACGAAAAGGCGCGCACCACCGAGATGGTCTGTTCGCGCGACAGGTTCTTGAGCAACTTGTCGAGTTCGGCGCCGGCTTTCGGATCGGCCTCGCGCCGAAAGCGAACCGCGGTCTGGCGGATGGTTTCCACCATGCCATAGACTTGTTCGCCTTCCTGCTCGCGCAAGACTTCGCCCAGCAGACGGCCAAGCAGGCGGATATCCTGCTTGAGCGCGTCGTCCACGGCCTTGCCGGCGGCTGATTTGGAACTACGGGAAGTTGCGGCGGCGCGTGTGCGCGGCCTTGAAACGGATGCAGACATGAGGAGGAGCGTTTGAGGGTTTCAACAGACCTCTCGTTTGCGAGAGGGACGTCCGGGAGCCTCGGGGCTGCATGTTAGAATCCTCGACTTTCATGAGCTGGTGCAAAGCGACTCGCGGTCACCGCAGCGCGTGCAAACAGCGAGTCTTGTGCATCCATTCCTGTGAGTCTGTTTTGAAGCAAGCCGATTTGAAGCCACCATTCACCGGAAAGCTTGTGATCGCTTCCCGCGAGAGTCGCCTGGCGATGTGGCAGGCCGAAAATGTTCGCGCCAGGTTGCTGGAATTATATCCTCAGGCCACGGTGGAAATTCTCGGAATGACCACCCGTGGCGATCAGATTCTCGATCGCACCCTGTCCAAGGTGGGCGGCAAGGGCCTGTTCGTGAAGGAACTGGAAGTCGCCATGGAAGAAGGCCGGGCCGACCTGGCGGTGCATTCGCTCAAGGATGTGCCGATGGAGCTGCCGCAAGGCTTTGCCCTGGCCGCCGTGCTGGAACGCGAAGATCCGCGCGACGCTTTCGTCTCCAATCAATATGCCGCCCTGGATCAACTGCCGCCCGGCGCGGTGGTTGGCACCAGCAGCTTGCGGCGCCAGGCGCTGATCGCGGCGCGCTTCCCGCAGCTGGTGGTCCAGCCCTTGCGCGGCAACCTGGACACGCGTCTGTCGAAACTGGATCGCGGCGACTATGCCGCCATCATCCTGGCGGCAGCCGGCTTGAAGCGGCTGGGCCTGGCGCAGCGCATCCGCACCGTGCTCGATCCGGCCGACAGCCTGCCGGCGCCGGGCCAAGGGGCAATGGCCATCGAAATCCGTGCCGAGCGGGCCGACCTGCTGCAACTGCTTGCGCCCCTGAACCACCTTCCTACCGCCAACGCGGTGCATGCCGAGCGCGCCTTGTCGCGCGCCTTTGGCGGCAGCTGCCAATTGCCGCTGGCCGCGCATGCCAGCCCACTTGGCGCCGACCAATTGCAGTTGTCGGGCATGGTCGCCACGCCTGACGGCAAGCGCGTGGCGCGCGCCACGGTGCAAGGCCCGGCCAGCCAGCCGGAACAGCTTGGCCTGCAACTGGCCGCGGCCTTGCGCGCGCAGGATGCCGAATCGATTCTTGCCGCCTGCGCCCAGAATGGCTGAGACGGTTGTCATCACCCGGCCCGCGCAGCAGGGCCAGGCGCTGCTGCAAAGGCTGGCCGCGGCAGGACGTGACGCCGTCTCCTTTCCCTTGCTGGAAATCCTGCCGCTGGCCGATGAAAGCCTGCTGCTGGCGACGCTTGGACAACTGCAGCGCTATGCGATGGTGGCTTTCGTCAGCCCGAATGCGATTGCCTGCAGCCTGCGCCATGTGCCGTCCTGGCCGGCCGGGGTCGACATTGCGGTGGTGGGCGAGGGCAGCCGCCAAGCCCTGCTGGAACATGGCATCGATCCCAAAACGACCCGCATCTTCAGTCCGCGCAACCGCGAACGCAGCGATTCCGAAACCCTGCTTGAAGTGCTGGACTTGCCCGCTTTGGCGGGACGCCGGGTGCTGGTCTTGCGCGGCGAAAGCGGCCGTGAACTGTTGGCCGACAGCCTGCGCCGGGCCGGTGCCGAAGTCGAGCTGGTGGCGGCCTACCGCCGCCAGTCGCCGCCCATGGACGAGACCCGGCGCCAACAATTGCACGCCCTGTTGGCAGAGCCGCGCATCTGGGTCATCACCAGCTCCGAAGCCCTGCGCAACCTGATGGAAATGGCTGCCCAAACCGGCGATGGTGGGGACCGTGCGCGCCTGCTGGCGCAGGAACTGTTGCTTCCTCACATCCGAATTGAAGAAACCGCGCGTGAACTCGGATTTGCACGCATTCTGCGCTGCGCATCCGGGGACGAAGCCTTATTTGCCAAGCTACAATTGCGCTAATGGAAGAGACACCCCTCACTTCGACCCGTGCCATGCAGCGCCTCCGCCAAGTCAGCTGGAGGCGTCGCCTGTTGTTGATCGTGCCGCTGGCCTTGCTGGCCCTGTTGCTGCTGGCCTGGTGGAGCGAACATCGCGAACTGCGCCAGCTGCGCCGCGAAACCGCGCAACGCCTGCAGGCCGGCGATTCGGTCAACAATGAAAACCGGGCCGCGGTGCGTTCGGTGCAGGACACGGTCAAGGAAATCCAGGCCAAGGTCAATGTGCTGGAAAACAAGCAGGTGGAGGCACAGACCCAGCAATTGGCGCTGGAACAGCTGTATCAGGAACTGGCGCGCAATCGCGACGAATGGGCCCTGGCCGAAATCGAGCAGGTGCTGTCCACCGCCAGCCAGCAACTGCAGCTGGCCGGCAATGTGCGCGGCGCCCTGATCGCCTTGCAGAATGCCGACACCCGCCTGTCGCGTTCCGACAAGCCGCAATTCATCACCATCCGCCGCGCCCTGGCGCGCGACATGGAAAAGCTGCGGGCCTTGCCGGTGGTCGACCTCACCGGACTGGCACTGCGCCTGGACAGCATCATCAGCCAGGTCGACAGCATGCCGCTGATGTCCGACGAAAAACCGGTGCTGCCGGCGGCGCAACCGCGCAATGCCCAGCGCAAGGCTGGCGAGAAAGCCAGCGCCCGGCCGGCCTGGCTGCTCAATCTGCAGGAAGCCTGGAACAGCTGGTCCAGCGAGATGTGGAACGAGGTCCGGCAATTGATCCGGGTGCGCAATGTCGAGACGCCGGACGCCTTGCTGATGTCGCCCTCGCAGGCTTTCTTCGCCCGTGAAAACCTCAAGCTGCGTCTGCTCAATGCCCGGCTGGCGCTGTTGTCGCGCAACGAGCCGGCCTTCCGCAGCGACCTGATCGCGGCGCAAGACCTGATTGCCCGCTACTTCGACACCCGCGCCAAACAGACCCAGAACACGCTGGCCCTGTTGAAGCAGGTGCAGGCCAGCAATCTGTCGATAGAGATGCCGACCCTGGCGGACAGCCTGGACGCGGTGCGCAATTTCAAGGCCAAGCCCTAGCCCGGATCTGACCTCATGCGACTCTTTCTCTGGCTCCTGGGATTGTTTGCCGCCGCCATTGGCCTGGCGGTGCTGGCACGCTTCAATATCGGCAACGTAGTGTTTTTCTATCCGCCCTGGCGGGTGGATTTGTCGCTCAACCTGTTCGTGCTGTTGACGGCGGCGCTGTTCCTGGTGCTGTTCGGCCTGGCGCGCGCGCTGCGCAGCGCCCAGGCGATGCCCGGCAAGGTGGCCAGCTACCGCCGCGAAAAGCGCGAACGCGAAGCCAACCGCGCCTTGCGCGACGCGCTCAAGGCCTTGTTCGAAGGCCGCTTCGGCCAGGCGGAAAAAGCCGCCACCCGCGCCGGCGCCATTCCCGAGAATGAAGGAGTGGCGGCCCTGGTCGGCGCGCGCGCGGCGCATCGCCTTGGGCATCCCGAACGGCGCCAGCTGTGGCTGTCGCGCGCGGCCGAGGAAGAGGGCATGCGCATTGCGCGCCTGGTGACGGAAATCGAATTGCTGGTGGACGAGCATCATCCGGAAGAAGCGCTGGATGCGGTGCGCGAGCTGAACAATACTGGCACCCGCCATATCCACGCCCAGCGCCTGGCGCTCAAAGCCAACCAGGCCGCCAAGAATTGGCCGGAAGTCCTGCGTCTGGTGAAGAGCCTGGAAAAGAACAATGCGATTCATCCGGCGCTGGCATTGCGCCTGCGCGAGCTGGCCTATGAAAGCATGCTGGCCGAGTCCAGCCATGACGCCGACGCCTTGCGGCGCACCTGGTACGCCATTCCGGCCGAGGAGCGCATGCGCCCGGCGGTGGCCCTGCGCGGTGCGCGCGCCCATGTCCAGGCCGGTTTGCAGGAAGAAGCTTCGGCCATCGTCGAAAAATCGCTGGCCACGGAATGGGATGAACGCCTGGTGGCCGTGTGGCGCAGCACCGCCGGCGCGGAAGGCTCACCGACGCTCCTGGGTCAGATCGAGCGCGCCGAGCAATTGCTGCCGACGCATCCGAACGATGCCGAACTGTCGCTCACCCTGGGCAGCTTTTGCCTGCGGCAAAAACTCTGGGGCCGCGCCCAGCGCTGCCTGGAAACCGCCTTGTCGCATGCCAGCGATGCCGAGACGGTGCGCGATGCGCACTTGAAGCTTGCGCAATTGCACGAGGCGCTGGATCAGCCGCAGGAGGCTGCCGCGCATTATCGGCAGTGTGCGTTGGCGACGCTGCTGTAGTTGTAAGCGCGAAACGCCGGCGTCATCGTCCTCAAAGCGCGAAGCATGACCGGGCTGGGTCACGCTTGGTTCACACACCCTTTATAATCTCTGGTTTGCCCAGTCGCGTTCATGCGCGGGCCGTTTCCGTTTCCATTACTCCACTTCGATCCACGCACCATGAGTCTGAATAAAGTCCCGACCGGCCGCGATCTGCCGAACGATTTCAACGTCATCATCGAAATCCCGATGAATGCCGACCCGATCAAGTATGAAGTGGACAAGGAATCCGGTGCCATTTTCGTCGACCGTTTCATGGGCACGGCGATGCACTATCCCTGCAATTACGGCTACATCCCGCACACCGTTGCCGCCGACGGCGATCCGGTGGACGTGCTGGTCATCACGCCTTTCCCGCTCTTGCCGGGCGTCGTTGTCCGTTGCCGTCCGCTGGGCGTGCTGAAGATGGAAGACGAAGGCGGCGGCGACGCCAAGGTGCTGGCGGTGCCGGTCAACAAGGTGCTGTCCATCTACTCGCAGTGGACCAAGCCGGAAGACCTGAACGAACTGCGCCTGCAGCAAATCCAGCATTTCTTCGAGCACTACAAGGACCTGGAACCCGGCAAGTGGGTCAAGGTGGACGGCTGGTATGGCGTGGAAGATGCGCGCAAGGAAATCCTGGACGGCGTGGCGAACTACGCCAAGGCGGCGAGCAAGCCGAATTACTGATTTGGGCGGGGTAGGTGGCGGCTCACCTTGGCAGCCGCCCCCCTTGCCGCTTGCTCTCATTTCGGCCGAATCAGCGGCGCCAGGGCCAGCGGCTTGGGCTGGATGAAGGTGTAAGACAGATCGACAGTCAGCTTGCTGCTCAGCTCGGGTCTCCATGACGATGGGCGCAAGAGTTGGGTTGGGTCGAGCGCGATGGATGGACGATCGAACTGGCCGTAGACCACATGCGACGCCGCGGTCGAGAAGCCCATGGATGCATTCAGCAAATCGGCGGATAACCCGGGTAAGGCACCGCCTGCCGTGGCGGCCAATCCGAACCTGAGGTCGTTGGGCATGGATGGCGCGGAGGCGATCCAGGGCCCTCCCGCGACCTCCGCTTTGTAGGCCGTTGCACGTCCCTGCAGTGCTTCCGATGCGATCCCATCAATCCTGCCAAACCGCGCGCCCTTCCCGTATCCAGCTTGAAGCTTGACGTCACTGATCTTGCCGTCGGCGATGCCGATTTCAATCCCGCCACCCCAGCCTGTGTAGAGTTCGGCCGCATATTTTCCGTCCGGCAGGCTTTCAACCCATGGTTGTCGAAGGCTCTCGTTGTATTTGACCACTCCTGCGTTGTACGGGATGACCCACGCCTCGTAATTCGCATCCAGCATACTTTCGGTGCGGGCGATGGAATCAGTGACGATGCGGGTCCAATTGGCGATCTCCGGATCGTACCGATTCCGACTCTGGCTACGCGCCGCCTCGTGAGCCAGGACCTCTTCGATGCGCGCCTTGCTTTGCCACAGTCGATCCTGTCCGATTTGTGCTGACAGCGCCGCCGCTTCATCGAACTCGCCTGCGATCGGCATTTTGTAATAGCGGTCGGCGCGAATGGAATCCGCATCCGCCAAGCCATTCAGTCGCTTGAACTCGCCCATCATGGCCCGGTCGCCATCGAACATTTTCCAGGCACTTGCTGCAGTAGGCTGGCTCAGGAAATAGCCGGAACCATCGCCGATGCCCTGGCGGCGCAGGATGGAATCGATACTGCCGCCGTCGATTCCGGGCGCCGCCTCGTCCGGCGGGACAATTGCATTGCCCGGCCATGCAATGGCGTCGGCTGAGATCGGTGGGTTCAATACGGGATCGGCCGCTTCAGGGCCGCTGACGATTTCAGCATTCCTCCCCGGCGCGGAAGCGCTTTCTGCTTCCCTGCCAAGGCTGCTGCCCAGGGCATTGCCGAACGCATCCAACGCCACCTCCCCGACACTGATCCGGCCGCCGCGCGCCGCCGCCGCCGCTGCGCCGCCCGCCAATCCCAGACCCAGCGTCGCGCCGAAGTCACCCAGCGGCGTGCCGCCGAACTGGTCTGCAAACCAGCCGCCCGTGCTGTGGTTGACGCCGGCGTTGGCAGCACTGGCCGCCACGGCGCGCCAGTTGAAGGATTGCTGCAATCCTGTGACCACGCCTATGCCTTGGGTCAGGGCATTGGCGATGACGGCCTGCGCCACCTTGTTGGCCGCCTGCATTCCCGTCAATTCAAGGCCACTGAGGCCATAGCTCATGCCGGCGCTGATCGCGCTCAGGCCCAGCTGCTTCCAATCAAAGCCGTGCTGATCGCCAGTTGCAATGCGGGTGAGTTGTCCGGCGATTGAGCCGGCTGCGGCGCCCAGGGTGGTCGCGGTCAGACTTGCGCCCGGCACCGCCGCGCCGATGTCGGCCAGGGTGGCCTCGCTCAGGGTGTCTAGCCCAAGTTCGCCGGCAGCTTCCGCTGCTCCGCCTGCCGTTTCGACAGCCGCCATGCCTTCCTCCACCAGCCAATACTGCTGCGTGATGGCGGCCACCACCACGGTCACAATCATGGCCAGGGCCGCGCCCATGCCGCCGCAGCCGCCGCCATGCTGGGCAGGAGGTGCCACAGTTGGACTCAGGTCGCCCATCGCCAATGCCGCATCGTAGGGCTTGATGGTATCGATGCTGTTGTAGAGCGCGGTCGGCCTGGGGGGGATGTTGAGGATCTGGCCGGGAGTGAGGGTGCTGCTGCCATTGGCGTCGGCAATCACGTACCACCAGTCGGCATTGCCCCACAGGTTCCTGGCGATGGAACTCAAAGTGTCGCCGGCTTGCACCGTGTTCAACATCGGGCCGCCGCGGGGGGCAACCGGTTCATATTCCTGCCCGAAGGTGCTGGGG
>JAEVZY010000326.1 GCA_023392035.1 Pseudomonadota bacterium | reverse complement strand
GCGCAGCATGGCGCGGCTGTCGCAATACATCAGGCCGAACGGGCGCTTGCGCTTGAAGTTCTCTTTCGAGATCACCTGGTACAGGCCGTCTTCGACAAAGAATTCGGGCAGATCGCGATAGCGTTCTTCGTCGATGGTGTCGACGTAGTCGGTGATCAGGCGTTCCACGCGCGCGGTGAGGGCGAAGTCGGCGGCGACGCCGGGTTGTTTGGATTTATCGTTCATGCGTCAGCTCCGAATCAGATGGCCAGGATGGCGCGGTAGGCTTGCCAGAAGCCGCGCACGGCCGCTTCCGAAACGCGCGATTGCTGGTCTTCGACATTGCGGCCGCCCATTTCCAGCACGGCGTTCCTGTCGGTGTCGCGCTTGATGGCGCGCTGCACCAGTTCGCCGATGATGCCGTCTTCCATCGACACCAGGCCGGCCGGTCCCACCAGGTTGCTTTGCTTGAGGCGCATCTTGCGTTCTTCCGGCGTGTCGTCGGCATAGCCGATCAGGATCCAGAACAGTTCGCACTCGTTCACGCCGCGCGGCACCAACAGGCGCAGCGCCAGCGAGTTTTGCACCTGCTGCACCACGAAGGTCGGGAAGATGCCCTGGATGGCGTGGGTGATGCCGTCCTCGTACTCGCCCCAGACTTCCAGGAGGCTGGGATCGGCCAGGGTGAAGTCATCCTTCATTGCCCGCAGTTCGCCGGCTTTTTCATAGGAGGTGCCTTCGGCGCGGTCGGTCTCGCGCTTGGACCAGCTGATGTGGTTGCCGCCGTTGTTCTCGGTGAACACGCCGCCATCCATGGTCAGGCGGTTCAGCTTGAAGGTGGTGAAGAAGGTGTGCAGCAGGCTGGCGTGGTAGGAGTCCTTGACGTTCTCGATGTACAGCTTCCAGTTGTTGTGCAGCACTTGCGAGCAGGTGCCCAGGATCTCGATCGGGCGCGAGAAGGTGCGCTCCATGTGGGCCACCATGCGCGGGCCGAGCCAGTCGCGCAGCGGCGGGGTGGCGTTGGAGAAGGTGGCGAAGATGATGCCGCAGATGGTCTCCACCCGCAGCGTGGTCAGGTTGTGCTTGCACATGTCGAAGTCTTCCGGCATGCCGCCCACGCGCCGAATGCCGTTCTGGAAGGCCACGCTTTGCAGCTTGCCTTTCAGGTCGTAGCGCCAGTTGTGATACACGCAGGTGAAGTCGGTCTTGTTGCCGCAGCCGTCGAAGGCCAGCGTCGCGCCGCGATGCGCGCAGCGATTGACCACGCAATTGATGCTGCCGTCATGATCGCGCACCACCACCACCGGGGTATCGCCGACGAAGGTGGTCTTGTAGTCGCCCTGGTTCGGGATCTCGGCTTCGACGCCGACGAAATTCCAGATCGGACCGCGGAACAGTTCCTTCTGCTCGCGCTCATACAGCGCTTCATCGGTATAGATGCGGTAGGGCACGCGCGAACAATCGGCCGTGGGCCAGACGACGCCGGCTGCTTCGGTGGGGAGGGCGGACATGAGGAAACTCCGGTGAAGGATAATGTGGACAGAAATATAGTCTATAGACTTTGCCTTTGCACGAATAGCCCCTGGACTTTTGGGGGCATTTGCCCGCTGTGAACCGTCAAGCCAGCCGCGGCGAGCGCTTGCAGGCGGGGGTTAGCCAGACTAGACTAAGTTTCAAGGACAAGGGAACAACGTGAATCCAATCAACATGCTGCAAGCCAAGTCGACGCTTTCCAAGCTGGTCGAAGCACTTGAACAGGGAAAGGAGAGCGAGATCATCATTGCCCGCAACGGACGTCCCGTCGCCTGCCTCGTTCCCTATAAACGCCCGGTCACCGACAAGCGCATCGGTGTCGCCAAAGGGCGTTTCGAAGTGCCGGACGACATCGATGGCGACAATGACAAGATTGAGCGCCTTTTCAAGCGCGGCAAGCTTTGAACCTCCTGCTCGATACCCATGTGGCGCTTTGGGCAATCACCGACAGTCCCAAGCTGTCGCAAAAGGCGCGCACCCTGATCTGCGCACCACGCAGCACGATCTGGGTCAGCGCAGCCAGCCTGTGGGAGATCGCGATCAAGCGCAGCCTTGCTCGCAGCAATATGCCCGTGACCAGCAGCGAGGCTTTGGATCTGTTTGAAGAGGCGGGATATCGCATTCTTGCGATCGAAGCGGAACACGCCACGGCCGTCGAGCAACTGCCGCCCCACCATCAAGACCCGTTCGACCGCATCCTGATTGCCCAGGCGCTGGTCACGCCCATGCGGCTCCTGACTCACGACGCCGCCTTGAGCAAGTACGGCGACATGGTGGTGACTGTCTGATTCGCTCTGCACCTGGTGTGTACCTGCGTGAATGGAAGCGGCGCCGGCCCATTGCGATCGAGCGGGCATGGCCTGGAGGATTCAAAGCTGCTTCGCCGGCATTGCCACGCTTGCCGAGCGTAACGCCAAGCTCGGGCATTGGGCAGGTATCCGGCCCTTGCCGCGATGTGAAGTTTGTGTCACATTTTGGCTCATCGAAACAGGGGGCCGCGGACATGAATCTCCAGGAATATGCCAATGCTGTGACGACCCGTCGCAAGGACCTGGGGCTTTCACAAGCCGAACTTGCGCAGCGGGCTGGCATCACGCGCGAATCCTTGAACCGCTTTGAAAGCAAAGGCGGCGATATTCGGTTCTCGAACTTGCTGGCGATCTTGGGAGCACTTGGCCTGGACCTGCAGCTGCAGATTAGCCGGCTTGAGGGCAATTCGAATTGCGAAGTCCGGCGCATACGCAACTGGGAAAGCTTCGTCCGCGGCCGGCAACAAGCGCTGGACGAGCAAATGCGTCGCACGGAAGTTTCTCCCGACCGTTTCTCGCCGCTGAGCCTGGTCGACGGCAAAGAGGTGAAGATCGTGTCCTGGGGCGACATGCCTTCATGAGCAAACTGCTGAAAGAGGATGTCGCCCGCCTGCTGCGCGAGATTGCCGCCAGCGACGCAGTGTTGGTTGGTGGGCAGTCGATATCGATCTGGGCCGACTTCTGGCTGCTGGAGTGGACGCACGTGGATTGCTCAAGCCGATTGAACGCATTGCCCGCTTTGCAGCTGAAGACGCAGCGGTAGCCGTACGCCATGATTGGAGCGTCGAGGTCTTGTCTGCATTGCCCCTGGGAGCGATCAAGGTGCAAACCGGTTCGCAATGGAAGCGCTTCCGGGAGAAGCGACTGCCCCAGGTGCGCGAGGAGATCGCGAAAGCCGATGCCCGCTATCAGGCGCTGCTTGATCGGCGGGCAAAGCTGGCTGCGCGCAAATCAAAGTCCTGAATCCGTGACCCCCTCATCCGATTTTCCCTGCCCTGGCCTGAACTTCTCTTGACCTCCCACCAACTCAGGGAGATTCAAGTGTGCGACCAAGGAGTATGCAAAGCAGCAGGTCGCAAAAGGCACTACTAGCGAATGACCCAGGCAGGAAGCTCCCCATGAAAGTCGGTACTCCGCACACGTGCTCGCCCGAGAAGCCGCGTCCCAGCGACAGTGATGACGACATTGATGAGGTGCCGAAGCTCGTCGCGCAGCAGACTGGACCCGGTGCACAAGCAACAAGCGCGTGCGCGCCACTTTCATCGCCGGTCTTGCATCCGCTTTTGAGGCTGCCTTATGAACTGTGGCAGGTCATAGCGAGCTATCTGATCATGGACAGCCCCTTTCTCAAGCGGCCAGGTCAGCCGACGCCGCATTTTCCCATTGCCTCAACCATGCGCGACTTGGGCAGTTTGAGTCTCGGCAGTGCTCACCTGCGCGAGATCGTCAGGAAACTGCGTAAAGAGCCGCGCTTCCATCCATGGCGGGAGCTGGCGGGTCGTGCCTTGTATGAATTCCACAAGAAGTCCGAGGTCGGACGCCAACTTGCCATTGAGCTTTACGGCATCGATCCAGTTTTCCCGACGGTCTGGCCCCAACTGTTGAACGCCGCGGTCTACAGTCCGGCGCAATCGCAGGAACTTTGTGCCAGCCTGGAGCGAAACTGCCAGCAGGTGCAGGAACTGCGATTGAATATCAAAAGCGATCGGGACACGGAGGAGCTCAGCCGTGCACTGGGCCGATGTACCCACTTGAATCGGCTGGTGTTATCCACCAATGACTGTCTTTCCGGTTCATTCTTCAGCTCACTCACATCCGGCCTGCGTCTGGACAGCCTGACGATACGGAGCGCGAGTCTGGAAGCCGAAGTATTGGCCGAGATCGCTCGTGGGGGGGCGGTCGGAAGGGCTGGAAACGCTTGCGTTGAACGTGAAGAGCCTGACCGAGCAACATTGGAAAGCTTTGCAACAGGTGGCCGAACAGTCGCCGATGCTTTGCGCCATCACACTGGGCACCAGGATGAGGCTTCAGGATTGCCTCGAACTCGGACAACTTATTCAGAAGATGCCCCGTCTGCAATTCCTGAGCATAGGAGGCGAAGGCGGCGCAGTAGGCGGGCTTGCCCCGGGAGACGAACGCTAGGCGCAGGTCCGATCAAACCTTCCACCCCATCCCCTCCGCCCAAGCCTTGATCGATTCCTCGGTATCACGCCCTTCGCGCATCAGCCATTCATAGAAGCCGCGCACGACCGGCACGCTGGCGGTGCCGGTGGAGAAATTGGCGTAGTACTGGCGCTTGCTGGCGCCTTGCAGGCCGAAGGGGGCGCACAGGCGGCCGGCGAGGATGTCGTCGATCGCCAGGAACAGGGGCACCAGCACGATGCCCAGGCCTTCCTGTGCCGCCTGCAGCGCGAAAAACATCTGCTCGAATTTCAGGGTGGAAGCGGGGCGCAGGTGTTCCAACCCCAGGCTGGCCATCCAGTCCTTCCAGGAATAGGGTTCGGTGCCGTAGCTGATCTGCGCGTGGCGTGTGATGTCGCTGGGCGAGAGCAGTTGCGCGCCGTGCAACAGGTCGGGATGGCAGACCGCGGCGATGATCTCGGTCATGAAGGGCAGCGAGCTGCAGCCTTCCAACGGCGCATGGGCGCCGCGGATCGCCACGTCGTAGCCATGTTCCTGGAAATTCACCGGCGCCAGCGACGTGGTGAGGCGGATTTCCACATCCGGGTATTTGCGTTGAAAGCTTGCCATGCGCGCAATCAGCCAGCGCATGGTGAAGGTGGGCGGCGCATTGATGTGAAAGGCGCTGGGCGTGGCCTGCTCTTTCACATACATCGAGGCCACCGCCAGCCGGTCGAGCACGGCGCCGACTTCGGCCAGGTAGGTGCGCCCGGCATCGGTCAGGGTCAGTTGCGATGCCGAGCGGCGGAACAGCTCCTTGCCCAGCCAGTCTTCCAGCAGGGCCACCTGGCGGCTGACCGCGCCATGGGTGACATTCAGTTCTTCGGCCGCCCGCGTGAAACTGACATGGCGGGCGGCGACTTCAAAAGCACGAACGGCATTGAGCGGGGGCAGTTTGCGAATCATCTTGGCGTCATTGGACCGCCGGGACGCGGACTGCGCGCCTCCCGGTCGCAAGGTTTGCCGGTCGCGACCGGCAGTGTCATTGGCGCCCATTATGCCACCCGTTTCCTGGGAGCCTGCGCGGCAGAAAGCGGCGTTGCAG
>JAEVZY010000320.1 GCA_023392035.1 Pseudomonadota bacterium | reverse complement strand
GGCCACGGGTGGCACCTGGGTCGCCAGCGCCGCCGCGGCCTGCTTGGCGCGTGCGCGCGAAGGCGGCAGGCGGCGCAAGGTGCGCAGGGCGTTGATGTCGTTGATGCTGATGGCGCGCTGGTCCACCGAAATCAGGCCGATCTCGTTGAACGCGGAGAAGGTGCGCGAGACCGTTTCCAGCGTCAGGCCCAGATAGCTGCCGATCTCGTGGCGGGTCATGCGCAGATTGAATTCCTTGTTGGAGTAGCCCATGGCGCCGAAGCGGTCCGAGAGCGAAACCAGGAAGCGCGCCACCCGTGCTTCGGCGGAAAGCGAACCCAGCATGCTGACCATGGCTTGTTCGCGCACCAGTTCACGGCTCATCACGCTGTAGATCGCCGTTTCCAGTTCAGGGTGCGAACGTCCGAGGGAGGTGAATTTTTTGAAGGGCAGCAAGATAATGTCGCACGAGGACAAGGCCACCGCTTCGGAAGTGTAGTGACGGTTGTGGATGCCGTCGATGCCGAACAGGTCGCCCTTCATCGGGAAGGACAGCACCTGCTCATTGCCGGACTCGTCGATCATCACGGTTTTCAGAAAACCGGAATTGACGATGTACAGCATGTCGAAAGGCTGGCCGATGGTGTGGATCCGTTGGCCGCTTTTGAATTGGACATGCTGGAACGCGAAATCGGATTCGAGCGAAGCGCCCGGGCAGCTGATGCGCAACAGATCGCATACTTCGGCCAGATTGGACCATAGCTTGGCGGAGCGCTGCCATGCGGCTTCAGCAGCGGTACGCGAGGGAGAGGACAAAGTAGTTTGGGTGGCCAGCACGGGAACCTCCTGTTGTTCGATCTTGATCAGGTCTGTTGTTTGTCGTCAGGGTTATTTCTTCAAATGAACGAGTGCAGTATGTCCGTTCGGTAACCGAAATAAAATCAGCGCTGGCTGAAGTGATTTATAGGAATTGCTCCGAACTTTGTAGGAATTTTCCTAATTGCTATGAGGAATTCGTACCATGCGGACATTTTTAACGTGAGCGTATGCATGAAAATGGCGTCGGAACTGATGGTCCTTGAGACCAGCTTGGCTGCCTTTGACCGTGGTGAAATCAAGGTCGAGAGCCTGTGCCAGACCTGGCGCGAAAGCGCGCAGCGACTACCCGAATTGCCGCCACGCTATGGCGCCGTGCTGGAAGACCTGCTGAGCCGACTGGAATCGAGCGCTTTATTCTCGGAGGAAAGCTGCTCGTTCAGCGTCAAGGACGTGCACGACAACCTTCAGGTCTGGTTGGTCAAGGCGCGCGCCATCTGCAGCGGCTGAGCCGGCCCATGGCAGGCTGCGCCTCATTGCGGGGCGCTGACCAGATTGCCGCTGGTGCCTGAGCTCCCCACCATGGTGCCCGCCATGTCCTTCGAGCCGGTACCGGCCTTGACCGAACCGTCGGCCTGCGGCACTTCGATCGGCTTGACCAGCACCCGAGCCACGCCGTCCTGTGTCATGTCGAGTTTCTTCGCGACTTCCGGCGAAACGTCGACAATGCGGCCATCGACGTAGGGGCCGCGATCGCGGATTTCCACCTCATGCCGCCGGCCATTGTCGAGATTGACGATTTCCGCCTTGGTCCCAAGCGGCAGGCTGCGGCTGGCGGCAATGCTGGCCTTGGGATTCATGGGCGTGCCATCGGCCATTTTTCGACCGGAAAACTTCCTCGCGTAGTACGAAGCTTTCCCATGCTGGGTTTTACCGGAACGGTCGAGATCCGGCTTGGCGTTGGCGACGGGAGCCGGCGCGGTTTTATCCGCCATTGCAGGCGGCGGACAACACAGTATCGAGCTGGCAAGCGCCAGCGTCACAATCGATTTCATGCCTGACCTCTTCGAATTATTTTCAAGCAGTGCCACCGGCAAGCGTGTGGCAAGATGGGCGCCGCGAGACCTTGCGTCGAGCGGAAAAATTCGACTTCGGCAGTCGAGGCAAAGTTCGATTCAACCCTTGCCTGGCGGCACGCCGGGCATGTGATGAAAGCAGGAAAGAGGACATCCGATGCGCTGGGAAGGCAATCGCGAAAGCGAGAATGTGGAAGACCGTCGCGACGACAGCGGCGGCGGTGGTTTTTCAATCGGGGGCGGCACGCTGGGCGTGGGCGGGGTGGTGATTGCGCTGCTGGCCTCGCTGTTCTTTGGCATCGATCCGGGCACGGTGCTGTCGCTGCTGTCGGGTGGGGCGCCCGCCAGCCATGTGCAAGCGCCGGCCAAGCCGCCGCCTGCTTCCGACCAGACGGCGCGCTTCGTGTCCACCGTGCTGGCCGACACCGAGGACACCTGGGGACAGATCTTTCGCGATGCCGGCAGCAGCTATCGCCAGCCGCGCCTGGTCTTGTTCAGCGGCCAGACGCCGACCGCCTGCGGCATGGGTCAGACTGCCACCGGCCCCTTTTATTGCCCCGGCGATCAGAAGGTGTACATCGACCTGAGTTTCTTCCGCCTGATGCGCCAGCGCTTCCATGTCGCCGGCGAATTCGCGCAAGCCTATGTGATTGCGCATGAGGTCGGGCATCACGTGCAAAACCTGATGGGCATCATGCAGCAAGTCGATCGCGCGCGGCGTGGCGGCTCCGAGCGCCAGGCCAATGCGCTGTCGGTGCGCCTGGAATTGCAGGCCGATTGCTTTGCCGGCGTCTGGGCCAGGAATGCCGACCAGGCGCGCAACATCCTGGAAGCAGGCGATGTGGAAACTGCCTTGAATGCAGCCACTGCGATTGGCGACGACACGCTGCAAAAACAGGCGCAAGGCTATGTGGTGCCGGACTCGTTCACCCACGGCACTTCGGCCCAACGCGTGCGCTGGTTCAAGCGCGGTCTGGAAAGCGGGAAGGTGAGCGCCTGCAATACTTTCCAGACCAAGCAGCTCTAGCCTTCTCCGCCCCTTCTCAGCCAGGCGCGCTCAAGCCTGGGCCGCGCGCTGCTGCCACTGATCCAACAGGGCGTCCAGGCCGGCTTGCATGGCCTGGCATTGATGGCGATTGGCTTCAGCCATCTGCTGCAACAGCGTGGCTTGACCATCGACCAGGCTGGCCAGGGTTTCCAGGCTGCCGGCCGGTAGCGGGGCGCCTTCCATGCGCGCCCTGGCCAGTTGTTCCAGTTGTTCACGCGAGGCGGCAACCTGCTGCAGCGCTGCCTGGCGCAAGTTTTCCTGCACTTCACTTGAGATGCCGTTCAGATGGCGGCCATAAGCGAGCGCCTTTTGCAGGTTCGGCTTCCATTGCGAACGCATCAGGGCCAGCGAGTCTTCCGACTGCGGCGCGGCGATGAGCGCCTGCAAGACGATCTGGCCTTCGGAAATGGTGGCGGCGGCGGTGGACGCGTTCAGATGATTCAGCTTGGCAAGGCCGTTCAGGCCGGCGGCGAAGGCTGCGTTTGCCGCGCCGATTTGCGAGGCAAACAGGGCATTGGTCAGCCCGGACAAATGTTCAGTATTCATTGGAGCATTCGAGGGTGATGACTGAGCCCTGATAGAAAACTCCGGGCCGCGCTTGGTTCCTCGAATCTGGCCTTGCCAGCGGGTCACAAGACCCTTCGTCCCCATGGTCTAAGCGCACAACACGGACTATCATGTCCCGGAATTGCATCGCGCGTGGAAGCTCAAAGGAGACGCTCATGGAAGACGTGGTTATCGTGGCTGCCCTCAGGACCGGGGTCGGCAAGTTCGGCGGTTCACTCGCCAAAATTCCCGCCTCCGATCTGGGCGCGCATGTGATTCGCGGCTTGATCGAGCGCACCGGGGTCGATCCGGCTCGCATCAGTGAAGTCATCATGGGCCAGGTGCTGACCGCCGGCGTCGGCCAGAATCCGGCGCGCCAGGCGTCGCGCAAGGCCGGGCTGCCCGACATGGTGCCGGCCTACACCATCAACAAGGTCTGCGGCAGCGGCTTGAAAGCCACCCATTTGGCGACCCAGGCCATCCGGCTGGGCGACGCCAGCATCGTGATTGCCGGCGGGCAGGAGAACATGAGCATCTCGCCGCATGTGCTGCCCAACTCGCGCGAGGGCATCCGCATGGGCGACGGCAAGCTGGTGGACACCATGATCGTCGACGGCCTGTGGGACGTCTATAACCAGTACCACATGGGCGTCACCGCCGAAAACGTCGCAAAAAAATACGACATCTCGCGCCAGCAGCAGGATGAATTCGCGCTGGCTTCCCAGCAAAAGGCGGAGGCGGCGCAAAAAGCCGGCAAGTTCCGCGATGAGATCCTGCCGCTGGAAATCCCCCAGAAAAAAGGCAGCTTCACTTTCGATACCGATGAATATGTGAAGCCGGGCACCACCATCGAAGCCCTGTCCGCGCTGCGCCCGGCGTTCGACAAGAACGGCACGGTCACGGCCGGCAACGCCTCGGGCATCAACGATGGCGCCGCCGCCGTGATGATGATGTCGGCCGCCACCGCGCGCGAACTGGGCCTGACGCCGCTGGCGCGCGTGCGCGCCTACAGTTCGGCCGGGGTCGATCCGGCAGTGATGGGCATGGGCCCGGTGCCGGCCACCCAGCTGTGCCTGAAGAAGGCGGGCTGGCGCCATGAAGATCTCGACCTGATGGAAATCAACGAGGCCTTCGCGGCCCAGGCGCTGGCGGTGAACAAGGAAATGGGTTGGGACACCAGCAAGATCAATGTGAATGGCGGCGCAATCGCCATCGGCCACCCGATCGGCGCTTCCGGCGCCCGCATCCTGGTGAGCTTGCTGTATGAAATGATCCGGCGCGATGCCAAGCGCGGCCTGGCCAGTTTGTGTATTGGCGGCGGCATGGGCGTTGCGCTGGCGCTGGAGCGGTGACAAGAGCAGGACCCGGTTTCCATTCCCTTTCGAGAGAGGATAAGCATGTCCAGGATTGCATTGATAACGGGCGGTATGGGCGGTCTGGGCGAAGCCATCTGCATCAAGATGGCGGCGCTGAGCTATACGGTGGTCACCACGCACTCGACGGGCAACAATCGAGCGCCGGAGTGGCTGGCCAGCATGCGCGAACAGGGCTTCAACTTCCACGCCTATCCCTGCGACGTGGCCGATTACGATTCGGCCCAGGAATGCATCGCGGTGGTGGAAAAAGAGATGGGGCCGGTGGATGTGCTGGTCAACAATGCCGGCATCACGCGCGACATGACTTTCAAGAAGATGGACAAGACCAATTGGGATGCGGTGCTGCGCACCAATCTCGATTCCGTCTTCAACATGACCAAGCACGTGGTGGACGGCATGGCCGAGCGCAATTGGGGTCGCATCATCAACATCTCTTCAGTGAACGGCCAGAAGGGTGCCTTCGGCCAGACCAACTACTCGGCGGCCAAGGCCGGCATGCATGGCTTCACCAAGGCGCTGGCGCTGGAAGTGGCGCGCAAGGGCGTGACGGTCAATACCATTTCGCCGGGCTATATCGGCACCCGCATGGTGACCGCGATTCCGCGTGAAGTGCTGGACTCCAAGATCATTCCGCAAATCCCCATGGGTCGGCTGGGCAAGCCGGAAGAGGTGGCGGGTCTGGTGGCCTACCTGGCATCGGAAGAGGCGGCATTCCTCACCGGCGCCAATATCGCCATCAACGGCGGCCAGCATATGTATTAACCCGTATTGGCAGAATGCAAAGCCAAAAGCCGGAGGCCACGCTCCGGCTTTTTTTATTCAAAAAAAATGTTTTTCCGTGTCAACAGCTTGCCTTGAGGCTCGTTAAGGAGGGTACGTAGATGCCTTGTTTCTACGCCACCTGACCGAGGACCTCATTATGAAAAAACTGATCGCTGCCCTGATCGCCGCTGCTTTCGCCACCGGCGCTTTCGCTCAAGCTTCCGCTCCTGCTGCTGCTTCGGCTCCGGCTGCTGCTCCCGCCGCTGCTTCGGCTCCGGCTGCTGACGCCAAGCCCGCCAAGAAAGCCAAGGCCAAGAAGTCCAAGAAGAAAGCCAAAGCTTCGGCTTCGGCTGCTTCGGCTTCCTGATCGCGGCGTTTCGCCACAGGGTAAAAACGGAGTCTTCGGACTCCGTTTTTTTTCGTCTGCGTTTTTCTGCGCTTCGGACTGCGGGCTGCTAAGGCCTTTGCCTGGGTTCGCGCCGCGTCAGCCGCCTTTCGGTGGGATGCGAAAAATTCCTGAATTCGATATTGGTGATGCCGATCGCGCCGACCGGACCGCTGACGAATTCATGCCCGCGCCGGATCGGGAACAGGTAATTGTCCAGCATGACAATGTCGGTCCGGCAAGCCGGGTTGGTGCTGTACAGCTGCGGCTTGATCTCTTGCCACACGCCTTCGCTGATCCAGCCGTCAAGCAGCAGCTGGTTGGGGTAGAGCGCGTGGTCGGCATCCAGATAGGCTTTTTGCCCGGCCTGCAAGACCGGATGCGCCGGCGGCTCATTGCCGATGAACAGATTGGTCCACCCTTCGCCCAGGTTGTACAACTGCTCCGTTTCCAGTCCCGAATAATTGAGCTGCAAATACCATTTGCAGTGCAGCTCCAGTCGTTTCTCCAGCTTGCACTTCTCGCTCCACATCGACTGTCCGTCGCACACGCTCAGTTGAGTGGAGAGGACCTGGCCGATCAGGGTGGGCTCCATTTGCCGGATGTCTTCCAGGCGCTCGTGAAGATTCCAGATCAACCATTTGGTGCGCTCGATCTCGGACATGTCGGACAGTTCATCGACCGACTTTGCACCGTGCGGCTCCAGGGCACGCAGAACATCCCTGCGCAGTTTTTCATTGATTTCTTCCAGGTCGGGGCTTCTGGATGAATTCTCCTTCGGCATGTGTGCTCCAGTCTTTGATTGCCAGCGATCGATAGTGCTGCTTGGACATGCATCGCCGCCAAGCGTTTCATCGGCGATGATTCGATGGTCGCCAATGCCGGCTGAAGTTGTTTGCGCTGGCGCAGAGCCTGCTCAAGTCTTGACGCGTTCCGGCACGCAGCATGCTTTCACAATCGGACTGGCGTTTAGGACAGCTTTTGGTCTATGCTTGTCCGAATTCAAGTTTCTTCGCTGGAATCGATGGAGGTACCCTTGCTCACACGCAGGAAGGACTACAACAACACCGCACGCTTGAAAGACTTGATGACGGTGCCGCCCATGAGCGCGGAACGTCATGCTGCAATCAATCGCAAACGCATAGAAGAAAGACGGATGCTGGAAGATCTGCGGCAACAAAAGGCAGAGCGTAACGATTTGTTCTGAACGGCCGGCCGCACGGCCGACATTGATCACGCAACAGCAGGCGACGGGTTGAGAGGCAACCCGCCCGTTCCCCTCGCACCGCCGAAATTTTCAACAGGGCTTGCCAAGCCCTGCCTGTTTTTCCCAGCCTACTCGGTTCTTATGCCGCAAACGTCATCCGATGCCGCTTGCAGGATGGCGGCTTTGGCATGCGCCACACGGACTTCCGCGGGCAAGTCCACGCCGTTTTTCACGGCCGTCATTTCGGCCAGGATGGAGATGGCGATTTCGGACGGCGTCTTGCTGCCGATATAGATGCCGATCGGTCCATGCAGGCGCTCGATCTGCTCGGCGCTCAGGTCGAACTCAAGCAGCCGCTCGCGTCGCTTGGCATTGTTGGAACGCGAGCCGATGGCGCCCACGTAGAAAGCAGGCGACTTGAGCGCTTCCATCAGCGCCAGGTCGTCCAGCTTGGGATCGTGGGTCAGGGCCACCACGGCGCTGCGGCTGTCGAGCTTCATCTCCACCACCAGGTCGTCGGGCATGTCATGCACGACCTGCACGCCGTCCACCTGCCAGCCTTCGCGATATTCTTCGCGCGGATCGCAAACCGTGACGTGGTAATCCATGCCCACCGCGATCTGCGCCAGAAAACGCGAGAGCTGACCGGCGCCGATGATCAGCAAGCGCCAGCGCGGGCCATGCAAGGTGGTGAGCGTGGTTTCGGAAACCTGCAGGCTCATGCCCGGTTTGGCCTCGGACAGGGTGACTGCGCCGCTCTTCAGATCGAGCCGGCGCGCCACCAACTGATGCTGCGCCAGGCGCGCCAACAGATCGGCGATGGCGCTGTGCGGGCCCAGCGGCTCGATCGCCAATTGAATGGTGCCGCCGCAGGGCAAGCCGAAGCGATGCGCTTCGTCGGCGGTAATGCCATAGGTGACGATTTCGGGTTTGGTGCGCGTGATGCCGTGCTTGCGCACGCGGTCGATCAAGTCGTCTTCTATGCAGCCGCCCGAGACCGAACCCACCACCCGGCCGTCATCGCAGATGGCCAGCGTGGCGCCTTCCGGACGCGGGCTGGAGCCCCAGGTCTTGATGACCGTGACCAGTTCGCAGCGCCGACCGGCGGCGATCCACTGTTCACAGGTTTTGAGTACTTCGAGGTCGATGCTGTCCATGGCGGATGTGTGGCTTTGTATGGTGCTGTTTTGTGGGGTACTGCTGCATGTGGTACTGCAGTGTGTGGTGCCGGTGTGCTGCCAGTTTACTCTGCCGCGCCGGCTCCTGCCATTGCCCGCGCCTGCTGTTGAAACGATAATCCGGGCATGCCTGACAATTCCTTCCAGGCGGTTGGCATCCTTCTCTGTGCGGGACGCGGCCGTCGCTTCGATCCTTCCGGCCGGCACGACAAGTTGCTGCAAACCCTGCCTTCGGGCGAACTGGTGGCGCAGGCCAGCGCGCGCACCCTGCGCCAGGCCTGTGCGCGCGTGGTGGCCGTGCTGCGTCCCGGCAGCGCGGCACTGCGCCAGGCACTGGTCGATTCCGGCTGTGAGGTCCTGGAGTGCCCGGATGCCGATCTTGGCATGTCGGCCAGCTTGCGTGCCGGCCTGCTACATACCCGCCAGGCAAATGCCTGGTTGATCGCCCTGGCCGACATGCCGTATGTGCAAGTCGATACCTGTACCAGCCTGCTGCAGGCGCTGGCTGCGGGGGCCGACATGGTGGCGCCGTTTTACCAAGGCAAACGCGGCAATCCGGTGGGATTTTCCGCAGCCTGTCTGCCTGAGCTGTTGGCACTGCAGGGCGACCAGGGCGCTCGTGCCTTGCTGGCCCAATCCGGGCTGCAAGAAGTGCCGGTAAGCGATGCCGGCATCTTGCGCGACATCGATACGCCGGCCGATCTGGCCGGCATGAATTCCTGAGACCGAACCCGGAAGATTGAATTCAGGAATCGACGTGCAGGTCTTGCGGCGTCTCCAGCACGGCTTCTGTGCCGATGCGCTCGAATTCGGAAATCACCTGGCCGCCGAACAGCAGGAGCGTGGCCGCCAGCTCCATGCTCAGCAAGACCACGATGGCGGTGGTCATCGAGCCATACACCAGCGACACCTGCGACAGGGTCGACAAATACCAGCCCAGCACGTGGCGCGTGATCTCCCACAGCACGGTGGCGGTCACCCCGCCGATCAAGGCATGCGAAATGGACAGTCGGCCGACCGGCATCACCAGGTAGATCGAGGTCAGGAGCAGGACTTCACCCAGCACCCCCAGCAGGTAAAGCAAGAGGCCGGACACGCCCGCCAGCGGCCAACCATGGGCGAAAGCGACGATTTCGTTCTGGCCCATGTTCTGCAGGCCGGCCGAGACAACGGTGACCAGCAGCAGGCCGATGCCCAGTGCCAGCACGTAGCAGTAGGGCATCAAGGCCGACACCAGGAAGTGACGTCGCCGCACCGCCACCCGGTGCACGAAGATCACACACATTGCATTTTCCAGCACGGTGAAGGCCAGCGAGCTGAAAAACAGCAAGGTCAGGAACAGCACCGGCCCCATCACCCGCCGCTGCACCACGAAGTTGGCCAGCTCCGAGAGCAAGGGCGCCGACTGGCCGGGTGCAATCCATTCCAGGCCGCGCCGGATGGCATTGAACAACACGTCGATGGAAATGAAATGCGAAGCGCCGATGACAAAAAGAATCAGCAGCGGAACGATGGACAGCAGCGCGTAGTAGGCCACGGCGCCGGCCAGCAGCAAACCCTGGTTGGCGCGAAACGCGCGCAACGTTTGCCAGATGAAAGCCAGCGGTTGGCGGCCGATCTTGGCCAGGCGCGGACTAGGCCAGCGCATGGCGCATCCGCAGGAAATTGCGGCGCCGGAGTCGCCCCGCGCATAAGCCGCTTTGGCAGTTGCACTGCAGGACCAGCATCAACACCTCCTCGCCTGCCGCTGTCGCTCAGTGCAGGCCGGTAAAACGATGCCGGATGGCAGGCCGGCCGGTCCGTAGAGGGATTATCCGTGCCTGCGCTCGAACTCCTGCATGTAGGCAACCAAAGCCTTGACCCCTTCGATCGGCATGGCGTTGTAGATCGAAGCACGCATGCCGCCCACCACCCGATGGCCCTTCAATTGCAGCATGCCGTTGGCCTGGGCGCCTTTGAGGAATTCCGCGTCCAGTGTCGAATCCTTGAGAAAAAAGGGCACGTTCATGCGCGAACGGTCGGAACGCGCCACCGGGTTCTCATAGAATTGCGAGCGGTCCAGATAGTCGTACAGCAGCGCCGCTTTCTCGATATTGCGCTTCTCCATGGCCGCCAGGCCGCCTTGCTCCAGCAGCCATTCAAACACCAGGCCGGCAATGTAGATGCCGTAGGTGGGCGGCGTGTTGAGCATGGATTCGGCTTCGGCCTGTTGCTTCCAGTTGAAGGCCGAAGGCGTGATCGGCAGGGCGCGGTCGAGCAGGTCTTCGCGCACGATCACCAGCGTCAGTCCGGCCGGCCCGATATTCTTTTGCGCGCCGCCATAGATCACCCCATAGCGCGAGACATCGATTTCGCGCGACAGGATGTGGGAAGACATGTCGGCCACGATCGGCACATCGCCGGTCTCGGGCACCCAGTTGAATTCCACGCCGCCTATGGTTTCGTTGGTGCAGATGTGCACATAGGCCGCATCGCGATCGAGCTTCCAGTCCGACTGCGGCGGCACATAGCTGAACTTGCGGTCTTGCGAAGAGGCGGCGACATTCACGCGGCAATACTTGCCGGCTTCCTTGATCGACTTCTTCGACCATTCGCCGGTGTTCACGTAGTCGGCCACCGCATGCCGGCCCAGCAGGTTCATCGGGATCAGCGCGTTCTCCGCCATGGCGCCGCCCTGCAGGAACAAGACCTTGTAGTTGGCCGGGATGGCCAGCAGGCGACGCAGATCGGCTTCCGCCTTCTGCGCAATACTGATGAATTCCGGACCGCGATGACTCATTTCCATCACCGACATGCCGCTGCCATGCCAGTCGAGCATCTCTTCGGCGGCACGGCGCAGGACGGGTTCGGGCAGCACCGCCGGTCCGGCGCTGAAATTGAAGGTACGCATGAGTCTATCCAAAGCAGGGAGGTGGCAATTATGACGGAATTGGTGCGCCGCAGGCAAAAGGGCCCCGGCGCGGATGGCTGTCGCGCCCTATAATGTCGCCCATGTCTTCGATTCCCGCCGAAGGGACCCCCGTCGCGTCCCGCTGTCATCCCAAGTCACTCACCGATTTATATATTTCCTTCACCCTGCTGGCCCTGCAAGGCTTTGGCGGCGTGCTGGCCATCGTGCAGCGCGAACTGGTGGAAAAAAAACGCTGGCTCACGCGCGAGGAATTCGTCGAAGACTGGGCCGTGGCGCAAATCATGCCCGGTCCGAACGTCATCAACCTGGCGCTGATCATGGGCGGGCGCTACTTCGGCCTGCGCGGTGCGCTGGTGGCGCTGGCCGGCATGCTGTCGGCGCCGCTGGTGGTGGTCTTGCTGCTGGCGGTGGCCTATGCCCACCTGGCATCCAATCCCGGCGTGGCCGGTGCGCTGCGCGGCATGGGCGCGGTGGCGGCCGGCCTGATCCTCGCCACCGGCATCAAGCTGGCGGGCGCACTCAAGAGCAGCGTGCTGGGCCTGGCCATTTGCACGCTGGTGACGCTGGCCACCTTTGTCGCCATCGCCTTGTTGCGCTGGCCGCTGTACCTGATCCTGCCGACCCTGGGCCTGCTGTCCTGCGCCCTGGCCTGGCGCGCCCTGCGCCGGGGAGAGCCGGCATGAGCTTGCACCTGCACTTGCAGTGGACGGATTGGCTGGCGCTGTTTGGGCATTACCTGGTGCTGTCGGTGCTGGCGGTCGGCGGCGCCATTACCACCACGCCGGAAATGCATCGTTACCTGGTGGTTGACCAGCGCTGGCTGACCGAGCCGCAATTCACGGCGTCGATCGCGATCGCCCAGGCGGCCCCCGGCCCCAATGTCCTGTTCGTGGCGCTGATGGGCTGGATGGTGGGCTTGAACGCCGGCTCCATGTGGTGGGCCTTGCTGGGTGTGGTCGTCACCATGATCGGCATCATGCTGCCCAGCACCTTGCTGACCTACAGCCTGACCCAATGGGGACACCGCAACCGCGACCTGCTGGGCGTGCGCGCCTTCAAGCAGGGCATGGCGCCGATCACCATCGGCGTGCTGATCTCCACCGGCTGGATCATGGCGGTCGGCGATGGCGACGCTGCCCACAACTGGTTGCTGTGGTTGCTGGCCGGGGTGGCCACCGTGGTGGTATGGCGTACCAAGATTCCCTTGCTGCTGCTGTTGGGGGCGGGCGCCGTGGTCGGCTGGTTCCTGCTCAGATGAGCGCCGGGCCCGCCGCTACCCAGGCCGCGCGGGTCGAACCCGGCGGCGGCGCCTGGGATACTGCGCTGGCCTGGTTCTTCGTCATCATCTGGGGTTCCGGCTATCTGGCCAGCAAGACCGGCATGCAATATGCCGCGCCCTTCACTTTTCTGTCCCTGCGTTTTGCCTTCGGACTCCTGTGCCTGCTGCCGCTGGTGCTGCTGGCGCGCAATCGCCGCTGGCCGCAATCCTGGCGCGAGACGGGCCATATCTGCGTGGCCGGTCTGCTGATGCATGCGGTGAATCTGGGCGGCAGCCACTACACGCAGTGGTTCGGCATGTCGGCCGGGAACACGGCCTTGATCCTCGCCCTGCAACCGCTGTTGACCGCAGTCTTCGCTCAAAAGCGCATGGGGGAAAAGCTGAGCGCCGTGCACTGGGCCGGCATCCTGATGGGCCTGGGCGGGGTGGCGATGGTGGTCTGGCCCAAGATGAACCTGCAGGCCATGGCCTGGGCCAGCCTGGTGTCGGTGACGATTTCGCTCTTGGCCATCACCGCCGGCACGCTCTACCAGCGCGTGTACTGCCCGCACGCCGACCTGCGGGTCGGCGCACTGATCCAGTTCGGCGCTTCGCTCCTGGTGCTGGCGCCTTTGGCCTGGGTGGTGGAAGGCTTTGTCGTGCATTGGAGCTGGCCGCTGGTGATTTCCATCGTCTTTCTGGTGGTGTGCGCGTCCATCCTGGGCGTGAATGCCCTGCACACCCTGATGCGGCGCGGCCAGGCCACGCGCGTGACCAGCCTGCTGTTCCTCACGCCCATCGTGGCGGTCTTGCTGGAATGGCTGATGTTCGGCGTGGTACCGGGCCTGGTCACCGCAATCGGCATTGCGGTGACCTGTGCCGGCGTCTGGCTGGTGGTGCGGCGAGCCTAGGCCTTACTTGGCGGGCGCCCAGGAGTCCTTGAGCGTGACGATGCGGTTGAAAACCGGCTTGCCCGGTTTCGAATCGACGCGGTCGGCCACGAAATAACCGTGGCGTTCGAACTGGTAGCGCTCCTCCGGCAGGGCGCGTTCCAGGCCCGGTTCCAGCCAGGCTTGCACCACTTCCACGGAATGCGGATTCAGCGCCTCGCGGAAGTCGCGGCCGCCGGCATCGGGATGCGGCTGCGAGAACAGGCGGTCGTACAGCCGCACTTCGGCCTGCACCGCATGGCGCGCGCTGACCCAGTGGATATTGCCCTTCACCTTGTAATTGGCCGAACCCTCGGTGCCGCTCTTGCTGTCGGCGAAGTAATTGCAGTGCACGGCGGTCACGCGACCGTTTTCATCCTTGTCGCAGCCGGTGCATTCCACCACGTAGCCGTAGCGCAGGCGCACCTTGTTGCCGGGGAAGAGGCGGAAATAGCCCTTCACCGGCTGCTCCATGAAGTCTTCTTCCTCGATCCACAGCTCGCGGCTGATGGGAAAACGGCGCACGCCGCGTTCCGGATGATGCGGATGAATCGGCGCCGTGCATTCGTCATCGAGGTTCTCGGGGAAATTGTCGATGATCAGCTTGAGCGGCTTGAGCACCGCCGCCGAGCGCGGCGCTTTCGGATCGAGGTCGTCGCGCAGGGCGCCTTCCAGCACGCTCATGTCGATCCAGCTGTCGGCCTTGGCCACGCCGATGCGCTCGCAGAACAGCTGGATCGATTCCGGCGTATAGCCGCGGCGACGGATGCCGACGATGGTCGGCATGCGAGGATCGTCCCAGCCGCTGACGGTCTTTTCTTCCACCAGTTGCAGCAGCTTGCGCTTGCTGGTGATGGCGTAGGTCAGGTTCAGGCGCGCGAATTCGTATTGATGCGGCAGCGGCTTCTTGAAGAAACCGCCTTCGGCCACGCGTTCCAGCACCCAGTCGTAGAAGGGCCGGTGGTCCTGGAATTCCAGGGTGCAGATGGAATGGGTGATGTTTTCCAGCGCGTCCGAAATCGGATGCGTGTAGTCATACATCGGGTAGATGCACCACTGGTCGCCGGTACGATGATGATGGGCATGGCGCACGCGGTAGATGGCCGGATCGCGCAGGTTCATGTTGGGCGAGGCCATGTCGATCTTGGCCCGCAGCACATGTTCGCCATCGCGGAATTCACCGGCGCGCATGCGGCGGAACAGGTCCAGCGATTCTTGCGGGGAACGATTGCGGTAGGGCGACTCGCGTCCCGGGGTATTGAAGTCGCCGCGCCCGGCCGCCATTTCCTCCGCGCTCTGGCTGTCCACGTAGGCGTGGCCGGCGCTGATGAGGTACTCGGCCATGGCGTACAGCATGGGGAAATAATCGCTGGCGTAGTGCAGGTTTTCCCCTTGCGCATCCTTCCAGTCGAAGCCCAGCCAGCGCACGCTGTCGATGATGGTATCGACGTATTCCTGCTCTTCCTTGGTCGGATTGGTATCGTCAAAGCGCAGGTGGCAACGGCCGTGGTAATCGCGTGCCAGGCCGAAATTCAGGCAGATCGATTTGGCATGGCCGATATGCAGATAGCCGTTGGGTTCGGGCGGAAAGCGCGTCACCACCGGCGGCAGCGGATGGCCGTTGGCATCCTTGCGGCTGGCGTGCAGGCCGTCGGCGAGATCGGTCTCGATGATGCTGCGCAGGAAATTGGAAGCCGCCGGCGCGGCATTGCTGGAGTCTTTGGAGCTCATGAACAGGGGCAAGGTTCGTATGCCCCCCATTCTACCGTAGCGGCTGCCGGCATCGGCTGCGCCGGCGGTGCCGACGCAGCGGGACCAGCGCGCAGGCGCCGCTTAGATCACCTGCGCTTGCGGCTCGGCGTCGAGCTTGAAGTGCCCGGCCTGCGCCTGCTGCAGCCTTCGCTGGATGACTTTCTTCCATTGCGAAGGCGCAAAGCGCATGAAGATTTCCATCTCCTGCTGAAGAATGTCTTCGCGCAGGAAGATTTTGAAGTCGAGCTTTTTCTCGAAGCGCTGGTCCAGCGGCGTTTGCATGACCACCGCCGCGCCCACCGTCAACATATAGGCGGCGACGGCTTCCCATTGCTGGTCCAGGCGGGCGCGCTCCGGCGTGCCCTTGGGCGGCACTTCCCACAAGAGCTTTTTGTCATCGAAGACCAGCGCATCCTGCAAGGGGAAACGCTTGGAGCCGGAGTTGATTTTCCATAGCCAGGGCGTGGCCGCGCTGGCCCAGAGTTCGCCGGCCACCACGGCCGCGCTGGGGGCCAGGTTGGTGTGGGTGATCATGCCGCGCTCGGAATCGATGGGCGTGGTTTCCGGCGCAATCTTCAGGCCCTCGCGCGTGATGACGAAAAGGTTCTTGCGTGCGCGGTCGCCATATTCGCCACGCATGCGCGGCGTCAGACAGTCGCCTGCTTTCGCCCTTTGCACGACGCCCAGGCCCTCATCGAGGGGCAGGTCTTCATTGCGGCCTGGCTGGGCCGCCGGCGAACGCTGCTCGCCGATGCCGAACCAGAATTTGCCGTCGCTGCGGCGCGTGACCGGCGCGGCATCCATGCTCATGCTGCGGCGCGCCGATTTGAGCGCGGGCGCGGGCGCGCCGACTTTCACTTTGGCGATTCTGCCGGTGGCGGTCTTGCGGGTGACGATGGGTGCCAACATGGTGATTCTCCCTGGATGTTTTGGCGTACGCCGCTGCGTACGCACACCCGGTTCGCAATTAGCGTGCCATCCGGATTCCCGGGTTTTTTTGCTCCGCTTGCACGGCAGGGCCGGCAGGGCAACATTTTTTCGGAGTGGAACATCGCGTGCCGATTTGGCGCTTGGCCTTGGCGCCGCGCTGGGGCAACGCACCGGCGCAACGCACCGGCGCAGTGTTGCAGTGTTGGTGCGCCGCGCCTGTGCGTCAGGGTCCTACATCTGTCGGAAGAGGTGGGCGTACAGGCGGCTCACCGCGAGCCGGCGTTCATGGCCGCGCAATCGCAGGCGCAGCTTGCCGCTGTCATCGCGCTCGGCCGCCTCCACGGCCGAGACATTGACCACGGTGGCGCGGTGCACCTGCCAGAAGACTTCCGGATCGAGCTGGCCCAGCAACTCGCGCAAGGGCGTGCGCACCAGGCTCTCGCCGCGTGTGGTCACGACATTGACGTATTTGTCGCCCGCTTCCAGGTAGAGCACTTCGGCCACGGGAATCAGGCGCACTTCATTGCCGACGCCGGCCCGCAGCATCTGCAGGCGACCGTTCTGCGTGGTGGGCGCGCCCTGCAACTGCCGTAACTGCTGCAGCACCTGCTCCAGGCCGCTCTCCTGCTGGCGCGAAGCCAGTCTTTGCTGCAGGCGCTGCACAGTGCTTTGCAGGCGCGCATCGGAAACCGGCTTGAGCACATAGTCGACCGCCGCCTGTTCGAAGGCCTGGACTGCATATTCGTCATAGGCGGTGACGAAGACCAGCAGCGGGAAGGGCGGCGCCCCGGGGTGAAGCGGCCATTCCTCGGCCAGTTCGGCGGCCACTTCCAGCCCGCTCTTGCCCGGCATGCGGATATCGAGGAACAGGATGTCGGGCTGCTGGCAGAGCGCGGATTCCAGCGCCGCCACGCCGTTGCCCGCCACCGGCAGCAATTGCAGTTGCGGCCACAGGCGCCCCAGGGCGTCGGCCAGGGTACGCGCCAGGATGGCTTCGTCTTCGGCGATCAGGGCTGTGGTCATGGCAAGGGCAGGGTGAGGGTGGCGATCACGCCGGGCTGCGCCGGACGCAATTCGAAACTGGCCTGGTCGCCGTACAGGACCTGCAGGCGTTCGCGCAGATTGGCCAGGCCGACCCGCGTGCCCGGCATGGCGGGCGCATCCAGCCCCAGGCCATTGTCCTGCACGCTGATGACGAGCTGTTGCCCTTGGCGTTGGGCGCGCACGCTGAGGCGGCCGCCCTCCAGCTTGGGCTCCAGTCCGTGCTTGATGGCGTTTTCCACCAGCGGCTGCAACAGCATGGGCGGCAGCTGCAGCGCGGCGTAATCCTCCGGCAGTTCCAGTTCGATGGCGAGTCGCTCGCCCATGCGCATTTGCATCAATCCAAGATAGGCCTGCAGCAGCGCGAATTCCTGGCCCAGGGTGGTGTGGGCGGCGCGCGCGGCGCTGAGCGTGGCGCGCAGGTACTGGATCAACTGGTCCAGCATGGCTTGGGCGCGCGGTGGATCGATGGCGATCAGGCCTTGCAAGTTGGCCAGGGTATTGAACAGCATGTGCGGCTCGACCTGCGCTTGCAGCATCTGCAATTGCGCCTGCATGGCCTGGCGTTCGATGGCGGCGGCGCGCGCTTTTTCGCTTTCCGCTTCCGCCTTCAGCCAGGCCAGGCGGGCGCGATTCCAGAACAGCCAGGACGCACCGGCGCCGGCCAGCAGGCAGATCAGCAGCAGCGTGGCGCCGCCGCCCGTCACATGGCGCGCCGTATCCTCGGTTCCGGTCAGCCAGGCGCCCAACAGGATGCCCAGCCATTGCGCCACGAACAGCGCGCCCAGCATCAAGGTAATGAATGCCGCAACCGGCGGCTTGACCTCGCGCCCCCAGATCAGGATGCGGCCGCCATTGATGAGGGAATAGGCCAGGCTGCCGATGCAGACCGAATACACCAGGTTGACCAGGAAGCTGCCATGGGTCAGTGCCAGGCCGGTGATCAGCAGCGCGCAAACCAGATTGATCAACTGCACCGCCAGCAAACCCCACAGGAAGCGCGCGCCGAGCCGGCGTGAGGCGCGGGCGGTAGGGGCGCTTGGTTCGGCGGCGGGGAGGGGAGTTCCTTGCAGATCCGGTTTCATGATGCGCATGCTAATCCATCAAGCCAGCAAAGTATTCCAGACCAGCTGCCCCATCAAACGGCTTGGCAGCAGGGTAAAGGCGCCGGCCACCACCAGGCCGATGAAGGCGCCGCGCATATAGCGCAAATGCATGGCGACCTGTCCCCGGCGCACGGCAATGATGGCCTTGGCCAGGATGAACAGCGTGAGGATGGACAGCAGGTGGATCCATGACAGATGCCCACGTGACTGGATGCCGAAGGACACCAGCGCGGTGATGGCCATCAAGGCGGCCCAGCTGCGGCCGAGCATGCGGTGCAGGGCCGTGCCCTTCTTCAGCATCAGCAATACGGTTCCGGAAACCAGCGCCAGCAGGGCGGTGGCAATGTGAATCATGAGCAGGGGCGAAAGCGGCAACATGGCTGTCTCCATCGGGTTGATGGAAGCCATTCTTGCAAGCTGGCCGCAGGCGCGACAGCGGCTTGCGACGTAACGCGCAAAACGCGGTGCGAACTGCAATTGAAACGCCTGGGCGGCAGAAAGGGAGGCGGCCGCAAGCCTTCTGTCGGGGTCTGCTGGCCGCCTCAGCCGTTTTCAGATCACGCCCTGGCTGCGCAGGGATTGCAGCCGCGCCGGGTCGAGGTCGAGCACTTCGCGCAGCACTTCATCGGTATGCTGGCCCAGGGTGGGCGGCGCCAGTTCGCAGCGGGTGGGCGTGGCCGACAGGCGCATCGGACTGGCCACCAGCTTGGCCGTGCCGCCGCTTGGATGCGGCACATCCACCCGCAAGCCGCGCGCCTTGACCTGCGGATCTTCGAAGACATCGTCCAGCCGGTTGATCGGGCCGCAAGGCACGGTCGCCGCTTCCAGCAGGGCGATCCACTCGTCGCGGGTCTTGGTCTTGACCATTTCCGCAAGGATGGGCACCAACAATGCCCGGTTGGTCACGCGCGCCGGATTGGTGGCGAAGCGCTCGTCCTGCGCCAGCTCGGGCCGGCCGCCGGCGGCGACAAAGCGCTGGAACTGGCCATCGTTGCCGACCGCCACGATGATGTGGCCATCCGAGCTGGCAAAGGTCTGGTAGGGCACGATGTTGGGATGGGCATTGCCCCAACGCACCGGCGGCTTGCCGCTGGCCAGGAAGTTGGTATTCATGTTGGCCAGCATCGCCACCTGCACATCGAGCAGGGCCATGTCGATGTGCTGGCCCTCGCCGGTGCGGTCGCGATGCATCAACGCTGCCATCACCGCCACGGTGGAATACATGCCGGTCATCAAGTCGGAAATCGCCACGCCCGCTTTTTGCGGACCGCCGCCGGGCAGCTCGTCGCGCTCACCCGTGATCGACATGAAGCCGCCCATGCCCTGGATGATGAAGTCATAGCCGGCGCGCTGGGCATAGGGACCGTCCTGGCCGAAGCCGGTGATGGAGCAATACACCAGATCGGGCTTGATGGCGGCAAGCGAGGCATAGTCCAGGCCGTATTTCTTCAACTGCCCGACCTTGTAGTTTTCCAGCACCACATCGCAGTGGCGCACCAGTTCGCGGATCAGGGCCTGGCCTTCCGGCTTGCCCATATCCACCGTCACCGAGCGCTTGTTGCGGTTGGCTGCAAGATAGTAGGCGGCCTCGCTGGTGTCCTGGCCCTGTCCATCCTTGAGATAGGGCGGGCCCCAGGTACGGGTGTCGTCGCCGGCGCCGGGGCGCTCGATCTTGATGACGTCGGCGCCGAGATCGGCCAAATTTTGCGCGCACCAGGGACCGGCCAGCACGCGGGTCAGGTCCAGCACGCGGATGTGGCCCAGGGCTTTTTTCTGTTCGGAAGACATTGTTCTGCGGGATCGATTGTTCGAGCCACGAATTGTAAGCCGCCGCTGGCATACACTGGCCGGGTTTGCTTCAAGGGACTTTGCTCAAGGACTGCAAGCCATGTGGAATTGGCCACGGATGATCGCCCACCGCGGCGGCGGCAGCATCGCCCCCGAGAACACCATTGCCGGCCTGGCGGCGGCGCTGCGGGCGGGATACCGCGCGGTGGAATTCGACGTCATGCTGGCGGCGGATGGGGTTCCGGTCTTGATGCATGACGAGCGGCTGGGACGCACCGTGGCCGGACGCGCTCGGGTGCCTGAACTGAGCTCGGCGGCGCTGTGCGCGATGGATGCCGGAAAGTGGTTCGGCGCGGTTTTCGCCGGCGAGCGCGTGCCGCTGTATCAAAGCGCGCTCGATTTCTGCGTGGCGCACAAGCTGTGGATGAATGTGGAAATCAAACCGGCTGCCGGCCATGAGGCGCAGACCGGCGCCGCGGTGGCCCGGCTGACCCGGGAATGGCTGGGGCCGGACGCTGCCGGCCAGGTCTTGTTCTCTTCGTTTTCCACTTCTGCTCTCGAAGCCGCGCAAGCGGCGGCGCCCGACATTGCCCGCGGCTGGCTGCTGAACCGCTTGCCCGCGGATTGGCTGACTCAGGCCCAGGCCTTGCAGCTGAGCAGCGTGCATCTGAACCATCGCCATCTCAATGCCGAATCCTCAGCACGCATTCGCGACTACGGATACGGGCTGTTTTGCTATACCGTCAATACGCAGTCGGCATGGCAACGACTGGCGGCGCTGCGGGTCGATGCAATCTGCACCGACAGAATCGACCTTTTTCCGGCGGATGCTTTTGCCCTCGCCGCCGGCTGAAGCCATGGCAGTGAGTCAGGGCAAGGGCTGTATAATCAAAGGCTTGTTGTTGCGTCCCATCCTTGCCTCCAATCGCATACAGTCTTCAGTTTCCCATCCATGAAATCGTCCGAGATACGTGAGAAGTTTTTGCGCTTTTTCGAAGAGCGCGGCCATACCGTCGTTCGTTCGTCCAGCCTGGTGCCGGCCAATGACCCGACCCTGCTGTTCACCAACTCCGGCATGGTGCAATTCAAGGACGTATTCCTCGGCACCGACAAGCGTCCCTACGTGCGTGCCGCCTCGGTGCAGCGCTGCCTGCGCGCCGGCGGCAAGCACAACGACCTGGAAAATGTCGGCTATACCGCGCGCCATCACACCTTCTTCGAAATGCTGGGCAACTGGTCTTTCGGCGACTACTTCAAGAAAGATTCGCTGGTCTGGGCCTTCGAGCTGCTGACCAGGGTCTATGGCTTGCCGGCCGAAAAACTGTGGGCCACGGTCTATCACACCGACGACGAAGCCTATGACATCTGGACCAAGGTGATCGGCTTGCCGCCCGAGCGTGTGGTGCGCATCGGCGACAACAAGGGCGCGCCCTATGCTTCCGACAACTTCTGGCAGATGGCCGACACCGGTCCCTGCGGTCCGTGCTCGGAAATCTTCTACGACCATGGCCCCGAAGTCTGGGGCGGCCCGCCCGGCAGCGCCGAGCAGGATGGCGACCGCTATATCGAAATCTGGAACAACGTCTTCATGCAGTTCGATCGCCAGATCGATCCCGCCACCGGCGAAGCGGTGATGAAGCCGTTGCCCAGCCCCTGCGTGGATACCGGCATGGGCCTGGAGCGCCTGGCAGCGGTGCTGCAGCATGTGCACAGCAATTACGAAATCGACCTGTTCGACCGCCTGGTGCGCGCCGCCGCCCGCGAAACCAATACCAGCGATCTTTCCAATGCCTCGCTGCGCGTGATTGCCGACCATATCCGCGCCTGTTCTTTCCTGGTGGTGGACGGCGTCATTCCCGGCAGCGAAGGACGCGGCTATGTCCTGCGTCGCATTATCCGCCGTGCGCTGCGCCATGGTTACAAGCTGGGCCAGACCAAGCCTTTCTTCCATCGCCTGGTCAAGGACCTGGTGCAGGAGATGGGCCAGGCCTATCCCGAGCTGGCTGATGCGCAGCAACGCGTGGAGCAGGTGCTGCGCCAGGAAGAGGAGCGCTTTGGCGAGACGCTCGAGAACGGCATGAAGATCCTGGAAGCGGCGCTGGCGCGCGATCCGGCCAACCTGGACGGCAAGACCGCTTTCACGCTGTATGACACCTATGGCTTCCCGCTCGATCTGACCGCCGACATCTGCCGCGAACGCGACGTCACGCTGGATGAAGCCGGCTTTGCCGAAGCGATGGAAAAGCAGCGCTCCACCGCGCGCGCCGCCGGCAAGTTCGAAATGGCCGCCGCGCTCGAATACAAGGGCGACAAGACGCAATTCGTCGGCTATGAAAGCCTGACCCAGGAAGGCCGCGTGGTGGCGCTCTACCACGGCGGCAGCGCGGTCGATCAATTGCAGCAAGGCCAGGAAGGCGTGATCGTGCTCGACAGTACACCCTTCTACGCCGAATCCGGCGGCCAGGCCGGCGACAGCGGCGAAATCGGCAACGACAGCTTGCTGTTCCAGGTGGAAGACACGCGCAAGATCCAGGCCGATGTGTTTGGCCATCACGGCACGCTTGCCCGCGGCACGCTGAAAGTGGGCGACATAGTCGAAGCCCGCGTCAACGCCCATTTGCGCGCGCAGACCATGCGCAACCACTCGGCCACCCACTTGATGCATCACGCCTTGCGCCTGGTGCTGGGCGAGCATGTGGCGCAAAAGGGTTCGCAGGTGACGCACGAGCGCACCCGCTTCGACTTCAGCCACAACGCGCCGCTGACCGCCGACGAGATCCGTCGCGTGGAAGCGCTGGTGAATCACGAGATCCTGTCCAACGTCGCAACCGAAGCCAACTTGATGACCTATGACGAGGCGGTCAGCAGCGGTGCCATGGCCTTGTTCGGCGAGAAGTATGGCGACCAGGTGCGGGTGCTGGGCATCGGCAGCTCGCGCGAATTGTGCGGCGGCACCCACGTCGCCCGTACAGGCGACATCGGCCTGTTCAAGATCGTGTCCGAGGGCGGCGTCGCCGCCGGCGTGCGCCGGCTGGAAGCCGTGACCGGTGACAACGCCCTGGCCCTGATGCAAAACCTGGCCGAGCGGGTCAACCAGGCGGCCAGCCTGCTCAAGGCCAAGCCGGAAGAACTGGCGCAGCGCATCGGCCAGGTGCAGGACCAGGTGAAGAGCCTGGAAAAAGAGCTCAATGCGCTCAAGTCCAAGCTGGCGTCTTCGCAAGGCGACGAGCTGCTGAACCAGGCGGTGGACGTGAACGGCATCAAGGTGCTGGCCGCGACCATGAACGGCGCTGACGTGCCGGCCCTGCGCGCCGCGGTCGACAAGATGAAAGACAAGCTGAAAACCGCCGCCGTGGTGCTGGCTGCCGTCAACGATGGCCGCGTCAGCCTGATCGCCGGCGTCACCGCCGACGCCGTCGGCAAGGTGAAAGCCGGCGAGCTGGTGAACTTCGTGGCGCAGCAGGTGGGCGGCAAGGGCGGCGGACGGGCCGACATGGCCCAGGCCGGCGGCACCGACGCGACGGCTTTGCCACAAGCCCTGCAAGGCGTGGCAGCCTGGGTGCGCGAGCGCGCATGAGCCGCCAGGCGGGACGGGTGAGCAAGCGATGAGCAATGGCACGCTGCGCTTTTGTCCCGTCTGCGCCACCGGCCTGGTGCAACGCCAGGACGTGGGCGAGGGCGGCCGCATGCGCCTGGCCTGTCCCGAAGGTCACTGGACCTTCTGGGACAACCCGCTGCCGGTGCTGGCCGCCCTGGTGGAAGTGGATGGCCGCATGCTGCTGGCGCGCAATGCCGCCTGGCCGGAAAAGATGTTCGGCCTGATCACCGGCTTCATGGAGCGCGACGAAACGCCGGAGGCCGGCATCGCCCGCGAAATCATGGAAGAAACCAGCCTCGTTGCGAGCAGCACGGAACTGATCGGCGTCTATGAATTCATGCGCAAGAACGAGTTGATCATCGCCTACCACGTCAAGGCCAGCGGCAGCGTGCGCCTGTCTGAAGAACTGGCGGAATTCCGTTTGGTGGAGCCGGAGAAGCTGCGGCCCTGGCGTTCCGGCACCGGCTATGCGGTGGCCGACTGGATGCGCAGGCGCGGCCTGCCCTTTGAATTCGTCGACCTGCCGCCGCGCCCGCAGCAGGCGGCCAACTGAGGCGACTGCGCCAGCGCCTTGCGCTAGAATCGCGCTTTCGTTTTCGCTTTGCAGGCAGTACTGACATGGATTTTCAAAAGGAACTTGATGCGCGCGGCCTGAACTGTCCGCTGCCCATCCTGAAGGCCAAGAAAGCCCTGGCTGAACTCAACAGCGGCGAAGTGCTGCGCGTGATGGCCACCGACCCCGGCTCGGTGCGCGACTTCCAGGCCTTTTCGCGCCAGACCGGCAATCAATTGCTCGAGCATTCCAGCTCGGCGGATGGCTCGGAATTCGTGTTCTTCCTGCAGCGCAAGTAAAGCCCTTGCTGCCGGCGCGCGGCGCGCCGTGCCGGGTTGGCGTTAGTGAGCTGGCTCTACTTTCCAATAGCACGCTCGTGCTAAATTCCATGGCAGTGCAACAAAGTCCGCATTAATTCCCGCCTTTTCCTTTTATAATCGCCGTCTACTTTACGTATACGTCAATTGATTCCAAGCTCCCAATCAGAGGCAAATTCATGAAAGTACTGGTGCCAGTCAAGCGCGTGGTCGACTACAACGTCAAGGTGCGCGTGAAGTCGGACGGCTCGGGTGTCGACATCGCCAACGTCAAGATGTCGATGAACCCGTTTGATGAAATCGCGGTGGAAGAAGCCATGCGCCTGAAGGAAGCCGGCGCCGCCACCGAAGTGATCGCCGTCTCCTGCGGCGTGACCCAATGCCAGGAAACCCTGCGTACCGCCATGGCAATCGGCGCCGACCGCGCCGTGCTGGTGGAGACCGATGCCGAGTTGCAGCCGCTGGCCGTGGCCAAGCTGTTGAAGGCGGTGGCCGACAAGGAACAGCCGAAACTGATCATCCTCGGCAAGCAGGCGATCGACGACGACTGCAACCAGACCGGGCAAATGCTGGCCGCCTTGCTGGGCTGGCCGCAAGCCACCTTCGCCTCCAAGGTCAGCATCGACGGCGAGAGCGTGACCGTGACCCGTGAAGTGGATGGCGGCCTGGAGACTGTGTCTCTCACCCTGCCGGCGGTTGTCACCACCGACTTGCGCCTGAACGAGCCGCGCTATGTGACGCTGCCCAACATCATGAAGGCCAAGAAGAAGCCGCTGGAAGTGGTGAAGCCGGCCGACCTGGGCGTCGATCCCGCACCGCGCCTGAAGACCCTGAAAGTGGCCGAGCCGCCCAAGCGCTCCGCCGGTGTGATCGTGCCTGATGCCGCGGCCCTGGTCGCCAAGCTGCGCACCGAAGCCAAGGTCATCTGAAGAACACTGCGAACAAGGAAAACACAGACATGGTCGCACTCGTCATTGCCGAACACGATAACGCCAGCCTGAAAGGCAGCACCCTCAATACCATCACCGCCGCCAGCCAGTGCGGCGGCGAAGTGCACGTCCTGGTCGCCGGCCACAACTGCGGCGCCGCAGCGCAAGCCGCCGCCAAGGTCGCCGGCGTCGCCAAGGTGCTGGTGGCCGACGGCGCGCAATTCGCCGACGGCCTGGCCGAAAACGTCGCCGCCCAGGCCCTGGCCATCGCCAAGAACTACAGCCATGTGCTGGCCCCGGCCACCGCCTATGGCAAGAACATCCTGCCGCGCGTGGCGGCCCTGCTGGACGTGGGCCAGATCTCCGAGATCACCAAGGTCGACAGCCCGGACACCTTCGAGCGTCCGATCTATGCCGGCAATGCCATCGCCACGGTGCAATCGACCGATGCGATCAAGGTCATCACGGTGCGCACCACCGGCTTTGACGCCGCTGCGGCCGAAGGCGGTTCGGCCACGGTGGAAAACCTGACGGCCGAGGCCGATTCCGGCAAATCGCGTTTTGTTTCGCGCGAAGTCGCCAAGTCCGATCGTCCGGAACTGACCGGCGCCAAGATCATCGTTTCCGGTGGCCGCGGCATGGGTTCGGGCGACAACTTCAAGTTGCTGGAACCGCTGGCCGACAAGCTGGGCGCCGCCATGGGCGCATCGCGCGCGGCGGTGGATGCCGGCTTCGTGCCGAACGACTGGCAAGGCGGCCAGACCGGCAAGATCGTCGCGCCCCAGCTCTACATTGCAGTGGGCATCTCGGGCGCGATCCAGCATCTGGCCGGCATGAAGGATTCCAAGACCATCGTCGCCATCAACAAGGATCCGGAAGCGCCCATCTTCAGCGTGGCCGACTACGGCATCGTGGGCGACCTGTTCGAGGTGGTTCCGCAGTTGGTGAAAGAGCTCGGCTGACAGCAAAACCGCTAGCCGCTTCGGCACAGCATCTGCACATTTTTCGGAGTATCGAATGACTTACGTCGCGCCTTTGAAAGACATGATGTTTGTGCTGAACCAGCTGGCGGGCTTGGATGCAGTCAGCCGCTTGCCTGGCTGCGAAGACGCCACGCCGGAAACCGTGCAGGCGGTGCTGGAAGAAAACGCGCGCTTCTGCTCGGAAGTGGTGGCGCCGCTCAACGTGCCGGGCGACCGCGAGCCGAGCAGCTGGCAGCAGGGCGCGGTCAAGACCTCGGCCGGCTTCAAGCAAGCCTTCAAGGCCTTCGGCGAGGCCGGCTGGCAAGGCGTGCAGCACCCGGTGGAATTCGGCGGACAGGGCTTGCCCAAGCTGGTGGCCACGCCCTGCATCGAAATGCTCAACGCGGCCAATCTCTCGTTCGCGCTCTGTCCCTTGCTGACCGACGGCGCGATCGAAGCCCTGATGACCGCCGGCAGTCCACAGCAAAAAGAAACCTACCTCGCCAATTTCATTTCCGGCAAATGGACCGGGACCATGAACCTGACCGAGCCGCAGGCCGGCTCGGACCTGGCCCTGGTGCGCACGCGCGCCGTGCCGCAGGGCGATGGCAATTACAAACTGTTCGGCACCAAGATCTTCATCACCTATGGCGAGCACGACATGGCCGAGAATATCGTCCACCTGGTGCTGGCGCGCACGCCGGATGCGCCGCCGGGGGTGAAAGGCATTTCGCTGTTCATCGTGCCGAAATTCCTGGTCAATGCCGACGGTTCGCTGGGCGCGCGCAACGATGTGCAC
>JAEVZY010000307.1 GCA_023392035.1 Pseudomonadota bacterium | reverse complement strand
GCGTGATGGGGCCAGGGCGGCTTGGGCGGCTTAGACCGGCGCCTTGATCTCGCCGGTGAAATGGCCCTTGAAGACCATGTCAGCCAAGGGCTGGCGTTGCGAAGGCGCTTCGCGCTTTTGCAGCGCTTCCGCCAGGCTCGATACTTCGCCCTGGTAACCGATGGCAACGGCGGCCTCGACCTTCAGGTTTTCCGGCAGGCGCAGCACCAGCGGCACCTTGTCGTACTCGATGCCGGCCATGCCGTGCGCGATCAGGCCCATGCTGTGCGCCTGCAGCGACAGCGACATGAAGGCCGAACCGGCGTCGAAGCTGTTGGTGATGTTCTGGCGCGAGCCGTCGAACGAGGTCACCGAGGTGATGAAGATCAGCGCGCCGGCGTTCTTGGCCCAGCCTTCGTTGAACGGCACCAGCAGGCTCAGCAGGGTGTCGAATTCGGCCTGGCCGCGGATGCCGTAGAAGAAGCGCCACGGCTGCAGGTTGGATGCGGACGGTGCCCAGCGTGCGGCTTCGAGCACGGTCAAGACCTGTTCTTCCGTGACGGCGCGATCGGAAAAAGCGCGCGGCGACCAACGGTCGAGGAATTGTTTGTCGATCGGGTATTCAGAGTTGCGGGCGGTGCTCATTTCTCTTTCTTCAAGTGTTTGATTCGGGGAGCTGTGTGCATGACACAGTCCCCGATCATACGACGAACGCTATTTGCGAGTATGAAGGCGCCTGCTGCCTTGGGCTTCAGCGCAGCTGGTAGTCGAGCGGCAGCATTGGCTGCGGAATGTTTTCTTCCATCAGCGATTCGCGCAAATTGATTTCGATGGTGCGGCAGATGGCTTCCAGCGGCAGGTCGTTGGCCGCCACGCCGAACGGCTCTTCGATCTCGTCGCCCAGGGCGTCCAGGCCGAAGAAGGTGTAGGCCACGATGCCCACCACGAAGGGCGTCATGAAGCCGATGGAATCGACCAGGCCGAAAGGCAACAGGAAGCAATACAGATAAGCCGTGCGATGCAGCAGCAGGGTGTAGGAAAAAGGAATGGGCGCATTCTTGATGCGCTCGCAGGCCGCACCGGCCGCGACCAGGCCCGATAGCGTGGTATCCATCGACTGCATCAGCATGCTGTCGATGTGGCGCTGGTCCAGGCAGCGCCGCACGTCCTCGCCCATGCGTTGCATCAGGAAATGCGGCGTGTTGGAAGCATGCGCCGCGCGCTCCCATTCATCAGCGCCCAGCAAGGGCTTCAACTCAGCCCGGCCGTCGGAGTCGCGCAATTGGTGGCGCAGGGCATGGGCAAAGGCGATGGTGCGGTAGATCATGCGCTGGCACAGGCGCTCTGTGCCCGGCGCCGAGGCGCCAATGAAGCTCAGGCACTGGCGCGAGAAATTGCGGCTGCCGATGACCAGCTCGCCCCACAATTTGCGGCCCTCCCAATAGCGGTCGTAGGCCGAGCTGTTCCTGAATCCCAGAAAGATCGCCAGCGGCAAGCCGATCAGGGTGAAGGGGATGGTGGTCAGCGTGATTTTGTGATGCAGGAAAATGCCGTCGCGCATCGTCACGATCATGGCAATGAAGGTGGTCACCGCCAGGCTCTTCCAGATGCGCGTCAGGATGGAGCCGCGCATCGTCAGGAACAGGCGCAAACCCGAAGGACGGTCACGAACGATCATGGCGCTGCCTTTGCATGTTGGAATGCCGCGCCTGCGGCGTGTCGCGGCAGGTCGTCACCGTAGCTGTCTTGCATGAATCAGGAATCAGCAATCCAGCATGGTTTGTGTCGATTGATAGCGCAGATGCCAGGACAGCGCCTTTTCCAGCACATGCGGCGTGTGGCCGCCACGGCGGCAGGCCTCCTCGAAATAGGCGCGCAGTTGGGGACGGTAGTCGGGATGGGCGCAGTGCTCGATGATCAGGGGCGCGCGTTCGCGCGGCGCCAGTCCGCGCAAATCGGCCAGGCCCCATTCGCTCACCAGGATATCGACGTCATGCTCGGTATGGTCCACGTGCGTGACCATCGGCACCACGCTGGAAATGGCACCGCCCTTGGCCACCGACTTGCTGACGAAGATCGAGAGATGCGCATTGCGCGCGAAGTCGCCCGAGCCGCCGATGCCGTTCATCATGTGCGTGCCGCCGACGTGGGTCGAATTGACGTTGCCGTAGATATCCAGTTCCAGCGCCGTGTTCAGCGCGATCAGGCCGAGCCGGCGCACCAGCTCGGGATGGTTGCTGATTTCCTGCGGCCGCAGCACGATTTTCGAGCGGTAGTGTTCGAGATTGCGCATGAGCTTTTCATGCAGGGGCGCGGACAGCGTGATCGAGGCGGCAGAGGCCAGTTTCAGTTGGCCGGAATCGAGCAACTCGATGGCGCTGTCCTGCAGCACCTCGGAGAACATCGTCATGTTGCTGAAGGGCGAACCGATCAAGCCATGCAGCACCGCGTTGGCGATCGAGCCGATACCGGCTTGCAGCGGCAGCAGCGCCGGCGTCATGCGTCCGGCCGCGACTTCCTTCACCAGGAATGCCACCACATGTCCCGCAATCGCCTTGGTCTCTTCATCCGGAGGCAGGTTGCTGGAGGGACTGTCCGGACTGTCGGTGATGACGATGGCGGCGATGCGGGCCGGGTCGATGGCGATGCGCGGCGCACCGATGCGTTGCTCCGGACTGGTGAGCGGAATCGGCGCCCGCGAGGGCCGCCCGGCCGGTGTGTAAATGTCGTGCAAACCTTCCAGCGCCAGCGGCGCGCTGAGATTGATTTCGACGATCACCTGCTTTGCCTGCTGGGCGAAGCTGGCGGAATTGCCGACCGACATGGTGGGAATGATGCCGCCGTCTTCCGCAATCGCCGTCGCTTCGATCACGGCAATGTCGATCGGGGCCAGCTGGCCGCTGCGCAGCTGCTCGACGGTTTCGGACAGATGCTGGTCGATGTACATGACCTGGCCGGCGTTGATCTTGCCGCGCAAGGTTGCGTCCGACTGGAAAGGGATGCGGCGCGCCAGCAAACCGGCCTCGGCCATCATGCCGTCGCTGCCATTGCCCAGCGATGCGCCGGTCATCAGGGTCAGGCGCAGCGGCTCGTGCCGCGCCCGCTGCTGCAGCGCGGTCGGCATCGCCTTGGCGTCGCCGGCCTTGGTGAAACCGCTCATGCCAACCGTCATGCCGTCCTTGAACAGGCGCGCGGCCTCTTGCGCCGACATGATTTTTTCCAGAAGCGCGGGATGACGGATGCGGTCTCGGTACAAGATGAAAGTCTCCGGATTTCTTGAATGCTTGCTTCAAGGATTCTAGAACCCGGACACTTTGCGCCGTATGAATTAAAGTCGTGGCATCCAGTCGGATTTTTCATACTTGTCTTTCATCCAAGCCATGGACGTTCGTTCCCTTCGCTACTTCATCGAGACCGTGCGGCTGGCCAGTTTCACCCAGGCTGCCGAGTCCTTGCATGTGACGCAATCGACCATCAGCAAGATGGTGCGGCAATTGGAAAACGAAGTCGGCGCGCAACTGCTGACCCGTCATGGACGCCAACTGGCCCTGACCGATACCGGGCGCATCGTCTATCAGCGCGGGCAGGAAATACTGGCGACCATGCGTACCTTGACGCAAGAAGTGCGCGACACGCAGGGCCTGAAGCGCGGCAGCCTGACCCTGGGCATTCCACCCATGATCAATCTGTTGATGACGCCGGCGTTGAAGGCCTTTCGTGAGCGGCATCCCGATATTGCGCTTAGCCTGCGCGAAGATACCGGGCAGGCATTGGAACGGCAGGTGGCCGCCGGCGAACTGGAAATCGGGATGACCATCCTTCCGGCCGATCCCGACCTGAAGCTCTCCACGATCCCGATTGCGGAGTTTCCGATCTGGGCGCTGGCCCGTCCCGGCACCTTTTCCAAACGCCATGCCAGGCTCGCGTTCAAGTCGCTGGCGGGAATGCCGCTGGTCTTGCTGAACGATGAATTTGCCTTGACGCGCAGCTTGCGCTACGCCTTCGACCAGGCCAGCATCGTGCCGCAGATCGCGGCGCAAAGCGGGCAGTGGGACTGGCTGGTGGCGATGGCGGCGGCCGGCCTCGGCGTGGCCCTGCTGCCGCAGCCTTTCATCGAGCGTCTCGGGACGGAACGGGTGGAGGCAATTCCACTGGTCGAGCCGGAAGTCTCGTGGCAAGTGGCGCAGATATGGAATGGACGCTATCTGTCGCACGCGGCCAGCGCCTGGCTGCAGGTGTGCCGGGAGCTGGTTGGGCCCGCGTGAAAGGCGTGTGAGCTTGGTCTTGTGAAATCCATCTTGTGAGGTCTATTTCTACGGAGAGTCGCCATGGCACCGGATCCCATCACCCGACACGCGCACGAATCGCTGACCGACTCCGTCCTGAAGCGGACCATGGGCGGCATGTCGGTCTTTACCATGCTGATGACCATTCCGCAGGTCTATACCGTCTGGATCGAACGCCAGGTGGTGGGCGTGTCGGTGCTGTCCTGGAGCGCCTATCTTTTGTCTGCCGTCATGTGGCTGGTCTACGGATTGCGCCAGGGCGACAAAAACATCACCTGGCCCTGCTATGGGTGGATCTTTCTCGACCTGGCCGTGATTGTCGGCGTACTCATGTGGAGGTAGGGCCCGGAACGTGCGCCCCGCGCTGGTAGTGATTTCGCTCAAATGCCGGCCAGCGCGGCATGGAAGGGCGGCGTGCCCTGTGTTTAGACTCCCGGGAATGGCCTCGGGTTGAGGCCTCAGCCGGGAGTCAATTCATGACCCAGTTCAAAGTCGGTTATCTGGTTGGCAGTCTCGCCACCGCATCCCTCAACCGCAAGCTTGCCTTGGCCCTCAAGCGCCTGGCGCCGTCGGCGCTGGTGATGCAGGAGATCCCGTTCAAGGACTTGCCGCTGTACAGCTACGATTACGATGCCAATTTCCCGGCTGTGGCGACCGCCTTCAAGGATGCGATTGCGGCGGTGGACGCCATTCTTTTCGTCACGCCGGAGTACAACCGCTCGATTCCCGGCGGCTTGAAGAACGCCATCGACTGGGCCAGCCGTCCTTATGGCAAGAATTCCTTTTCGCGCAAGCCGGCGGCGGTGATCGGCACTTCACCGGGCGCCATCGGCACCGCGATTGCGCAACAGCAGTTGAAGAGTGTCCTCAGCTTCTGCAACGCGCCACAAATGAACTCGCCGGAAGCCTACATCCAGTTCAAGCCGGGGCTGATCTCGGACGATGGCGCCGTCAGCGACGCCTCGACCGAGCAGTTCCTGCAGAACTACATGAACGAATTCCTCCTGTTCATCGAGCGCGTGTACACGGTACTGCCGCGCAATCCCTAGCCGGCGGTGAAAAGCCTGGAGTCTCCCTCGAATCGGTATTCCGCCGTGGCCCAGGCCCTGCACTGGGCGACGGCCATACTGGTGGTGGCCGCCTTCATTTTTGGGCCCGGCGGCTCGGAAGAGCGGGTCTACGCAACGGCACGCGATGCCGAGCGCCAGCTGCACGAGACGCTGGGACTATGCGTGCTGGTGCTGACCATTATCCGTCTGCTGTGGCGCAGCTTCGATACCCAGCCCGATCCTCCCGAGCTTGCACGATGGATGGACCTGGCGGCACAGGCGGTGCGGGTGGCGCTTTATCTGCTGCTGCTTGTGCTGCCCTTGACCGCCATTGCCGGCGCCTGGCTGGAAGGGCATCCCCTGACGCTACTCGCCGGTCTCAGGATAGCGTCGCCTTTCCCGCCTTCGCCGCCCTTGCATGAAGCAGGTGCGACGATTGCGATTCTTCATACCTGGCTGGGCGATGCCATTCTCTGGGTGGCGGGTTTCCACGCGCTGGCTGCCCTCTACCATCATTGGGTTTTGCGGGATGGGGTGCTGCAAGCCATGCTTCCGCGGTGGTTGACCATTCCCCGGGGCGAGAAGCGTCGCTGAGACGGGAGCGAGCTTCGTTACGCAGATCATCCACGCCTGACGCCAGTCGGCGGCGGGATACCGCTGATCCACGAAGGGCGTGTGGTGGGCGGCATTTTGGTTTCCGGGGCTGAGCAATCCTCGCCTTCCTTTTCACTGCCTGATCCCCCCAAGCAAGGTCCAGATCGCGTTGGAGCCCCGGCCCTTGCCGGAGCCTCTGGCCGGGTGTATTATGATTCGTAGGTGATCCACGGTTTCACAGATAAAACGGAGGCAAGGTGAAGCGCGAAATTTCATTGGAGGGACGCAGGATCCTCGTCACAGGCAGCGCCCGCGGCCTGGGCGCGGGTTTTGCCGCGGGACTGGTGGAGGCCGGCGCTCAAGTGGTGATCAGTGACGTCCTGCTGGAGCGCGGGCAAGCGCTCGCCGCTGAGCTCGGGCCCCAGGCCTTTTTCGTGCCGCTGGATGTCACGGATGAAGCCAGCATCAATAACTGCGTCCAGGAGGCGGCCCGGCTCATGGGCGGCTTGGACGGATTGGTGAACAACGCCGCCGTCACCGATTCCGGCGGCAAATTCATGGACGAGCTGAGCACCGACACCTGGGACCGCGTCATGAAAGTCAATGTGCGGGGCACCTGGCTCATGACCAAGGCCGCCAGACCTTTTCTGGCGGCAAGCGGAAGCGGCCGCGTGGTCAACCTGGCTTCGGACACTGCGCTCTGGGGCGCGCCCAAATTGCTGGCCTATGTCGCCAGCAAGGGCGCAGTGATTGCCATGACGCGCTCGATGGCGCGCGAAATGGGGGAAGACGGAATTACCGTCAACGCCCTCGCGCCGGGCTTGACGCTGGTCGAGGCGACCGAATACGTGCCTCAGGAGCGGCACGAGTTCTATCTGCGCGGCCGCGCCATACAGCGGCCGCAAGTTCCGGATGATGTCAACGCGGCTGCCTTGTTCTTGCTGAGCGAAGGCAGCGGCTTCATCACCGGCCAACTGCTGCCGGTCAACGGCGGTTTTGTCATGCACTAAGAGAGTGAGCCACCATGAATGCACCGATCGAAAACAAGGCAAGCGCCGCCGCAGCAAACGAGCCCCAATTCAACCAGCGTGGGCTGCTGGATGCCCGCATCCCGCCGGAGCCGCAGATCCAGGCGTCAATGATGCAGGGGCAGGGCCAGAGTTTTGCGGAATGGATGGAAAGCCGGGTTGCGCGTAAATCCACCCGCCGCTACGACTGGGACGCACTCAAGTTCCAGGCCGATTTCGACCCGCGCTACCGCCGCGCGCAAATGCGGTATGTGGGCACCGGCGGCACCGGCGTGAACAAGGACGCCAACACGGTGCCGGCGGCGCACTTCACGTTTTCCACGATGGTCATCCCGGCAGGCAACATCGGCCCCTCGCACATTCATTACGACGTGGAAGAAATCTTCTTCGTCCTGCGCGGCGCGATGAAAGTGGTTTGCGAAAAAGACGGCCAGCGCTGGGAAGCCGTCCTCGGCGAGCGCGACCTGATCTCGGTGCCGCCTGGCGTGTACCGCGAAGAGCACAACATCGGCGACGAAGACGCCTTGATGTGCGTGATGCTCGGCACCCCGTCGCCGATCACCCCGGTCTACCCGCCGGATTCGCCGCTGTCGAAAATCAAGCGTTCGTGACACACAGGGCGCCCGCCATGACGACCGATCCCCAAGCCTTGCTGGCGAGTGTCCCGCTGCAGGGCATTGACACCCGTCTGGGCCGCGTGCAATTCCGCGCCGCCGGCGCCGGGCGCGCCGTCACGCACGTGCTGTTGCATGGCATCGGCTCGGCTTCAGCCAGCTGGGTGGGCCAGTTGGCCGCGGCCAGCGGGCGAGCGGACCTGCGCGTGGTGGCCTGGGATGCGCCGGGCTATGGCGAGAGCGCAGCGCTTGCCACGTCTGCGCCGGACAGCGGGCAATATGCCGAGCGGCTCTGGGCATGGCTGGATGCGCTGGGCGCTAGCGGGCCCGTGGTCCTGGTCGGACATTCCCTGGGTGCCCTGATGGCGGCCAAAGCGGCAGTGCTGGCGCCGCAGCGCGTTGAACGCCTGGTGTTGCTGGCGCCGGCCCGCGGCTATGGCGATGCCAATGAAGAGGAAAGGCGCACCAAGCTCGAGACGCGGCTGGCCAGCTTGCACCGGTTGGGGCCGGAAGGCATGGCCGCCGCGCGTTGCGCCCACATGCTCTCGCCTGGCGCCGCCCCGGAACTCGTCGAAGCTGTGCGCGCCACCATGGCGCAAATCCGCGTCAGCGGCTATGAACAGGCGGCCCGCATGCTTGCCGGCGGCACCTTGCTGCGCGACCTGGCCCTGCTCGAGTGTCCAATCAGCGTTGCCAGCGGCGAGGCGGATGGCATCACCCCGCCGCAAGCCTGCGATCAAGTGGCATTGGCGGCGCGCCAGCCGCGAATCAGCCTGGGGCCGGTCGGTCACGCTTGCGCGCTGGAAGCGGCAGACGCGGTGAATACCTTGCTGGGGCTGAAATGATGGATGATGGCGGCGCCCTTGTACAAGCCAGGAATTCAAGCATGAGCAACGACGACAAAGACAACGACCGATACACCGTCCCGGCCCTGCTGCGCGGCCTTCAGCTGCTGATGCAGTTCGATCGCAACCAGCGCGAACTGACCGGGGCCGAACTCTCGCGCCGGCTGGCGCTGCCTCGGGCCTCGGTGTTCCGGATGCTGCAGACCCTGGAGCAGGGCGGCTTCGTCGAAAAGTCCGCCGATGGCATCAGTTACCGGCTCGGCCTGTCCGTATTGAGGCTGGGCTTTGAATTTCTCGCTTCCATGGAGCTGACCGAGTTCGGGCGGCCCGTGATTGAAGAGCTGCGCGATCGCAGCGGCTATTCGGCCCACATCGTGGTCAGGGATGGCCAGGAAGTGGTGTTCGTGGCCAAGGCTGCCGGGCGCAACGTGATGTTCCATTCCATCCAGGTCGGGGCCCGGCTTCCCGCCCATGCGACCGTCCTCGGCCGCGTGCTGCTGGGCGACCTCGACATGGCCGGGCTGAAGGCGCTCTATCCCGAGACGCCGCTGACGGCCTACACGCCCAAGACGCCCACCACGCTGCCGCAGTTGAAGAAGCTGATCGACCAGGACCGGCAGGCCGGATATGGAGTCAGCATGGGTGGCTACGAGACCGGCATTTCATCGATCGTCGCGCCGGTTTTCGACAATCGGGGAAAAATCGCCGCCGCCATCAGCATTTCAGTCCCGGCACCCAACATAGACGCCAAGGTGCTGCCGCCGCTGGTCGAGATCGTGCGCGAGGCGGCTGACCAATTGACCCGGCGCATCAAGGACCTGCCCCCGCGCACTTAGGGCCGCTTTAGTTCCCATTCCAACCCATGACCACAATGAGCAAGCCTGTGACAACGATTACCGTAGGTGAACTGGTCGCCCGCTTCCTGGAAGCCTGCGGCGTGAAATCGGCGTTTGGCGTGATTTCCATTCACAACATGCCCATCCTCGACGCCTTTCATCGCCGCCAGCGGATTCGCTTCGTATCGGCGCGCGGCGAAGCCGGCGCCTGCAACATGGCGGATGCCTATGCGCGCGTGTCCGGCACCCTGGGCGTCTTCGTGACCAGCACCGGAACCGGCTGCGGCAACGCAGCGGGCGCCATGGTGGAAGCCATCACGGCCGGCACGCCGATGCTGCATCTCACCGGGCAGATCGAGTCGGAGTTCCTGGACCGCGACCTCGGCTTCATCCACGAGCATCCGGCCCAGCTGGGCATGCTGAAGGCGGTAGGCAAGGATGCCTTTCGCATCCGCAATCCTGAAACGGCGCTGGCCACCCTGCGTGAAGCCGCAAGGCTGGCGTTCACGCCGCCTTGCGGGCCGGTCAGCATAGAGATTCCGATCGATGTGCAGGCCATGAGCATGGCCTTGCCGGCGGACCTGGCGCCGGTGTTCCCGGCTCCGCTTGCGCCCAACGCGCAGGCGCTCGATGCCTTCGCCGCCCAACTGGCCCAGGCGCGGCGTCCGATGCTGTGGCTTGGGGGCGGGGCGCGCGGCGCGCGCAGCGCGGTGGAACGCTTCGTGAAAATGGGTTGGGGCGTGGTGAGCTCCGTGCAGGGGCGCGGCATCATTCCGGAGGATGATCCGGCCAGCCTCGGCTCCTACAATTTGCAGGGGCCCAGCGAAGCCTTCTACGCCAGCGTGGACGCAATGCTGGTGGTGGGCTCGCGCCTGCGCAGCAACGAAACCCTGGGCTACAAACTCAAGTTGCCGCCGCTTTATCGCATCGACGCCAACATCCTGGCCGAGAACCGCGGCTACCAGAGCCGCGCATTCCTGCACGGCGATGCGCTGGCGACACTGCACGCCCTGGCCGATCGGCTGGAAGGACAGATGGAACTGGATGCCGGTTTTCGTGCCGACCTGCAGCGCGCACGGCGCGAATCCGAGGCGGTGGTCGATGCCGGCCTTGGCCCCTATGTCGAACTCAAGAATGCCGTCTCCACGGTGGCCGGCAGGAAGTTATGGTGGGTGCGGGACATCACTTTGTCCAACAGCATGTGGGGCAACCGTGCGCCGGTACTGGATGATCCGCGGGCCGGGGTGCATGCCCTGGGCGGCGGTATCGGACAAGGGCTGGCCATGGGTATCGGCACGGCCATCGCCAATGCCGAGTACCAACTCGGACGCAAGACCATTGTGCTGGCCGGCGACGGCGGCTTCATGCTCAACGTCGGCGAGTTGGCGTGTGCCGTCCAGGAGCGGGCCGAGATGCTGGTGATCCTGATGAACGACAGCCGCTACGGCGTGATCCGCAACATCCAGGATGCGCTGTATGGCAGCCGGCATTGCTACGTCGACCTGCACACGCCCGACTTCGCGCAGTTCTGCGCCAGCCTCGGCGTGTCGCATTTGCGCGTGCGTGAGCCCGGGCGGGCGCAGGCTGCGCTGCAGGAAGCGTGTGCCCTGCGCGGGCCGGTCGTACTGGAAGTGGACATGGCGGCATGGGGCCCGTTCGCGGTGAAGTTTGCCGGTCCGCCCAAGAAGGCGCACTGAGGGAAGCACATGAAATCACTGGACCTCGCGCTGGTTGGATTCGGCGCCATCGGCAAGAGCATCTTTGAACGCGTCAGCGGCATGCCGTCGCTGCGCATCACCCATGTCGTGGTGCCGCCCGAGGCGCTCGCCGAAGCGCAGCGATTTCTCGGCGATCGGGCGCAGGCGCAGGTGACGGTGCCGCAGGATGCCGCGCTGGTACTGGAGTGCGCCGGGCATGCCGCATTGACCCAGCATGTGCTGCCGGCCCTGCGGCGCGGCCTTGAATGCGCGGTGCTGTCGGTCGGTGCGCTGGCGGCGCCTGGCCTGGCAGAAGAATTGGAAGATGCGGCGCGAAGCGGGGGCACGAGCGTGCATCTGCTGTCGGGCGCGATCGGTGGCATCGACGCGATTGCGGCCGCCAGATTGGCCGGTCTGAGCGAGGTCACCTACATTGGCCGCAAGCCGCCGGCCGCCTGGAGCGGCACCCCCGCCGCCCAGGTGGCGGACCTGGATGCGCTTCACGAACCCTGTGTGCTGCTTGACGCCAGCGCCCGCGAGGCGGCCCGGCTGTATCCCCGAAACGCCAATGTCGCCGCCACCATTTCGCTGGCCGGACTGGGACTGGATGCGACCCGCGTGCGGCTGCTGGCCGATCCCGGCATAGACGAAAACATCCATGAAATCGAGGTGCGCGGCGCGTTCGGCGAAATGCGCGTGACGATGCGCGGCAAGCCCTTGCCGGACAATCCGAAGACCTCGGCGCTGACCGTCCTGTCAGCCCTGCGCTTCCTTCACAACCGGGCGGCAAGCCTGACCATTTGACGATTTCCCCGCAACATGAGCGAAAAACTGAAGAGCTTGATCGGTGGTCATTGGCGTGATGCCTCGGGCCCCGAGTACACCACCGAATATCCGCACGACGGGTCTGCCGTTGCGCGGCTCAATGCCGGCACCGCCGCCGACGTGGAAGACGCCGTCGAGGCCGCGGAAAGTGCGCGCAAACACCCTTCATGGGCGCGGCTGAAGCACCATGAACGCGCTGCGATCCTGTTGCGCACGGCGCAGGGAATCCGCGAGCGTGCGGAAGAGCTGGCCCAGTTGCAGCGGCTGGACAATGGCAAGCCGATCCGCGAATGCCGCGCGCTGGTGGCCAGTGCCGCCGGCACCTTTCAATTCTTTGGCGCGGCCGCCGAAACCTGGGAAGAGACGATCACGCCATCGCGCGGCGACTTCCTGAGCATGAGCGTGCACGAACCGCTGGGCGTGGTCGGCGCCATCACGCCCTGGAATTCGCCGATCGCCAGTGAAGCGCAGAAGATCGCGCCCGCACTTGCAGCCGGCTGTGCCATCGTGGTCAAGCCGGCCGAGATCACGCCGCGCATGGCCATCGAGTTGGCCGGCATTGCGCGCGCAGCGGGCCTGCCCGACGGTATCCTGAGCGTGATTCCCGGCAAAGGCTCGGTGGTGGGCGACGCCCTGGTGCGTCACCCGCTGGTGAAACGCATCGCCTTCACCGGCGGCACCAGCGTGGGCATGGGCATCCAGCGACTGGCGGCTGAAAAACTGATGCCCACCTCATTGGAACTGGGCGGCAAGTCGCCAACCATCGTCTGTGCCGATGCCGATCTCGACCATGCCGTCGCCGGCGTCCTGTATGGAATTTTCAGTTCCTCGGGCGAGTCCTGCATCGCCGGCTCACGCGCATTCGTGCATGAGAGCGTGTATGCAGCGTTTCGCGAGCGCTTGCTGTCGGCCGTGGCGCGCCTGCGGGTCGGCGACCCTTCCAGCGAAGACACGCAGATGGGACCGCTCATCAACCGTGCGCATCGTGATTCGGTCGAGCGCTATGTGCAGCTCGGGGTGGACGAGGGCGGGCGCGTGCTGGCCGGCGGCGGCCGTCCCCAGGGCGGCTTCTACGATCAGGGCAGCTACTACCTGCCGACGGTGATCGAAGGCCTGTCAAACAGCGCGCGCATGTGCCAGGAAGAGATTTTTGGCCCGGTGCTGGCCCTGCTGCCCTGGAAGGATGAGGATGATCTCATCGCCCAGTGCAACGACAACCCCTACGGCCTGGCCTGCGGCATCTGGAGCGCGGACTACCGGCGCGCGGCGCGCCTGGGCCAGGCGCTGCAAGTGGGCACGGTGTGGATCAACACCTACAAGATGTTTTCGATCAGCACGCCTTTTTCAGGCGTCAAGCTGAGCGGCTACGGCCAGGAGAAGGGCCGGCTTGGCATCCTCCAGTACACGGCCCAGAAAAGCTATTACTGGGGCATGAATGAATCGCCGCTGCCCTGGGCCGGCGCCTGACGAAGAACCTGCATAGAACATAAGCGGACAGACATCATGGACCTTGGAATCGCCGGCAGGAAGGCATTGGTATGTGGCGCCAGCGCCGGCTTGGGCTATGCCTGCGCAGCGGCATTGGTGGAAGAGGGCGTCGAGGTGGTGATCGTGGCGCGTACCCCTGGCCCGCTGCAGGAGGCGGCAGAGCGCCTGCGGCAATTGGACGGCGGCGGGGTGGAGGCGGTCAGCGCCGACGTGGCCTCGGCCGCCGACCGTGCGCGCCTGTTCGACTTGCATCCTGCCTTCGACATCGTGGTCACCAATGCGGGCGGTCCGCCGCCTGGTGATTTTCGCGGTTGGGATCGCGCGGCCTGGCTGAACGCGATCGACACCAACATGCTGGCGCCGATCGAGCTGATCAAGGCCAGCGTCGACGGCATGATGCAGCGCGGCTACGGCCGCATCGTCAATCTCACTTCCAGTTCCGTGAAGTCGCCGGTTGCGGGCCTGGGTTTGTCTACCGGCGCGCGCCTGGGCTTGACCGGATTTGTCGCCGGCCTGGCGCGCCAGGTGGTGGCGCATGGCGTGACCATCAACAACATCCTGCCCGGCACCTTCGACACGCAGCGCCTGGCGGGCAATTTTGCCGCGCAGGCCCAGCGCGAAGGCTCGACTGCAGAGACGGTGCGCGCCAACCGGTTGGCCAAACATCCCGCCCGGCGATTCGGCCGTCCGGAAGAGCTGGGCAAGACCTGCGCCTTCCTCTGCAGCGCGCATGCGGGCTACATCAACGGCCAAAACATTCTGCTCGACGCGGGTTCCTTCAACAGCACGCTGTGAGCACGGACATCCCTGCATTGCGCAGGGATGCCGTCTGTCCATCAGGTCGGGGTGGCGGCGCTGCCCAGGGCCAGGCGGTTCGCCGCATTGGCGCCGAACTCGTCCCACATGCGGTCGGCCTTGGTCTTCATCACGCCCAGGCCAAAGGTGCCGAGCCGGCCCAGCACATCGACCCTGACCTTCATGCGCAATTCGGTGCGGCCATCCTCCAAGGGCGAGAGGAACATTTCCGTGACCTGCTTCAGAGAGCTGGCGACCGTGGCATCTTCTCCCGTGCCCTCCGCGCGCAGATAGGCAGGGGCCTGCATGTCGGCGATGCGCGTCTTGAGCTTGAAGCGCGCACTGATGAAGGAAATCTTGACGTGCATGTGCGCGATGTATTCGATATCGCTCAGCACTTCAATGGACTGCATGCCGGGCACGCAATCCTTCATCGCGGCCGGGTCCAGCAGCAGGGCCCACAGTTTCTCCTGGGGGGCATCGAACATCAGGGTTTTTTCAATTTCCACGCATCTTCTCCGCGACGTCAAGGATCGAGTCCACGATTTGGGTATATCCGGTGCAGCGGCACAGATTGCCGCTCAGGCCATGGCGCACCTGCTCTTGCGTCGGCGCCGGGTTCTTGTCCAGCATCGCCTTGGCCGTCATCAGGAAGCCGGGCGTGCAATAGCCGCATTGCAGTCCGGCGCACTGCATGAAACTTTCCTGCAGCGGATGCAGGCAGTCGCCCTGCGCCAATCCCTCGACGGTGGTGATCTCGCGGCCGTTGGCCTGCACCGCAAGCGACAGGCAGGATTTGACGACCTCGCCATCGACGATGACGGAGCAGGCGCCGCAGATTCCCGTTTCACAGCCGCGCTTGGTGCCGGTCAGGTTGAGGTCATCCCGCAACAGGTCTGACAGCATGCGCCGCGCGGGCACTTCCAGGTGGTGGCTTTCGCCGTTCACTGTGACTTCTATCGTGTGTTTGCTCATGATGGTTCTCAGTCGGTCGGCAATCCGAACACGGCGCACAGGCTGCGTTGCGCCACGACCCGGACCATGTCGCGCCGGAATTCGGCCGAGCCGCGCATGTCTGAAATGGCGTCGATGCCTTGCGCCGCGGCGTTCGCCGCTTCTTCGATCAAATCCCTGGTGACCTTCTTGCCGGCCAGGATCTCCTCGACCCCGGCCACGCGTGCTGGAACGGCGACCGATGCGCCCACCACAAAGCGGCTTTCGATGCAGGTGGCGCCCTGCAGGCGAACCACCAGCGATACATTCACCAATGGCCGGTGCTCGGCAGCCGTGCGCAGGAAGCGCTGGTAGTGCGCGCGTCCATCCGCGGCAAGCGGCGGCACCAGCACGGCAACCAGCACTTCATCCGGTTCCAGCGCGGTGGTGTAGTAATCCACCAGGAAGTCCTGCATCGCCAGCGTGCGTTGCCCCTTGGCGCCGGCCAGCACCACGCTCGCCCCGAGCGCCATCAGGCAACCCGGCGGGTCGGTGGCGGGATCCGCATAGCAGAGGTTGCCGCCCAGCGTGCCCTGGTTGCGCACCTGCGGGTTGGCCAGGCCGGCCGCCATGGCGGCCAGCACCGGGTGATGTTGGCGCACCAGCGGCGAACTGGCCACTTCGCTGTGCTTGCACAGCGAGCCGATACGCAAGCCCTGTTGCGGGTCCCATTCGATGCCCCGCAAGCTGTCCAGGCGCGCCAGGGAAACGATGGAGCCAGGAACCAGCATGCGCTGGCGCATGGCCAGCATCAGGGCGGTGCCGCCCGCCATCAGCCTGCAGTCCTCGCCCAGATCGGCCAGCATGCGGCTGGCCTCCGCCAGCGAGGCGGGTTCGAGAAAATCAAAATCACGCACGCTCTTGCTCCCGCGACGCTCTGAGCGCCGCCAATACTTTTTCCGGCGTAATCGGCAGCTCGGTGATGCGCACGCCTACGGCGTCATACACGGCATTGGCAATGGCCGGTGCACCGGGCAGGATTGCGGTCTCGCTTGCGCCCTTGGCGCCATAGGGGCCATTCGGATCATTCGATTCCACCAGTCCGCTGCGCAGCATCGGCACGGCGTCGGCAGTGGGCATGGTGTAGTCCGCGAAATTGCCGTTCAGGATGCGGCCTTCTTCCAGTTGCAGATGCTCATACAGCGTCCAGCCGATGGCTTGCGCGGCCGCGCCGTTGGACTGGCCGTGGATGGCAAGCGGATTGATCGCCTTGCCGCAATCGTCGGAAACGAAACTGTCGAGCACGCTGACCTGTCCGGTGTCCATATCGACTTCCACTTCCACGGCCTGGGCCGCGAAGGAGTAGGCCGGGGCGACGTTGCCGTAAAGCTGGTCGTGCATCCGGGTCTTGGCGTCCCAGGTTGCGGATTCCTGGATGCCTTCGCCACCGTGGCGCCAGATGTGCAGGCGGGCGACCTCCGCCAATGGCATTTGCCGGGCGTGGTCGGAACGCGCACGCACCGCGCCGCCTGCGATTTCCAGATCGTCCGCCTCGGCGGCCAGCACCGTGGCCGCCAGATCCAGCAGTTTCTTGCGCGCCTGGCGCGCCGCGAGCCGCGCCGCGTTGCCGGCGACGATGGTGACCCGCGAAGCCAGCGTTCCTATGCAGAAGGGCGAATGGTCCGTGTCCGGAGGCGCCACATGCACATGCGCCAGGGGCAGGTTCAGCTCATGGGCGACGATCTGGGCCAGCACGGTCATCGCGCCTTGCCCCATATCGCCTTCGCTGCTATGGACGATCACCCGACCGTCCTCGTTCACCTTGACGATGACGGTTGAGCCATCCCAGTTTCCGATCGTCCGGTTGCCGCTGACGTGCATGGCGGCGGCCATGCCGACGCCGCGCCGTTTGCGGCCGGTGCCGGCGATCTGCTTGCGCTTGTGTTCCCAGCCGATTGCACTGGTTGCCTGGTCTATGCATTCCTTCAGGCCAGTGCTGCCGATTTCCCAGCCATGCACCGATACCTCGCCGGCCAGGATGGCGTTGCGCTTGTGGATTTCCACCGGGTCCAGTCCCAGCTTTTCCGCCATGGTGTCGATGTGGCTGTTCAGGGCAAACAGCATCTGCGTCCCGCCAAAGCCGCGGAAGGCTCCATGCGGCGGCGTGTGCGTGTACACCAGCCTGGCATCGCAGCGCACGTTGGTTAGGCGATGCATGTTGTCGCTGCGCATGGCGCTCACGTGCATGACTTCGGAGGACAGTCCGCAATAGGCGCCGCAGTCCGCCACCAGCCGGACGTCCTTGGCCAGGATCACGCCGTTGCGGTCCATGCCCAATTTGAGTGTGATGGTCTCGGGCACGCTTGAGCACGCGGCCAGAAAATCTTCGAGGCGGTTGTTGACCAGCCTTACCGGCTTGCGGGTCTTGAGCGCGAGCAGGCCGGCGATCAGGTTGTTGGCGTCCTCGACGATCTTGGCGCCGAAGGAACCGCCGGTGGTGGCCTGCACCACGCGGATGCGCGAGACCGGCATTTCCAGGCTGGCGGCCAGGCGGGCACGAGCCAGGAAGGCCGACTGGGTCGAAGTCCAGACCACCAGCCGCTCATCCGCATCGACGGTTGCCACCGAGGCCATGGGTTCCATGTACCCGGGGTATTGCGCGTGGGTGGAGTAAGTCTCTTCGTGAATCAGGTGCGCCGCTGCAAAGCCGGCCTCGACGTCGCCGCGCTCGAAGCGGATTTCGTGCGCCGTGTTGCTGCTGCGGCCGGGATGAACGGTGGGGGCCTCCGGCCGCCGCGCGCCCGCCGGAGTCAGGAGGG
>JAEVZY010000301.1 GCA_023392035.1 Pseudomonadota bacterium | reverse complement strand
GCCCATGGTGGAGGCGGCGCGGAAAGACTTTTCCGCCTTGTGCCAGCTTCCGCCCGAGGAGTTTTATGCCGACGCCTTCACCTCGGAAGCCGACCTTGCCAAGCCGGTCTGAAGCGATCCTTGACGGGTTTTTTGACGCAGTGCCCCAAAAACCCCTAAAATTCCTTTCCATGAAAATCACAGCACACCCCATCCGACGCCGCGCCTGGGACATCCTCCCCGGGACGCCTCGCATGTGAGTGTCTGCTGCTCACCAAGCCACAGGCCGCGCCCTGTGGCTTTTTTTTTCCCGTCCACCAACCTGAATCGCCCGCCGCCATGGAATTCAACCAGTTCGACATCGACGCCCTGCTCCAGATCACCAACCGGCCGCCGCTGGTCTTCACCGAAGGCCAGGGCATGTGGATGACGGACCACCGCGGCAAGCGCTATCTCGATTACCTGCAGGGCTGGGCCGTGAATTGCCTGGGCCACTCGCCGGCCTGCGTGCTGGAAGCGCTGGAGCGTCAGGCAAAGAAACTGATCAATCCTTCGCCCGCGTTCTACAACGAGCCGTCGATCCGGCTGGCCTCCATGCTGACCAAGCACTCCTGCTTCGATCGCGTGTTCTTTGCCAACAGCGGTGCCGAAGCCAATGAAGGCGCCATCAAGCTGGCGCGCAAATGGGGCAAGAAGAACAAGAATGCCCGCGGCGAAGACCGCTACGAAATCATCACCTTCGACCACAGCTTCCATGGCCGGACCCTGGCTACCATGTCGGCTTCCGGCAAGGCCGGCTGGGACACCATCTTCGCGCCGCAGGTGCCGGGTTTTCCCAAGGCTGAACTGAACGACCTGGCCAGCGTGGAAAGCCTGCTGACCGAGCGCACCGTGGCCGTGATGCTGGAGCCGGTGCAGGGCGAAGCCGGCGTGATTCCGGCCACCCGCGAATTCATGCGCCAACTGCGCGAGTTCACCCGTCGCCACAATCTGCTCCTGATCGCCGATGAAGTGCAGACCGGCATGGGCCGTACCGGCGAGCTGTTTGCCTACCAGCTTTCCGGCATCGAGCCTGACATCATGACCCTGGGCAAAGGCATAGGCGGCGGCGTGCCCCTCTCGGCGCTGCTGTGCAAGGAAGAGTTCGCCGTCTTCGAGCCGGGCGACCAGGGCGGCACCTACAACGGCAATCCGCTGATGACGGCGGCCGGCGCGGCGGTGCTGGAAACCTTGCTGGCGGACGGCTTCCTCGACAGCGTGAAGGCGCGCGGCCAGCAGTTGTCGCAAGCCTCGCTGCAACTGGTGCAAAAGCATGGCTTGAAAGGCGAGCGCGGCGAAGGCCTATTGCGGGCGCTGGAGCTGGGCCGCGATATCGGCCCGCAGGTGGTGGAACGCGCGCGCGACCTGGAGCCGGTGGGCCTCCTGCTCAATGCGCCGCGTCCGGACCTGTTGCGCTTCATGCCGGCGCTGAATGTCAGCAGCGAGGAAATCGACCAGATGATTTCCATGCTGTCCGAAGTGCTGAAAGACCTGTAGGCCGTCTGCAGGAGACGCCATGTATCTGCCGCAGCATTTCAAACAGGACGACCCGGCGCTGTTGCTGGAAGTGATGCAGCGGCATTCGTTTGCGACCCTGGTGACCAGCGACGAGACCGGCCTGCCGCTGGCCACGCCGCTGCCCCTGTGTGCCCGGCGCGAAGGCGATGGCTTCATCATCGAAGGCCATGTGGCGCGCGCCAATCCGCAGTGGCGCGATCTGGAACGCGGCGCGCAAGCGCTGGCCATCTTCCATGGTCCGCACGCCTATATCTCGCCTTCGCTCTATACCAGCAGCGAACGGGTGCCGACCTGGAACTACATCATGGTGCAGGCCTCGGGAACGGCGCGCGTACTGCATGGCGAGGCCGACAAGCGCGCCGTGCTGGCGCGCCTGGTGGCCCAGCACGAGCCGGCCTACCAGGCGCAGTTCGATGGCATCCGGCCTGATTTGGTGGAAGGTTTGCTGGCGGCCATTGTTGCCTTCGAATTGCGTGTGCAGCGCATTGAAGGCAAGTTCAAGCTCAATCAGCACCGCCTGGCGGACTACAAGCCCGAGGTGCAGGCCATGCATGAATCCGGCAGCGCGGACGAGCAGGCCATGGCGGAATGGATGCGGAGGTTGGGGTTCTGGAAGTAGGCGTTGAATGCTGGCGCTTGAGTCTGGACCCAAGCGCCTGAGCCACTGCGCTAGCGCTTCATGGTCTCGAATTCAGCGATGAGCTCGTCGATTTCGGCATTCAGGTCCGGGGTCGGCGCCTGCAGCTCTGCAATAAGCGCCTCGAAGGTGGCGTCATCGCAAATTGCTGTTTGCGTTGCGGTTGCTTCGGCCGGCGCCGCATTGCTTGCGCCGTGGTGGGCGTCCATGTACGCATTGACCTTGTTCTGGATCCAGAAGAAGTACGGATTGTTTTCCAGGACGAGGTTTCGAATGCCGCCGCAATCCTCGCGCCACATCTCGGCTTCCATCGCACATACCCAAGCGATGGCGACAGCGGACGACGCCGCGCTGGGCTTGCCGGCATCCAGCGCAAACAGGGCTTCCATGAAGTCGTGGCCGATGCGGTGTTCGTTCCAGCCGAGTTCATCCAATCGGGACAACAGGTCGAGCCAAAGCTCCGCCACGCGTGGACTGCTTGTGTCGCACTGAATCCCCAATTCCAGAGTACGCAGCAGGGCAGTCCGATGTTCAGTGGGGACGTCGGCCCAGCGTGGAGGACGGTTCGCGAGGATCTGTTCCACAAAATCGCTAAACAACGGCTTTTTCTTTTTGGCGAATTCTGCATCGATCGCGTAGGTGATTGCGGTCTTGGACTGCGGGAGATCAAGGCCCGCCTGCACCGGCTTTTGAGGCCCATGGCGGCCGGTACGCTGAACCCAATCGATCAGCTTCTGATCGCTCTGCAATCCCAGTTCCGCACCAGTAACCGCACTGCGTTTCCAAACCGCTCCATATGGATACGCCCGCCTTTGGAGGCGAAGCTCAGCGCCCTTCGGCACGTAGACTATTTGCGTCACTATTTCAGTGCGAGCTGTTTTGGATTTCCGCGCCGGCATTTTACGAACCGGGCTCGGAGTCGGCGGCCAGGCCTTGGCGACCAGAGCCGCATCAACAGGCCGAGCTTTTTTCGGCAGCACCGGCTTGTGTGGACGATGGACCAGTTTGGTCGCCGGCAAGCTGACAGCCCGCTTTGTTCCCGACCGCATTGTCGGCTTTGGCGTCTCCAAGGACTTGCTGCGCCCAATTGGGTTGCGCTTCGATTGGCTTGCATGGTGAGCCAGGGCTCCATCCAGCTCCGATTGCGCTCCAGTTTCCGAAGCATCGGAAGCCGTCGACTCGGCCGCCTTCTTCGCGCTTTGACTTCTTGCCTTGAACGCACTGCTCAACTTGGAAAATAGTGCCATTCCCATGATTTCCTCCCGATTCGATGTTTTCTATTGGATAAATCGGGCGATAGGTAACTCGGTATTTCCCAAGGTTCGGCCGCTTTGTTGCAGTCTCGTCTAATAGATCATGGAATCTCCTGCCAAGAAAAAAGCCGGCGCAAGGCCGGCTTTGGAAGGCAGCGGAATCAAGCCGCCTATTTTTTAGGCGGGATATACAAGTCCGTAATCGTCCCTAAACCCATCTCGGCAGCAAACATTGGCGTCTCCGACAAGGTCGGATGGGCATGCACGGTCAATGCAATGTCTTCCAGGTCCGCGCCCATTTCCATCGCCAACACCATCTCAGCCAGCAGCTCGCCCGCGTTCACGCCGACAATGCCGGCGCCGATGATGCGCTTGGTCTGCGGGTCCCACAGCAGCTTGGTGACGCCATCGTCGCGACCCATGGCCAGGGCGCGGCCGGAGGCGGCCCAGGGGAAGTTGGCCTTCTCGAATGCAATGCCTTGGGCCTTGGCTTCGGCTTCGGTCACGCCCATCCAGGCCACTTCCGGATCGGTGTAGGCCACCGAGGGAATGGTCATGGCGTCGAATTCCACCTTGTGGCCGGCGATCACTTCTGCCGCCACCTTGGCTTCATTGGTGGCCTTGTGCGCCAGCATGGGGTCGCCGCAGATGTCGCCGATGGCGAAGATGTTGGGCACATTGGTGCGCTGCTGCTTGTTCACCGGGATGAAGCCGCGTTCGTTGACGATCACGCCCGCCTTGTCGGCGCCGATCTCGCGGCCATTGGGACGACGGCCGACCGCCATCAGCACCATGTCATACAGTTGCGGCTCTTTCGGTGCGTTCTCGCCTTCAAAGGTGGCCAGCAAGCCTTCCGGCTTGGCTTCCAGCTTGGTGACCTTGGTCTTGAGCCAGATGTTTTCGTAGCGCTTTTCGATGCGCTTTTGCAGCGGCTTGATGATGTCGCGGTCGGCGGCCGGAATCAGGCCATCGGCAAATTCCACCACGCTCACCTTGGCGCCCAGGGCGTCATACACGCAAGCCATTTCCAGGCCGATGATGCCGCCGCCGATCACCAGCATCTTCTTGGGCAGGAAGCGCAATTCCAGCGCGCCGGTGGAATCGATCAGGCGCGGATCGTCGTAAGGGAAGCCGGGAATGCGCGCCACCGCAGAACCGGCGGCGATGATGGCGTTCTTGAAGCGGATGGTCTTGTTGCCCTCGGCCGTTTCCACCGCCAGCGTGGTGGGCGAGGAAAAGCTGCCTTTGCCGGTCACCACCTGCACCTTGCGCGCGCGCGCCAGGCCGGAAAGACCACCGGTCAGTTTCTTGACCACGCCCTCTTTCCAGCCGCGCAGGGCGTCGATATCCACCTGCGGCTGGCCCAGCTTGACGCCGAAGTGCGACATCTCTTCGGCTTCGGTAATCACCTTGGCGGCATGCAGCAGCGCCTTGGACGGAATGCAACCCACGTTCAGGCAGACGCCGCCGAGCGTGGCGTAGCGCTCCACCAGCACCACTTTCTGGCCGAGGTCGGCGGCACGGAAG
>JAEVZY010000245.1 GCA_023392035.1 Pseudomonadota bacterium | reverse complement strand
ATCCCGAGCAACAAGCGCGTGAGCTTGGTATCCCCCGCCATTTCCCCACATACCGACACCGGTATGCCGGCCTTGGCGCCGACGGCCAGCGTGGTGGACAACAAGTACAGCACCGCCGGATGCAAGGGGTTGTACAGATGCGCGACCTCATGGTCGGCGCGGTCGATGGCCAGGGTGTACTGGATCAGGTCGTTGGTGCCGATCGAAAGAAAATCCAGGTGGCGCATGAACATCGGCAGCGCCAGGGCCGCGGCCGGAATTTCTATCATGGCGCCGACCGGCATTTTTTCGTCGAACTTCTGATTGCTCTCGCGCAGCTGGGCCTTGGCCTGCTCCAGCATGGCCAGCGTCTGCTCGATTTCAAAGCCATGCGCCAGCATCGGGATCAGCAGATGAACCGGACCGAAGGCCGAGGCGCGCAAGATTGCGCGCAACTGGGTCAGGAACATCTGCGGTTCGGACAGGCAGTAGCGGATCGCGCGCAAACCCAGGGCCGGATTGAGGGCCGTTTCCTCGCCCTGCTGCAGCGGCTTGTCGGCGCCGATGTCGAGCGTGCGGATGGTGACGGGCCGGCCCTTCATGGCCAGCGCGGCGCGCCGGTAGGATTCGAACTGCTCGTCTTCGGACGGCAACTGGCCGTTGTGGATGCGGCCCAGGAACAGGAATTCGGAGCGGAACAGGCCGACGCCGCTGGCGCCCACTTCCATGGCGGCGGCGCAGTCTTCGGGCAATTCGATATTGGCCAGCAGATCGATGGCCGTGCCGTCGCTGGTCACGGCGGGCGTCTTTTTCAGGCGCGACAGCTTCTTGCGTTCGCGCACCAGGCGTTGCTGGCGGTCGCGGTACTGCTTCAGCACCAGCGGCGAGGGATCGACGATCACCACGCCGGCATCCCCATCGACGATGATCCAGTCGTCCTGCATGATCATCGACGAACCCGTGTCCAGGCCCACCACCGCCGGAATGTCCAGGCTGCGGGCGACGATGGCGGTGTGCGAGTTCTGGCCGCCCATGTCGGTGATGAAGCCGGCGAAAGCGCGGTCGCGGAATTGCAGCATGTCGGCCGGCGAGATGTCATGCGCCACCACGATCATGTGCGCGCCGTTTTCGTCGGAGACCGGCGGCGGCAGCTTGCTGGCGCTGCCGGTCAGCACCTTGAGCACGCGCTCGCCGACCTGGGCGATATCGTTCTTGCGCTCGCGCAGGTAGGCGTCTTCGATCTCTTCGAACTGGGCCGAGAGTTCATCGATCTGCGTCACCAGCGCCCATTCGGCGTTGTAATGGCGCTTGCGGATGATCTCGAGCGGCATTTCGGCAATCATCGGGTCCGAAAGAATCAGCGCATGGACATCGATGAAGGCGCCCAGCTCGGCCGGCGCGTCCGGCGGCAAGTCGGTCCAGATGGTCTGCAGCTCGCGGTGCACGGTCGCCAGCGCGTCCTGCAGACGCTGCACTTCGCTTTCCACCTGCTCCACCGGGACCAGGTAGTGCTTGACGTCCAGCGCCGCCGGCGCAAACAGATGGGCACGGCCGATGGCGATTCCACGCGAAACGGGAATCCCGTGCAGGGTGAAGGAAGAGACTGCCTTGTCCATGTCGTGCTCGGACTTCACTCGCTCTCGCCAAATCGGGTGCGGATCAGCTCCGCCAGGGCTTGCAGGCAATCGCTTTCATCCGGACCGTCCACCTCCAGCTTGACGGTGGTGCCGCGACCGGCGGCCAGCATCATCACGCCCATGATGGACTTGGCATTCACGCGCCGGGTATTGCGCGACATCCAGACGTCGCTCTTGTACTTGGCGGCCAGCTGGGTGAGCTTGGCCGAAGCGCGCGCGTGCAGGCCCAGCTTGTTGATGATTTCGATTTCCTGCTCGATCATGAACTGCGGTCTCCCTGAATATTTTTGAGTGCGGCTCAGTTTGGCTGCAGCCGCACCCGGTTATCCACTTTGGTGGCGCCGGCCTGTCCGCCGGCCAGCGCCATTTCCACCACCACATCCAGCGTGTCATTGCGGTAGGTGATGGCGCGCAAGAGCATCGGCAGGCTGATGCCGGCGATCACTTCCACCCGACCGGGGTCGGCCAGCTGCAGGGTGCAATTGCAGGGCGTTCCGCCCATGACGTCGGTAATGACCAGGACGCCGCTGCCGTCATCCATGCGCTCGATCGCCTGGCTGGCCAGGCGGCGCACTTCGGCGGTGTCCTGGTCGGCATTGACGTCGATCGCTTCCAGCGCTTGCGGCCGGCTGCGAAAAACGTGCGTGGCCGCGTCGATGAAAGCCTGGCCCAGCGGCGCATGGGTCAGGAGCAGAATGCCAACCATAATCGTGCGTTATTCCTGTTGCGGCGACTGGCCGACAGCGCTTTCCAGCGCGTCGACGAACATCCCCGCCACGTTGAAGCCGGCCTGTTCCCGGATCTCCTGGAAGCAGGTGGGGCTGGTGACGTTGACTTCGGTCAGGTAGTCGCCAATGACGTCCAATCCTACCAGCAACAGGCCGCGCGCCATCAAAACGGGCGCCAGGGCCTGGCCGATCTCCCAATCGCGGTCCGAAACCGGGCGTGCCACGCCGGTGCCGCCGGCGGCCAGGTTGCCGCGCACTTCGCCGGCTTGCGGAATGCGCGCCAGGCAATAGGGCACCACTTTGCCGCCGATCAGCAGCACCCGCTTGTCGCCATCGACGATCTCGGGAATATAGCGCTGGACCATGATGGTGCGCTGGCCATTGTGGGTGAGCGTCTCGATGATGGAGCCCAGGTTCATGCCCTTGGCGTCGGCGCGGAAGATGCCGGCGCCGCCCATGCCGTCCAGCGGCTTCAGGATCACATCCTTGTGCTCGGCATGAAAGGCGCGGATGCGCAGGTTGTCGCTGGTGACCAGGGTCGGCGCGGTGAATTGCGAGAACTGGGCGATCGAGAGTTTCTCGTTGTGGCTGCGGATCGCTTCGGGCTTGTTGAACACGCGCGCACCCTGCTTTTCGGCCAGCTCCAGCAGGTAGGTGGCGTAGATGTACTCCATGTTGAAGGGCGGGTCGGTGCGCTCCAGCACGGCATCGAATTCGGTGAGCTGCATCTCGCACGGCGCTTCGGCGCGATACCAGTCCAGCGCCTCGCCGGTGAGCGTGACGGGCATGACCCGCGCCACTACCCGGCCATCCACGATCGCCATGTCCTTGTGCTGGAAGGTGTACAGCGTGTGGCCGCGCCCGGCGGCCTCCAGCATGATGGCGTAGGTGCTGTCCTTGTAGGTCTTGAAGCTCGACAGCGGATCGGCGGCAATGGCAATTCTCATCGGGTGCTTTTCGCTCAGTAGACTTCGGCTCAGTAAACTTCCGGATTGGGGTCGGTTTTTTCCAGCTCGATCGACGCCGCCAGCAGCGCCAGGCGCGCCACCACGCCGTACATGTAGAAGCGGTTGGGCGCGGCGGTGCCGGGCTTGGCTTGCAGGTCGGGCAGGGCGTGCTGATGGGCGAAGGCCAGCGGCACGAAATGGGCGCCGGGCGAGTTCAGGTTTTCGTCCACGCCGCGCTCGGCATGCACGCGGTAGAAACCGCCCACCACATAGCGGTCGATCATGTAGACCACCGGCTCGGCCACGGCATCGTTGATGCGCTCGAAGGTGTGCACGCCTTCCTGGATGATGACGTCGGACACCTCCAGGCCCTCCTTCACCACCGCCATCTTGTTGCGCTGCTTGCGGTTCAGATCGCGCACTTCACTGGCATCGCGCACGGTCATGATGCCCATGCCATAGGTGCCGGCATCGGCCTTGACGATCACGAAGGGCGTTTCCTTGATGCCGTACTCGCGGTATTTCTTGCGGATTTTGGCCAGCAGCGCATCCACTTGCTGGGCCAGGCAATCCTCGCCGGTGCGCTCGTGGAAATCGATGCCCGAGCATTTGGCGAAATAGGGATTGAGCATCCACTGGTCGACATCGATCAGCTTGGCGAATTTCTTGACCACTTCATCATAGGCGGCGAAGTGATTGCTCTTGCGCCGCACCGCCCAGCCGGCGTGCAGCGGCGGCAGCAGGTTTTGCTCGTTGATGTTTTCCAGGATGCTCGGCAAGCCGGCCGACAAGTCGTTATTGAGCAGGATGGTGCAGGGGTCGAAATTCTTCAGCCCCACGCGGCGGCCATTGGCCTGGCGTTCCAGCGGTTCCAGCACGATGGTGGTGCCGTCGTGCAGTTCGATCGGGGTCGGTTCGCGCACGTCTTCGGACAGCGAACCCAGGCGCACATTGAGGCCGGTCTGGCGGAAGATCTGCATCAGCCGCGCCACGTTCTGCAGATAGAAGGTGTTGCGGGTATGGCGTTCCGGAATCAGCAGCAGGTTCTTGGCATCCGGACAGTATTTTTCGATGGCCGCCATCGCCGCCTGCACCGCCAGCGGCAGCATTTCCGGCGACAGGTTGTTGAAGCCGCCCGGGAACAGGTTGGTATCCACCGGCGCCAGCTTGAAGCCGGCATTGCGCAGGTCGACCGAACAATAAAAGGGAGGCGTGTGCTCCATCCACTCGAGCCGGAACCATCGCTCGATGGCCGGGGTGGCAGCGAGGATTTTCTTTTCGAGGTCGAGCAGGGGGCCATTCAAGGCCGTGACCAGATGGGGAACCATGGGGCGCTTTCTTTACGGGACTGCAAAATTCTATAGGGAATCGGCGACCGGCGTCCGGTCCCGGAGTGCAAGACATGGGGACGGACTGCTCTTTTTTAAAGCATAGACGGCTTGTCGGCCCGCAAAGCCGGCCATGGACGAAAAAAAAGCGCCCCTGAAAGAGGCGCTTTGAACCCGATGAACGGGATAACTACCGGAGGAGACTACAGAAAACCTTCAGGCCTGCAGTATTGCTGCAATTACATGTGATAAGCCGACTCGCCATGGCTGGTGATGTCCAGGCCTTCGCGTTCCTGCTCTTCCGGCACGCGCAGGCCGATCACCAGGTCCACCAATTTGAAGGCGATGAAGGCCACCACGCCCGACCAGATGATGGAAGTGATCACACCCTGGAACTGGATCCACACCTGGCCGGCGATGGAATAGTCAGGCGAAACCTTGTTGGCCACGTAGTCGTAGATGCCGACGCCGCCCAGGGATGGCGCGGCGAACACGCCGGTCAGGATCGCGCCCAGTGCGCCGCCCACGCCATGCACGCCGAACACGTCCAGCGAGTCATCGGCGCCCAGCATGCGCTTCAAGCCATTCACGCCCCACAGGCAGACGATGCCCGCCAGCAGGCCGATCACCAGGCCGCCCATCACGCCGACAAAACCGGCAGCCGGGGTGATGGCCACCAGGCCGGCCACAGCGCCGGAGGCGGCGCCCAGCATCGAGGGCTTGCCCTTGGCCATCCATTCGCCGAAGGTCCAGGCGACGCTGGCTGCAGCCGTGGCCAGCAGGGTGTTGACGAAGGCGAGGGCGGCCGAACCATTGGCTTCCAGTGCCGAACCGGCATTGAAACCGAACCAGCCCACCCACAGCAGCGAGGCACCGACCATGGTCAGGGTCAGGGAGTGCGGCGCCATCGATTCGCGGCCGTAGCCGATGCGCTTGCCCACCACATAGGCGCCCACCAGGCCGGCCACGGCAGCGTTGATGTGCACCACGGTGCCGCCGGCGAAATCGAGCACGCCTTTCTGGAACAGGAAGCCGGCGGTGGCGGTCGCCTTCTCGGCGGCGGCGGCATCGGTGAAGGCGTCCGGACCGGGCCAGAACCAGACCATGTGCGCAATCGGCAGGTAGGAGAAGCTGAACCACAGCACCACGAACAGCAGCACCGCCGAGAACTTGATGCGCTCGGCGAAGGCGCCGACGATCAGGCCGCAGGTGATGGCGGCGAACGTGGCCTGGAAGGCGACGAAGGCGAACTCGGGAATCACCACGCCTTTGCTGAAGGTGGCGGTATTGCTGTCACCGGTCATGCCCTTCAGGAACAGCCGGTCGAAGGAGCCGATGAAGCTGTTGCCCTCGGTGAAGGCCAATGAGTAGCCGTAGATGAACCACAGCACGATGACCACCGAGAACACCATGAAGACCTGCATCAGGATCGACAGCATGTTCTTCGAGCGCACCAGGCCGCCGTAGAACAGGGCCAGGCCGGGAATCGACATCATGATCACCAGCAGCGTGGCAACCAGCATCCACGCTGTATCGCCCTTGTTGGGCGTGGGCGCGGGTGCGGCCGCCGGCGCGGCAGCGGGGGCTGCAGCCGCTGCGGGTGCTGCTGCAGCAGCAGCGGCCGGTGCCGGGGCTGAGGCAGCGGCGGGAGCGGAAGCCGTTGCTGCAG
>JAEVZY010000074.1 GCA_023392035.1 Pseudomonadota bacterium | reverse complement strand
ACGCCAACGACGTGCTGACCGTGCAGGTCGCCGAAACTCGACGAAAACGCGACTCCCTCTTTTTGGAAGTGCTGTCGCTCACAGCCCCCATCCAGGCGCTACTGCTGGTCGTGGCAGGCTTGCTCGTTTGGCTGGCAGTTACTTCGGGACTGCGCGCACTTAACGACCTCGCGAAGAAACTTGCCGGCTATGACGCGGACCGCTTGGTGCAGCTCAGTGACGTGAACGACGCGCCCACTGAGATTAGGCCACTTCTAGCTTCCCTCAACCACTTAATTGCTCGACTAGCGGACTCCCAAGAAACGCAGCGGCGATTCATTTCTAACGCCGCTCACCAACTCCGAACTCCTCTTGCAGCACTTGAGGTGCAGACGGAGAGAGTAATTCGAGAGACAGATTCTGTTAGACGGGGAGAGGCCGAACTGCATGTAAGGCGAGCCGTGCGGCGGGCCCGGCGTCTGGTCCACCAGCTGCTAACTCTTGCGCGCGCTGAGCCGACATCACAGGGCCGCTTGCATATGTCATCGGTGGACTTAGCGGTGTTGACCCGAAATGAACTCGAAGAATGGACCGACGCGGCGATAGCTCGCGGGACCGACCTGGGATACGACGGTCCAGAGCACGGTGCAGTAGTCTGTGGCGACGCGCACCTAATTCATGAACTCATCGGCAATTTAGTTGACAATGCGTTACGGTACGGCATATCAGGCGGCCAGGTTACGCTTTCTGTCCATACTGAACGGGATGGCGTGCAGCTTTGCGTTGACGATGAGGGCCCGGGTATTGCCGAGCAACAGCGCGGTTTGGCACTTGAGCGATTTTACCGGGGGCCGGATTCCCCCGGGGAGGGTTGCGGTCTTGGACTCGCAATCGCGAAGGAGATAACCGAGCGCCACGGAGGCTCGTTGAAGTTGGAGTCAAATCCTAGCGGTAATGGACTCCGGGTCAGAGTCAGATTGCCTTCTGTCCCTTCCGCAAAATGACGATTCTTCGTTCCTGCTTTGACAAAAGTACCGACGTCTTCCGGCCGCACGCTTCACTCTCCCCGTGGCTCGGTCACCATCTACGGCTCGGTGCTGGACCTGGAGTGTCCTGCTAGCCAAATGACTCTATGAACTGCACGCCGGCCCCCATGTATTTGTGGTAACGGGTCCACGAATGTTAGTACCCGCAGCAGACTACGAGTTCGTCTCTAGGAAGCTGCGCTGACAGGCGCCTGAAAGCTTGGTCGATTAAGCTAGTGCCACCTTCCGGATGTCTCCACAACTGAAGGTCTTCCTTACCCCGCCGCAATCTCCAAGTGCGGCGGGTTTTTTTTATGGGCACGCGAAGCGAATGCAGATTGCCTCGGTGGCTTCGCGAGCAGGTCCGTGTCCTTTGGACGGGAGCAGGGTGGTCGAATAATTCGAAGAGAGCCCATCGAGCCTCGGACGGGCAGGACTCTTCCCTTGGCTGTTTGACCGACTGGGATGTCGCCGTCTATGCGTGTTAGAACTCCGGCAGATTGCCCAGATTGTCCGTGCAGTGCTGTTCTTGTTCGTCGTCAGGTACTCGCCGTCAATGAGATGCACTTTGGCGCCAAGTTTCCATTTGTTTTCCGGCGTTTTTGTCCAGGTCTGGAACGTCGCCCTATTAAGTCGAATGAGGTCAGCTACAAAGGCCCGCGACACGATACGTTCTGGTCCTATCGTTTCCGGCTTTTCTTCCCGCACATGGACGTAGTCGATGTGACGGCGGTCCTTATTGTATCGGACTGCGGTAATGCAAAAATCGGCCATGCTTCTCCCCTTAGTTAACGGCGCAATGCCGGTGCCTAAAAAATGAATGCGTTCAGTCAGGTTTCAACGCTGCCGTCAGCGGCCTTCTCGGACGCCATGGAAGTCAGCGGTAAAGTCGCATAGGTCAGGAGCGCACCCGCAATCGTCGGTTTGCTCAATCTTCTTTAGCGCCGGACCGGCAGCGATGTGATGATGCCACCTCAACCTGGGCGGCCTGGAAATGCGAAGTCAGCTTCAGGAAAGATGTTCCGCGTCCGCGGCTGTTGGCAAGCCGTAAACAATTCCATCGCAGGACAAACGAGCTTGCCGCCTTTGCCTGAATATCAGAAGGTATCGTTGAAAACCAAGTTCCATTGCCGGTTTGCCTCTTGATTTAGTCCTTTTTGTATTGCGACGAGCGCGGCCTCGGCGTGGTCCGCAGCGTACTGTGCCGACGCGATTAATTGTCGACGCTGCGCGTCTGTGTCAGTGGCCTAGATTTCCCGGAGATGCCGCAGGGCTCGCGCACGGGAGAGCACTTGCTATCAGCAAGCGTCCGAAAGAACTCATAGAGACATTGGCCGTACGTCTTCACGCCAACGCAGACGCCGGTCGCGGAAAGCACCATGTCAGCATAGAAGCTTCGAATGGGCATAGGCGCGGCCCGCCCATGCTTCCACCACTTGACCAACTGGGATACCTTTCTCAGCTTGTTCCCGCTGGCGGTTTGCGCTTGCAGGAAATAGCGGTCGTGGGTATGCGGGCTGGTTTCTAGCCAAGCCCCTGCGCCGTCTGGAATCAGGAACACCGGTCTGAGCCCGTTCTTGTCGAATCGGTGAAATATGGCCACAACCCTCAGAGAGTACTGACCGCCTTGTCACAGGGATTTGGTGAGGGTCTGGGAGACCATCTCCAGCCAATGATTCGTTGTGAGATTCCGAGCTCATTGGCGCTTCCTCGCATGTCGGTGCTTGCTCCGATAACGCGTGCAATTCACCTCAAGAAGGCGGTTAGGCTCGGATACACATCAATCGAAAGCGGGCACACCATGCGAGAGCTGGTGCCTCTGGCACTGGTTGATATTGGCATCCGCTTGCATGTTCGAGCCTTCGACCGTCGCCGCGGGCAATTCAGGGATTTTGTCCCTACGCGAATGGACAATCCCGTAGTCGTCGACGACAGCGTGATTACGACTGAGGAGTCGGCGGAGTCGGACACTCAGTGGAGCCGAATCATTGAATTGGAGCTCGTTCCACACCCGTCTCATCCTCGTCCAGAATTGGTTCTGCAGGACTATGACTTTCCCGAGGATGGCGTGCTTCGGGTCCGCGTGAGGGCCGCAAATGCGGGCTACATGCTTCGGCGGTGGTCAATCGACTGCTCGGCCGACCATCATTTGACGGGTCTTGAGTACGCGCTCTGGTTGCGCGACCCGCTCACCCTGTATGGGGCTAGCAATGCTCAGCTGGCTCCGGGTTACCAAGACCCTCGCTCAGACCGAGAGATTAAGGCGCTCTGACGCGCCTTAAGTTGCTTCCTTTGGGTATGTTATTTCCGCAGCGTCTTGGCGACCCTGTTGCTCGGCTGACGACACGCAACGGAGCAGCGCGCCAGGGTCCATCTACCTGGGCCGTATGCATTCAGCGAAAGCCTCAGGTTGGCTTCCATGGTGCCTTCGGTCGTGCCGTTCGCTTTCGGCCAGGGCACTCAGTACGATGATGTTAGAGCTCTTTCCATTTGTCCGGAGAGAGGGGTTCGGCGAAATGAGCCAAGGTGCTATACATCAAAGATGAACTCCTTTCGCCCGACTAAACCACACAATACCTCGAGCACACCATGAGCCAGTTCCACAACAACTTTTTCAAGCCCAGCGATTTCGTAGGTTTATACCTTGCGCTGTTGATGGGAGTTGCCTGTCTTTGGCATTGGGCCGGGCGCCCGCCCCGTAAATCGGAGCGTGACGACGCCAGCGGCCAGTCGGCAGGGGGAAACGTTAGTGAAGAATCTTATCGCCTGACTCAGCGTTAGACCAAACTGCACCGCTTACAGTCGGAACGCAGTCGACGATTGGAAATTCTGAAGGCACCTTCAATGGCCGGAGGAACTCGGGACCCCGTTCGCCAAACAACACGGGCGTTGACAACTTCTGAGCGAGCACCACCTTACGTTGCTCAGGTCCGAGAAACAAAACCGAAACTTTTGACTCCTCTATTCCTTGACACCTGAACGTCGAGACGAAATCTGCAGCGAGAGCGATTCGATAGAGTTTCTGCTGGCGGCCCGTGTCGTCTAGCTGATAGTTGATGAATAGCGCCGCGAGGCCGCAGCAAACCACGTTCGACACTGCGAGGGCGCCACTCGCGAGCTTGTCATTGCTGTTGGTCTCAGGTGGGAAATACGTGCCTTTGTACATGAAGGCAAGGACAAACATCGACATAATGGCCACGACTATGAAAATCCATTCCATCCACATGAAGAGCGTCATGACGCTCCCTGCGGCCAACGTCATGGGAAGTGCCGATGGGTCAATGTGGAATACCTTGTTCACATCGTCGAGAGCAGAAATCCTTGCAAAGTAAGCCAACAATGCCAGGAGAGCCGTCCACCAAAGTGCGGAGGACTTGAAGTCCGCCAAGACTCCGCCAAGAACCTTCTCAGCGCCAGCTGTCAATGCGAAGAAGCCGATGAAGGCAGCCGTGGCCTGAATCCAAAGGTACGTGTCGGCACTTATCTTCCCGTTTTCCAGCAGAGCGGCTCCGCCGAATAGCATGGTGAACGAAAGGATGCTAAATATCGCCAGGACCCATTTTTGACTGCTTGTCATGCCCTCTCTCCCTGAACTTGAGCGCAGTATTCTAGAGAGCTTCTTCCTTGCACTCAAAATTCCGCGGCAACGGCTTCTCCAAGTGCTAGAGCGGCGGGGATGTACTAACCCTGACACCCTCTAGGTGGCAACCATCGTTCGAAGGGCCTCCTGGTTGCGCGACCCGCTCACCCTGTATGGGCCAGCAACGCAACGGAACCTGACTCAGACCGCGTCATTAAGGCGCTCTGAATCGCGCTTCTTTGTCCCATTCCACAATGACTCGGTGGCCCTGCCGCGGCCCCCGACACCTTTATCATTTCGCGAACTTCATGTCTCCGCGGGCAAGCGGGCTGGAGCTGGACCTTCTAAATTCTGCAGGCGTGGTTATGAGAAGAGTCGAACCCCGTGAGTACATTTTGTGCCGCTACCCAGTTGCGCGCCGAAGTCGAATCAATTTCGAGGAAATGGAACCAGCCCGTTAACGCCTTTATTACGACGCTAAGGCCCCGTCGCCAGGAGTCTTCATACAGCCAAACTCTGCCCTCGAGCACCTTTTCATCTTCTATGAAGGACTCGAGGTCTTATCCCCGACCGCAGCGATGCAGTGGGCTGGTGCTCCAGAGCCCGGTTGTGGAAGCACTCACGAACGGTATCACTCGGTATAGCGCTTAGGTCGGCCCGCACGACGGTTCACTCGCAAGTCGGGCGAACCTTTAGCTCACAATGCGTCTGGCTGACTTGGCAAAGGCATGCCGGCCCCGAACCTGTCGTGAGGCTGGGCGGTACGAGCGCCTCTCCACATCACGTTATGTTGCCCTCTTCTACTGCCCACTTCAGATTTTGTTGTCTTCGGAATTTCTAAGTTTTTGATTCTGCTGATTTGCGTTAGTCCGCGGCCCGGAACGCATCCATTCCGATTGCCCGACGTCTTCCTCGGGGCTTGCCAAAGTGGAGGCGCGCTTCACCAGCAGCGGGTTCTCAAAAGCTAGTGTTTCCAAGCCAAATGCAAGCCTAGGTGGCGGCAGATGGGGCAGCCCACTTCAGATTTAGATGTCTCGAATTGCGACCTCAAATTTTAATGTCGCTCCTCAGCTTTCTGTTGTATCGGACCAGCCGCGAGGATTGGTCGGTGTTTGCGGCCACAGGCGTGGGCCATCTGGTCTCGATCTCGGGTCTGCACATCACCATGGTGGCGGGACTGTTTGCGGCCTTGGTGAATTTTCTGTGGCGCCGTTCCTTCTTCACGGCTGCCGAGCTTCCCCTGAAACTGCCGGCACAAAAGGCGGCAGCATTGGCCGGCGCGCTGGCGGCCCTGTTTTACGTCGCGCTGTCCGGCTTTGGCGTGCCGGCCCAGCGCACGCTCACTATGTTGTGCGTGGTGGCGCTGGCCGCCTGGCGTGCCCGCTCCACGCCCGTGTCGCAGGTGTTGGCGCTGGCTTTGGTGGTGGTGATTCTGTTCGATCCCTGGGCGGTACTGTGGCCGGGCTTCTGGCTTTCCTTCGGCGCGGTGGCGGTGATCCTGTATGCCGGCGCCGGGCGTGCGGCGCAATTGCGCCCGCAAAGCGGCTGGCGCACCGCCTTGCAGGGCGCACTGCGTACCCAGTGGGCCGTCAGCGTCGGTCTGGTGCCCTTGACCCTGCTGTTGTTCTCGCAGGTGTCGCTCATCAGCCCGCTGGCCAATGCCTTGGCGATTCCCGCCATCAGCTTCGTGGTCACGCCCCTGGCGCTGCTCGGCAGCGTGCTGCCGGCGCCGCTGCACGGCTGGCTGCTGGGACTGGCGCATGGGGTGTTGGCGCTGCTTGCCGCCTGGCTGGAATGGCTGGCGTCCTGGCCTTGGGCCCGCTACAGCGCGCCGGCCCCCGATGGCTGGCTGTTTGCCCTGGCCCTGGCCGGCACCGCATGGATGCTGGCGCCGCGCGGCTGGCCGCATCGGGCCGCCGGTTTGCTGTTGTGGCTGCCGCTGCTGTTGAACCCGCCCTCGGCGCCGCGCCAGGGCCTGGTGCTGACCGCTTTCGACGTCGGCCAGGGCATGGCGGTGCTGGTGGAGACCGCGCAGCACCGGCTGCTGTACGACACCGGCCCCTGGTACAGCCCGGAAGCCGACGGCGGCAGCCGGGTGCTGTTGCCCTATCTGAAAGGGCGCGGTATCGCTGCCCTCGACACGCTGGTGATCTCGCACAACGACAACGACCATAGCGGCGGCGCGCTGTCGGTGCTGCGCGCGCTGCAGGTGCAAACCACCTTCAGCTCGCTCGACTGGCGCTCGCCCATCGTCGCCGCCGCCAGCCATCACCAGCGCTGCGTCGCCGGACAAGCCTGGGAATGGGATGGCGTACGTTTCGAGATGCTGCATCCCGATGCGGCCATCTATCAAAGCGCCGGCAAGCCCAACGCCCGCAGCTGCACCCTGAAGATCAGCCACGGCGGCCATGCCCTGCTGCTGCCGGGCGATATCGAAAGCGCCCAGGAAGCGGCCCTGCTGGCGCAGGCCGGCGATCTGCGCGCTGACATTCTCCTTGCACCGCACCATGGCAGCGGCACTTCATCCACGCCGGCCTTTCTGGCGGCGGTCCAGCCGCAACTGGCGATTTTCCAGGTGGGCTATCGCAACCGCTATCGCCATCCCAAGCCGGAAGTCTATGCACGCTATGCAGAAAGCGGCGTGCAACGCTTGCGCACCGACGAGGCCGGGGCGGTGCAGGTCGCGCTGGACGACCGCCTGCAAACCAGCACCTGGCGCGAGCAGGCCAAACGCTATTGGCATGGCCGATAGGACGAACTTTCGGGCCAGGGGATATGTCGAATCGTCATCCTGCTTGAATTTTCGGAGAGCGCAAATGGATCTTCTCTGGTTTTTGTTGATCGGCCTGATCGCTGGCTGGTTGGCCAGCATGATCGTCGGCGGTCCTTTCGGATTGGTCGGCGACCTGATCGTGGGTGTGCTGGGCGCCTTTATCGGCGGTTGGCTGTTTACCAGGATGGGGTGGAGCGCAGGCGGCGGTACCTTGGGCAGCATTGTCATCGCAACGGTGGGTGCAATTGTGTTGCTGCTGGTGCTGAGGCTGGTCAACAGCGCCCGCTGGCGGCACTGAGGTCGCGGCGCCCCTTGCGGGCGCCTGTTTCCAGGCCGGCGCAGCATGCCGGCTTTTTTTCGGCCTGGCGCCGGCTCATGCGAAATACAATCGCATGCATGACCAAGTCCATCCTGCATTTCGTCCACGCCAACAGCTACCCGGCCGATGTCTACCGGGTTTTTTTCCAACATTTGCGCCAGCACTATGAATTGCATGCGCTTTCCATGCATGCTCACAATCCTGCGTTTCCAGTCAGAAATGGCTGGCAGGCCTTGACGAGCGAGCTGCTGGCCGAGATTGAAAGACGCCATCGTGAGCCGGTGATCCTGGCCGGCCATTCGATGGGCGGCATGCTGTCCCTGATGGCGGCCAAGGCGCGACCGGAGCGGGTGCGCGCCGTGCTCTTGCTGGATTCGCCGGTGGTCGCCGGCTGGCGCGCCGCGCTGCTGTCGGCGGCCAAGCTGGCGCGCATCGACAAGCATTTTTCGCCGGCCCGGCTGTCGGAGAAGCGGCGCGACCGTTGGCCGGGACGGGACGAGGCTTACCAGCACTTTGCCAGGAAACCGATGTTTGCCAAATGGCCGGAGGAAGTCTTGCGTGACTATATCGAGCACGGATTGGTGGAGGATGCCGAAGGCGGGGTCGCCCTGCGCTTCACGCGCGAGGCGGAAACCCGCGTCTATCGCAGCCTGCCGCATCACATCGGCGCCATGGTGAGGCCCGGGTTTCCGGTGCCGGTCGGTTTCATCGGCGGCGAACAGTCCGAGGAAAACCGCATGGCCGGCCTGCGCGCCACCAGGCGCCTGGTGCGCTCGCATTTCAAGCTGCTGCCCGGCGGCCATCTGTTTCCCATGGAGTCACCGGCCGAAGCCGCGCTGGCAGCGCATCGCATGATCCAGCAATTGCTGCTGGATGCCGGGCGCGGAGAGCGTTCTTGAGGACGCGCCTGCGGCTGGCGCTGACTGCACTGCTGGCTATTCTGCTGGCGGCTCTGTTGCCGCCAACGGCGAGCGTGGCCCAGGCCGCGCCCATGCTGGAGGAATACCGCGACGTGCTGGCGCGCGGACGCCTGTCCCTGATCGGCGATATCGAAAACGATTCGCTGCTGTTGAAGAAGCACGATGGCTTTTATACCAGCGGCCTGCGCTTTTCCGCCGACTGGAGCCTGATCGAAGGCGGCCAGGCGCGCAGTTGGCGCTGGTCCCTCGGCCAGGAGCTGTACACCGCCTCCGACATCAAGCTGCAGCCCTCGCAGATCGCGCCCAACGACCACCCCTATGCCGGCTGGCTGTATGTCGGTCTGACGCGCCAGGTCAACGAAGCCGACGGCAGTTGGCGCCGGCTGGGACTGGACCTGGGCTGCCTGGGTCCCTGCGCCGGCGGCGAATGGACCCAAACGAACCTGCACCGGATCATCAACCAACCCCAGCCGCAGGCCTGGTCGACCCAGTTGCACCAGGAATGGGGCGCGGTGCTGCATGGCGCCTGGGCGCCGCTGCGCTGGAGCCTGGGCCGCAATGCCGATTTGACGCCAGCCTTGCACGGCCGCCTGGGCAACATCTTTACCGACGGCGGCGCGGAACTGGTGATGAGGGCAGGGCGCTTGAACCAGTTTCCGCAACAACCCGCGCTGTTCGGCTATTTGCGGCTGGATGCGCGCGCGGTGGCGCACAACGCCACGCTGCAAGGCGGCTGGTTTTCCAGCGATCCCGGCCGCACTGTCAATGCCAAGCGTGCTGTGGGCGAAATCGAAATCGGCCTCACCTGGCAACGTGATCGTTTTGCCATCAGCGCCGCTGTCACCCGACGCAGCAATGAAATAGCAGACTTGCCGAACGCGGCCGGCGTGCAGAATTTCGGCGTGATCCGGCTGGTGTATCGACCCTGACGCGCGTCGTCGATGCCGAGCTCGGCTTGGCAGTCTGGCAGTTTGGGCGCGCGAACCCTTGCGGTATAATTTGAATTTCCCGCACGTGCCGCACGGCACTCCTCGCAATGACCAAGTTTGTATTCGTCACTGGCGGCGTGGTCTCTTCCCTGGGCAAGGGAATTGCCGCCGCCTCTCTGGCTGCGATCCTCGAATCCCGCGGCCTCTCAGTCACCCTGCTCAAGCTCGATCCCTATATCAACGTCGATCCCGGCACCATGAGCCCGTTCCAGCACGGAGAAGTCTTCGTGACCGACGACGGCGCCGAGACCGACCTTGACCTGGGTCACTACGAACGTTTCATCTCGGCCAAGATGAAAAAGGTGAACAATTTCACCACCGGCCAGATCTACGAATCCGTGATCCGCAAGGAGCGGCGCGGCGAATACCTGGGCAAGACAGTGCAGGTCATTCCGCACATCACCAACGAAATCCAGGAATACATCTACCGCGGCGCCAATGGCTACGACGTGGCGATTGTCGAAATCGGCGGTACGGTGGGTGACATCGAATCGCTGCCTTTCCTGGAAGCGGCGCGTCAATTGTCGCTGCGCGCCGGCCGCAATGCCGCCGCCTTCGTGCACCTCACCCTGGTGCCCTACCTGCCTTCGGCCGGCGAACTGAAAACCAAGCCGACCCAGCACAGCGTGCAAAAGCTGCGCGAGATCGGTATTTCGCCCGACGCCTTGCTGTGCCGCGCCGACCGCCCGATTCCGGACGACGAGCGGGCCAAGATCTCGCTGTTCTCCAATGTGCAGGAAGACGGCGTGATCTCGGTGTGGGACGCCGACACCATCTACCGCATTCCGCAAATGCTGCACGACCAGGGCCTGGACGTGCTGATCTGCGAAAAGCTGGGCCTCTCGCCCAAGCCGGCCGATCTGTCGATGTGGACGCGCCTGATCCATTCGCTGCAGAACCCCAAGGATGAAGTCACCATCGGCATGGTCGGCAAGTATGTCGATCTGACCGAGTCCTACAAGTCGCTGACCGAAGCCCTGCGCCATGCCGGCATTCACACCGAATCGCGGGTCAATATCGAATACCTCGATTCCGAGGAAATCGAAGCCCGCGGCACCGGCGCGCTGGAAAAATACGATGCCATCCTGGTACCGGGCGGTTTCGGCAAGCGCGGCGTGGAAGGCAAGATCGCCGCCGCCCGCCTGGCGCGCGAAAAGAAAATCCCTTACCTCGGCATTTGCCTGGGCATGCAGGTGGCGCTGATCGAAGCGGCACGCAACATGGCTGGCCTGGCCAACGCCAATTCCACCGAATTCGATCCCGAAACCCCCAATCCGGTGGTGGCCCTGATCACCGAATGGCAAAACCACGACGGCGTGGTGGAGCAGCGCGACGCCAATTCCGATCTGGGCGGCACCATGCGCCTGGGTGCGCAGACCTGTCCGGTCAAGCCCGGCACCCTGGCCGCCGAAATCTACGGCGCCACGGTGACCGAGCGGCATCGTCACCGCTATGAAGCCAACAACCACTATCTGCCCCGCGTGGAAGCGGCCGGCATGGTGGTTTCGGCGCGCACCCCGACCGAGTCGCTGTGCGAAATCATGGAGTTGCCGCGCTCGGGCGAAGGCGGTCATCCCTGGTATGTGGGCGTGCAATTCCACCCTGAATTCAAATCCACGCCGCGCGACGGCCATCCGCTGTTCATCTCCTTCATCAAGGCGGCGCTGGCCCACAAGCAGGCGCTGGCGGAGAGGAAAGCAGCATGAAGCTTTGCGGATTCGAAGCTGGACTCAACCAGCCCTTCTTCCTGATTGCCGGCCCCTGCGTGATCGAATCGCGCCAGATGGCGCTCGACACCGCCGGCATCCTGAAGGAAATCACTGCGTCTCTGAAGATTCCCTTCATCTACAAATCGTCCTTCGACAAGGCCAACCGCTCTTCCGGCAGCTCGTTTCGCGGACTGGGCATGGAAACGGGCCTCGACATCCTGGCCGAGGTACGTGCCAAGATCGGCGTGCCGGTGCTGACCGACGTGCATGAGATCGACGAGATCAAGCCGGTGGCGGCCGTGGTCGACGTGCTGCAGACGCCGGCCTTCCTGTGCCGCCAGACCGATTTCATCCGCGCCTGCGCGCAGTCGGGCAAGCCGGTCAACATCAAGAAGGGGCAGTTTTTGGCGCCGCACGACATGGTGAACGTGATCGCCAAGGCGCGCGAGGCGGCGGCCGAAGCCGGTCTTGAAACCGACAACTTCATGGCCTGCGAACGCGGCGTGTCCTTCGGCTACAACAACCTGGTGTCCGACATGCGCTCGCTGGCCATCATGCGCGAGACCAACTGCCCGGTGGTGTTCGATGCCACCCACTCGGTGCAATTGCCGGGCGGGCAGGGCACCAGTTCCGGCGGCCAGCGCGAGTTCGTGCCGGTGCTGGCGCGCGCCGCCGTGGCCACCGGCATTGCCGGCCTCTTCATGGAAACCCATCCCGATCCGGCCCAGGCCAAGTCCGACGGCCCGAACGCCGTGCCGCTGGCACGCATGAAAGAGCTGCTCTCCACGCTGGTGGAACTGGACCGCGTGGTCAAGAAGAACGGCTTTCTCGAAACGCATTTCGCCTGAAGCGGCACTCGCACCCCGCTTCAGCCGCAACAAGATCAAATTCAAACGAAACCAAAAAGCGAGAGTAAATCCCCATGAGCGCAATCGTAGATATCATCGGCCGCGAAGTCATCGACTCGCGCGGCAATCCGACTGTTGAGTGCGACGTCCTGCTGGAATCCGGCGTGATGGGCCGCGCCGCCGTGCCCTCAGGCGCCTCCACCGGTTCGCGCGAAGCGATCGAACTGCGCGACGGCGACAAGAGCCGCTACATGGGCAAGGGCGTGTTGAAAGCCTGCGAGAACATCAATACCGAAATCTCGGAAGCCATCATGGGCCTGGACGCCAATGAGCAAGCCTTCCTGGATCGCACCCTGATCGATCTGGACGGCACCGAGAACAAGGGCCGCCTGGGCGCCAACGCCATGCTGGCGGTGTCGATGGCAGTGGCCAAGGCCGCGGCCGAAGAATCCGGCCTGCCGCTGTACCGCTATTTCGGCGGTTCGGCCGCGATGCAGATGCCGGTGCCGATGATGAACGTCATCAATGGCGGCGCGCATGCCGACAACAATCTCGACCTGCAGGAATTCATGATCATCCCGGTGGGCGCGCCCAGCTTCCGGGAAGCGATCCGCTATGGCGCCGAAGTGTTCCATACCCTGAAAAAAATCCTGCATGACCAGGGCCTGACCACCGCGGTCGGCGACGAAGGCGGTTTCGCGCCTTCCGTTGCCAACCATGAAGCCGCCATCAAGCTGATTTTGCAAGCCATCGAGCAGGCCGGCTACGAGCCTGGCACCCAGATCGCGCTCGGCCTGGATTGCGCCGCTTCCGAGTTCTACAAGGATGGCCAGTATCACCTGGACGGCGAGGGCGGCCTGAAGCTGTCTTCGGTCGATTTCAGCAACCTGCTGGCGACCTGGTGCGACAAATATCCCATCATCTCGATCGAAGACGGCATGGCCGAAAACGACTGGGACGGCTGGGCCCATCTGACCCAGGCGCTGGGCCGCAAGGTGCAATTGGTGGGCGACGACCTGTTCGTCACCAACACCAAGATCCTGAAGGAAGGCATCCAGAAGGGCGTGGCCAATTCCATCCTGATCAAGATCAACCAGATCGGCACCCTGACCGAAACCTTCGCCGCCATCGAAATGGCCAAGCGCGCCGGTTACACCGCGGTCATCTCGCACCGCTCGGGCGAAACCGAGGACTCCACCATCGCCGACATCGCCGTCGGCACCAATGCCTTGCAGATCAAGACCGGCTCCATGTCGCGTTCGGATCGCATGGCCAAATACAACCAGCTCTTGCGTATTGAAGAAGACCTGGGCGATATTGCTTCCTATCCTGGCCGCTACGCGTTCTACAACCTGAAGTGAAGCTGACAGGCCCGCCTTGCGCGGGCCTGATCGTCTCTCCATGCGCTTGATTCTGATTGTTCTTGCGGGTCTGCTGATCCTGATCCAGTTCCCGCTCTGGTTGGGCAAGGGCGGCTGGCTCAAGGTCTGGGACCTTGACCAGCAGGTCACGGCCGCCCAGAAGAAAACCGAAGAACTCAAGGCGCGCAACGCCAAGCTGGCCTCCGAGGTGCAAGACCTGCGCGAAGGCACCGAGGCGGTGGAAGAGCGGGCCCGCTACGAGCTGGGCATGATCCGCGAGAACGAGATTTTCGTGCAGATCCTGGATCCCCAGAAGACCAAGCCCTGATCCTTACTGCGGCGTCCCTTTCCTTTTTCCAAAGCGTCCTGCGACTTGTCCGGACTGCATCCCCACTCTGCCGGCGCTTTCCCCGCACTCGGATATTGTGTTTGCCGCAATAGAGTTCTAGTCTATTAGGACAGCGCTTGCCAAAAGCGTGACAAGGGGAGGGGTTATGCGTGCACGGGCCTTCTGGCTGCCGGAAGCGATTTTCGTCGCTCCAGTCGCCTTGGCGGGCGTCTTGTGCACGGTACTGGTGTTCCAGTGGATGCGCAGCTGGGAGGTCGAGGTTGTCAATTCCAACTTCCAGGCGCAGGCCGAGACCACGGCCACTGTGGTTGAACGCCAACTCAATGGCGCCCATGGCGATCTGCAATTGCTGCGCGAGCTGTTCGACCAGCGCAACGGCCATGTGAGTCGCGAAGAATTTCGTCTGTTTACCGCGTCCTTGCTCAAGCGGGCGCCGTTCGTCCAGGGTTTTGCCCTGCACAAGGTGGTGCCGGATCATGAGCGCGCCGCCTTCGAACAGGAACGCAAGCGCAGCATGCCCGGCTATCAAATCCTGCAGCTGCGCAACGGCAAAATGGTGGCTGCCGACCGGCGGCCGGAATACCGGGTGATCGACTATATCGAGCCCATCGAGTACTTTCAGCCGGCCCTGGGGCAGGATGCGCATGTGCTGCCGCCGACAGTGATTGCCACCACTGCCGCGGAAAAGACCGGCGAAGCGGTGGTCACTTCGCTCCTGATGCTGCCTTACATCGTCGAGCGCGGCTTTTTGATTTTCATGCCCCTGTACTACACGGCCGACATGCCCGCCGGCTGGCGCCGCAACAAGGTCTACGGCTACGCAGTGGCCATCTTTGCCGTCGGTCCCTCCATGCGCAAGATCCTCAACATGGCCGAAGTGCCGCCGTATCTGCAGCTGAAACTGTTCGGCCAGGACGGGCATGGCTGGGTCCAGGCCTACGCCACCCAGCCCTCGGGCCGCCCGCGGCATCCGCCCTTGCCGATAGTGGGGCGTTGGTATGAAACCGCCGATCTGCAATACGAGAAGGAATTCAAGCTGCTCAATTCGCCCTGGCGGCTGACCATGAGCGCGCCGCGGCCGGCGCAACTGGAAGAGCACATCGGCTCGATGCTGATCCTGCTGGTGGGGCTGGTGTTGACGGCCAGCCTGTCGGCCTATACCTGGGCGGCGCGCAGCGGCAAGCGGCGGGTGGCGGCCCTGGTGGCGCAACGCACCCTGGACCTGAACGATGCCAATGCGCGCCTGCGCGACGATGTCTCGCGACGCGAGGCGCACAACCGCATCCTGCACCTGATGGCCAGCGGCGTCGGGCTGGCGCTGATCATGGACGAGATCGTGCTCTTCCTCCAGGGGCAGTTGGGCGAACGCTTTCGCTGCATGGTCCTGCTGGCTGACGCCACGGTGCGCGCTCCCGGTCTGCCCCAGAATCTGATCGCCGCCCTGGTGGACGACGCGCCCCTGCGCTATAACGCCACGGCCACTGCCATGCGCTGGAAAGCCGGCATGTCGGGCCTGTCGGACGGCTTTCGCGCCGCGCTGGCGCGCCAGAAGTTGCGGTCGCTGGTTTCCCGTCCCATTCTCAACCAGAGCGGCCATCACCTGGGAGCCTTGCTGATCCTTGGCAGCGAGGCGGCGTGGCCGGACGCGCTGGAAGAGGAAGTGCTGGACGTCAGTTCCGACTTGCTGGGCATTGCCATCGAAAGCCGGCGTGCGGAAGAGCATGTGCGCCACCTGGCGCTGAACGATGAACTGACCGGCTTGCCCAATCGGCTGTCGTTCAGCCAGCACTTGCAGCGCTCGATCGCCAAGGCCGAGCGCGGCGGCGCGGTGGCGGTGATGTTCCTCGACCTGGATCGCTTCAAGTACATCAACGACCATTTCGGCCATGATGCCGGCGATGAAGTGTTGCGCTCGCTGGCCAGCGGCTTTAGTTCCTGCCTGCGCGAGCAGGACGTGCTGGCGCGCATCGGCGGCGATGAGTTCATGCTGCTGGTGGAGCAGTTCGACGACGTTCACCAGCTTTCCGAGATTGCGCAGCGCCTGCTGGAAGAGGCTTCACGGCCGTTCGAGCTGGGTGGCCAGACCTGCCATCTCGGCGTCTCGATCGGTATTGCGGTCTGGCCGGATGACGGCGCCAGCCCGATGATGCTGATGAAAAACGCCGACACCGCGATGTACCGGGCCAAGGCGCTGGGACGCAATGCCTACCAGTTCTTCTCCACCGAGATGACGACCGAGAACCTGAATCGCATGGCGCTGGAAAGCGGCTTGCGGCGGGCCATCGATGGCCGTGAATTCGTGGTGTTCTACCAGCCCAAGCTGGATGTCGTGTCGGGCGAACTGGTCGGACTGGAAGCGCTGGTGCGCTGGCAGCATGTGGAACAGGGCCTGATCCTGCCGGCCGGCTTTGTGCCGTTCGCCGAAGAGATCGGCCTGATTTCCACCATTGGCATGCAGGTCCTGCAGATTGCCTGCGAGGATGTGCGACGGCTCCAGAGTGCCGGCATCGCCTGCGGCCGGGTGGCGATCAATCTTTCGGTGGTGCAGTTCAACGATGAACACCTGGTGAGCCACATCCATGAAGTGATCACGGTCGCCGGCATCGATCCGACCCTGCTGGAAATCGAACTGACCGAGAGCATGGTGATGCAAAACCCGCAGCGCGCCATCCGCATGATGCACGGCTTGCGGGCGCTGGGCATCACGCTTTCGATCGACGACTTCGGCACCGGCTATTCATCGCTGGCTTCGCTCAAGCGGCTGCCGGTGGACCGCATCAAGGTCGACCGCAGTTTCATCGAGGACGTGACGCGCGACCCGCAGGCGGCTGCCATCTTCGAGGCGATCGTCGCCATGACCCATACCCTGGGACTGAAGGTGGTGGCCGAAGGGGTTGAGACGGTGGCGCAACTGGGCCTGCTGGAGAAGGTCGGCTGCGACGAATACCAGGGCTTCCTCTACGCCGAGCCGATGCCGCTGGAGCAGTTGCTGGAGCGGCTGCTGGCCGAGCGCGGCGTCGGCCAGTCGACTGCTGCCTGAAGCGGCTACTGCTTGATATCGCCGGCCGGGCGCATGGCGTCGGCCATGATGTCAGTGGCAAACAACTGGGCGCAGTCCACCGGATCGAAGGCATAGTGCTGGCCGCAGAAATCGCAATCGATGGCCAGGCTGCCCAGCTCGGCCAGCGCTGAATCGATTTCTTCGCGGCCCAGCATGCGCAGCATATTGCCCACCTTCTCGCGACTGCAGCTGCAATGAAAGCGCGGGTGGCGCGGCTCGAAGATGCGCACGTCTTCCTGCCAGAACAGGCGCCGCAGCAGGGTCTGGATATCGGTTTCCAGCATTTCCTGCCGCTTGAGCGTGGCGGCCAGGGTCAGCACGTGGTTCCACTCTTCCAGGTCGGCCTCGCCGCCCTTGCCGCTGCCGCCTTCGCCCGGCAATTTCTGCAGCAGCAAGCCGCGCGCCACTTCGCCGTCGGAGGCCAGCCAGAGCCGGGTGTCCAACTGCTCGGAGCGCATCATGTAATGCTCGATCACGCTGGCCACGTCGTCGCCATCCAGCGGCACGATGCCCTGGTAGGCTTGCTGGCCGGGCAGCTTTTCACGCGGATCGAGCGTGATGGCGAAGCGTCCGCGTCCATGCGCATTGAGCAGTTCGCGCAAACCGGCCTGCGCCGGAATCTCGGCGTCGGGCGCGAACTTGGCGGTGGCGCGCATTTGCAGCGTGGCGTCGCACTCCACCACCAACAGGCTGACCGGACCATCGCCATGTACTTGCATGATGATCGAGCCGTCGAATTTCAGATTGGCCGAGAGCAGGGCCGCGGCCGCCAGCATGTCGCCCAGCAAAGTGCGCACTGCCTGCGGATAATCCCGGCGCGCTTGCACCTGCTGCCAGGTTTCGGAAAGTTCGACCAGCTCGCCGCGCACGGCGCTGTTTTCGAACATGAATTTCTGTAGGGTGTCGGCCATGTATTCTGGGTTGGTATTGCGGGTCTGAATGGTGTTGCCTGTTGGAGCCAGGCCTCAATCGATGCGCTTCAATCCCTGCTTGTAGCTCTGGCCCCGTTCCACGTACACCTTGTAGGCGCCGTGCATGCGCTGGACGTCCTCTTCGCTCAGGGTGCGCACCGCCTTGGCAGGACTTCCTAAGATCAGCGAATTGTCCGGAAATTCCTTGCCTTCGGTGACCAGCGCGCCGGCGCCGACCAGGCAATTCCTGCCGATTTTGGCGCCATTCAAGATCACCGCCTTGATGCCCACCAGCGAGCCTTCGCCCACGGTGCAGCCATGCAGCATGGCAAGGTGGCCGACGGTGACATTGCGGTCCAGGGTCAGCGGAAAGCCGGGATCGGCATGCAGCACCGCGCCATCCTGCACATTGCTGTTTTCGGAAAGCACGATGCGGTCGCCGTCGCCGCGCACGGTGGCGCTGAACCAGACGCTGGAATGCGCCTGCATTTCCACCTTGCCGATCACGGCGGCGGAGTCTGCGACATAGGCGGTGGAATCGACGACGGGAACCTGGTTCCCGAACTGGTAGATGGCCATGGATTAGAATCGCGGGTCTGCAAGAAGCCCACATTCTACCGCCGTGCATTCATCCGCTCCTTCCTCTTCCCCGACCCGCGCCGAATTGCGTGCGCTGGCCTTGCACTGGCTGGGCGAAACCGATGTCCCGGAAAAAATGCGTGGCGTGCGCCAGTTGGCCGAAGACTGGCGCGCACAAGGGCTGGCGCTGGACCTGGAAGCCGTCCTGGCTCCCGAACGCAGCCTGCCCGGCCGGCCGCACAAGCCCGAACTGGTGCCGCCGCTGCAAGTGCCGCAGCGTTCCATGCGCGATGCGCTGGGCCGGGCGGTGCTGATCCACGCGCTGGCGCATATCGAATTCAATGCCGTCAACCTGGCGCTGGACGCCCTGTGGCGCTTTCCCGGCATGCCGCCCGACTACTATCGCGACTGGCTGCAGGTGGCCGACGAGGAAGCGCTGCATTTCAATCTGCTGCAGGCGCATCTGCACAGCCTGGGCCACGCCTATGGCGATTTTCCGGCCCATGCCGCGCTGTGGGACATGGCCGAGAAGACCCGCGACGATTTGCTGGCGCGCATGGCGCTGGTGCCGCGCACCCTGGAAGCGCGCGGCCTGGACGCCTCGCCGGCGGTGCGGGCCAAGCTGGCCCAGGCCGGCGACCATGCCGGCGCGGCGATACTGGACATCATCCTGCGCGATGAAATCGGCCATGTGGCGATCGGTAATCGCTGGTACGCCTGGCTGTGCGAAAGGGCGGGGTGCGATCCCCTGGCCAGCTACGCCGAGCTGGCGCTGCGCCACGCGGCGCCGCGACCGCGGCCCCCGCTCAATCTGGAAGCCAGGCGCGCGGCCGGTTTCACCGATGCCGAGCTGCAGGCTTTGCAGCAACAGGCCTCGGTCAAACCCTGAATACGAAACTTTGCGGGCGCGAAGCTTGTCCAGTGGATATCAACTTTGACGGGAGCCGTTGATGAAACCCGTAAACGCTATTTTGATGGGAAGCCTGCTGATCGCCTGCCTGGCCGGCTGCCAGAAACAGGAGGATCGCAGCCCGGGCCCGGCCGAACAGGCTGGACGCAAGCTCGACGAGGCCGCCGCGCAAATCGGGCCCGAGATCAACAAACTGGGCCAGAAGGCCGGCGAGGCCATGCAGGAAGCCGGCCAGCAAATCCAGAAGAAGGCGCAGGAAGCCAAGGATTCGCAGGCGGACAGGAAACAGCCGTCCAACGAGTCCGCTGCAGACCAGAACAAGTAACAGCAAAGCCGCCGCAGCGGCTGGACGCAGCGGGGATGCCGTCACGCGCGCCAGCCAAGGTTCGGCTCATGGCGCGCCCTCAGCCCGCGGCGCGCCGCATCTCCAGTTCGCGCAGGACGCGCCTTTGCACCTTGCCGGTGGTCGTCATCGGCAACTCTTCCAGGAATTCGATTTCCTTCGGGTATTCGTAAGGCGCCAGCTTGCCGCGCACATGGGCCTGCAACTGCGCGATCAGTTGCGCATCTTCTCCGGGGCCGCGACGCGTGCCCGGCACCAGCACCACAAAGGCTTTCACCAGGTTGCCGCGCTCGGCGTCCGGCTTGGGCACCACGGCCGCGTTCACCACCGCCGGATGCTTGACCAGGCAGTTCTCGATCTCGGAGGGACCGATGCGATAGCCCGCCGCCTTGAACATGTCGTCGGCGCGCCCCTGATACCAGAGATAGCCATCGGCATCGACGCTGGCCAGGTCGCCGGTGCGGCACCAGTCGCCGCTGTATTTCCTGCGCGTGGCTTCCTCATTGTTCCAATAGCCGAGGAAGAACACCGGGTCGGGATGGCCATGGATGTCGCAGCGATGAATGGCGACTTCGCCGATTTCGCCGACCGGCAAGGGCTGGCCGGCGTCATCGATCACCGCGACCCGATGTCCGGGATAGGGCCGGCCCATGCTGCCGGCGCGCGCCGGCCATTTGCCTGCGCTGTTGCCGACGATGTAGTTGATTTCGGTCTGGCCGAACATTTCGTTGATGGTGATACCCAGCGCCTCTTCGCCCCAATGGAAGACCGTTTCGCCCACCGCCTCGCCGGCGCTCATGATGGCGCGCAGCTTGAGCCGGTAATGCTCGCGCGGCCGGGGGCAGGCTTTCATCATCATCTTCAGCGCGGTGGGAAACAGGAAGCTGTTGGTGACGCCGTATTTTTCCATCAGGCGCAGCGCGTTTTCGGGAGAGAAGCGCCCGCGCCAGCCGACGATGGGACGACCGAAGTAGAGCGTGGGCAGCAGGGCGTCCATCAGGCCGCCGGTCCAGGCCCAGTCGGCCGGCGACCAGAACACATCGTCCTCGCGCGGAAACCAGTCCTGCGAAGCGACAAAGCCGGTGAGGTTGCCGATCAGGGCCGAATGGGGAATCAGCGCGCCTTTGGGCGGGCCGGTGGTGCCGCTGGTGTAGATCAGCACGGCCGGATCGCCGGCCCGGGTCTCGACCGGGTCGAAGCGTATGCCCTGGCCTTCCAGCGCGCTGCGCCAGTCCAGGGCATGCTCGAGCGCGCAATCGACCGCGATCACCGTTTCCAGGGCGGGACAATTGGCGCGGATCTGCGCCAGGTTGTCGGCGCCGCCGGCATCCACCAGGGCCAGCCTGGCCTGGCTGTCCTGCAGGCGGTATTCCAGCGCGTCGGGTCCGAACAGCACCGACAGCGGCATCACGATCGCCCCCAATTGGTGACAGGCGATATGGGCAATCGCGGTTTCCGGCCGCTGCGGCAGGATCAGCGCCACCCGGTCGCCGCGCTGCACACCGAGCTCGCGCAAGAGATTGGCCAGGCGATTGGCCTGTTCCTGCATTTGGGCGTAGCGCAAGACCTGCTGCTCGCCATCTTCGCTTTCGTAGTAGATGGCGATGCGATTCGCATCTTGCGCCCAACGCGCGCAACAGACCTCTGCGATATTGAAATTGGCCGGCACCTGCCAGTGGAAGTTCTGGTACAGCGCCTGGTATTGGTCGGCGGCCTCGATCGGCGTGGCGTGCAACGGCTGCATGGGGTCTCCAGTATAATTTTTGCCCGAACGATCGTTCGTTTAAACCCAGATGAGAAGGGCGCATGAAGCAATCCCGTTCGGAATTTATCACGCTGCGCGGCCTGCGCTATCACTTGCGCCATTGGGGCGAGGCTGACGCGCCGCTGCTGGTGATGATGCATGGCTGGATGGATGTCTCCGCTTCCTTCCAGTTCGTGGTGGATTGCCTGGCGCGCGATTGGCATGTGGTGGCGCCGGACTGGCGCGGCTTCGGCCTGACGGCGGCGCTGCCCGCGACCGACACCTACTACTTCGCCGACTATCTGGGTGACCTCGACGCCATCCTGCGCCACGTTTCGCCAGAGGCGCCGGTCAATCTCGTCGGCCACAGCATGGGCGGCAATGCGGTCTGCCTGTATGCCGGCATCCGGCCACAACGCGTGCGGCGACTGGTCAACCTGGAAGGCTTCGGCATGGCCGCCACCAAGCCGCAAGATGCGCCCGAGCGCTACGCGAAATGGCTGGACGAATTGCTCGAACCTTCCACCCTGCGCGGCTATGAAACCCTGGAGCGGGTGGCCTTGCGGCTGCAGAAGAACAATCCACGCTTGACGGCCGAACGCGCCGCATTCCTGGCCAGCCACTGGGCGGCGCAAGACGCGCAAGGCTTGTGGCAAGTGCTGGGCGACCCGGCCCACAAGCACAGCAGCCCGATCCTGTACCGGGTGGAAGAAGTGCTGGCCTGCTGGAGCCGCGTCAGCGCGCCGGTGTTGTGGGTGGAAGCCGATGACACGACTGCCTGGAAATGGATGGGGCCAAAGGCGGAAGCGCGCATTGAAGTCGATCGCCGCATCGCGCATTTCCCTGATGTCCGTACGGCACTGGTGAATGATGCCGGCCATATGTTGCATCACGACCAACCGGAAGAGGTTGCGCGTTTGATCGAAGACTTCATCGACTAGAGAAGCGCCTGCGGCATCCAGGACCGCCGCGTACAATGACAGGTCCAGCGAAATTTTCCATGCCCAACGTCGACCTGCATTGCCATTCCAGCATTTCCGATGGACTGCTGCTTCCCGCGGAAGTGGCGGCGCGCGCCCATGCCAACGGCGTGCAAGTCTGGGCCTTGACCGATCACGACGAAGTGGCCGGCATCAAGGAGGCGCGCAATGCCGCGCAAGACCTGGGCATGAGCCATGTGTCCGGGGTGGAAATCTCCGTCACCTTTGCCAACCAGACAGTGCATATCGTCGGCCTTGGCATCGATGAAGACAACCCGCTGCTGGTGCAAGGCCTGGCCGAAACCCGTGCCGGGCGCGAACGGCGCGCGCGCAAGATCGGCGAGGAACTGGCGGCGGTGGGCATTGCCGGCGCCTATGAAGGCGCGCTGCAATTCGTCAAGAATCCGGATCTCGTCTCGCGCACCCATTTCGCCCGCTTCCTGGTGGAGCAGGGACGGTGCCGCGATATTCCAGAGGTGTTCGAGCGCTATCTGGCCAAGGGCAAGCCCGGCTATGTTCCCCACCAATGGGCGCGCCTGGGCGATGCGCTGAACTGGATCCGCGCGGCGGGCGGGATTGCCGTCATTGCACATCCCGGGCGCTACAAATTCGAGCCGCTCGCCTTTCAGGCCCTGTTCGACGAGTTCAAGGCCCTGGGCGGAGCGGGCATCGAAGTCATCACCGGCAGCCACACGCCGGACCAATACGAAGAGTATGCGCGGGTCGCCAGGCGGCACGGCTTTCTTGCCTCGCGCGGTTCGGACTTTCACGGCCCCGGCGAATCGCGGGTCGAGCTGGGCGACTTGCCCGATCTTCCGGACGACCTGAAGCCGGTGTGGAGCATGCTGCTTTAGCATTGCGCCTTGGCCGTCGCGCACGCCACGACTTGAAATTTCAACAGTGGCGCCCATCTTCCGCTCGCCAAGGCGATTACTTGGTTCTTGCTAAGAAAAGCTCGGCTTTACTCTCAGGTTTATCCTGACACGCCGGTTAAATCCGGCAGTTAAAATCGAACGCGAATGTTTTCCTTCCGGAGAAAGAACACCCTCATATGAAACGTATCGTCCTGTTCCTTGCCACGAACATCGCCGTGGTCCTGGTCCTGAGTATCGTCCTGTCGGTGCTGGGCGTGGACCGTTATCTGACGGCATCGGGCTTGAACCTGCCCATGCTGATGGTGTTTTCGCTGGTGGTGGGCTTTACCGGTTCCATCATCTCCCTCTTGCTGTCCAAGCCGATGGCAAAGTGGAGCACCGGCGCCCAGGTGATTGCGGCGCCCTCCAATTCCACCGAGCTGTGGCTGGTGGATACGGTCAACAAGCTGGCCGATCGCGCCGGCATCGGCCGTCCGGAAGTGGCAGTGTATGAGGGCGAAGCCAACGCCTTTGCCACCGGCGCCTTCCGCGATTCGGCCCTGGTGGCGGTTTCCACCGGGCTCTTGCAGAACATGACGCGCGAGGAAGTCGAAGCCGTGCTGGGTCATGAGGTTGCCCACGTGGCCAATGGCGACATGGTGACCATGACCCTGATCCAGGGCGTGGTGAACACTTTCGTGGTGTTCCTGTCGCGGGTGGTGGGTTTCTTCGTCGATCGCGCCTTGTCCTCGCGCAATGACAGTTCCGGCCCGGGCATCGGCTATACGGTGACGGTCATCGTGTGCCAGATCGTATTCGGCATCCTGGCTTCGATCATCGTGGCCTGGTTCTCGCGCTGGCGCGAATTCCGCGCCGATGCCGGCTCGGCGCAATTGCTTGGTTCTTCGCAACCGATGATGAAGGCGCTGGCCCGCCTGGGCGGCCTGGAGCCCAACAGCTTGCCGCAGAACATGGCTTCCATGGGTATCAGCGACAAGCCGGGCATCATGGCGCTGTTCTCTTCGCATCCTCCGATCGAGGACAGGATTGCCGCCCTGCGCGCGAACGCGCGCTGAACTGTAC
>JAEVZY010000065.1 GCA_023392035.1 Pseudomonadota bacterium | reverse complement strand
ATCTGCTTGCCGGGCATGGCGTCCAGCGCGAAGCGCGCGCCCACCTCGGCAATGCGGCCGGCGCCCTTTGTCACCACCACGAAATTGATGATGGTGAGGATGACGAACACCACGATACCCACGGTGTAATTGCCGCCGATCAGGAAGTGGCCGAAGGCTTCGATCACCTTGCCCGCCGCGTCCGGCCCGGTATGGCCTTCGGTCAGCACGACCCGGGTGGAGGCGACGTTGAGCGACAGGCGCAGCATGGTGGACACCAAGAGCACGGTCGGAAAGGCCATGAAGTCGAGCGGCTTGACCGTGTACAGGCTGGTCAACAGCACAATCACCGACAGGGCGATATTGAAGGTGAAGAACAGGTCCAGGGCGAAGGCCGGCAGCGGCAGCACCATCATGACCAGCATCATCACGATCAGGACCGGCGCCGCCATGGCGCGCGTGTCCATGCCCTGCAGGAAGGCCGGCAATCTCAGGCTGTTCATGCCGCGCCTCCGGCCGTGGCCGGATCAAGTTCGGCCGGCACCGGCAGTTCCTGCGGCAAGAGCGGCTCGGCGCCGCCGTGCTTGCGGTAGGCGCGCAGCTGGTAGACGTAGGCCAGCACTTCCGCCACCGCGGTGTACAGGGCTTGCGGAATCTCGTCGCCCAGTTCGGTGTGGCGGTACAGGGCGCGCGCCAGCGGCGGCGCTTCCAGCAAGGGCACGCGATGCTCGGCAGCCAATTCGCGGATTTTCGCGGCCAGCACATCGCTGCCCTTGGCCACCACCCGCGGCGCGCCGGTGCCGCCCTCGGCGTATTTCAGGGCCACGGCATAGTGGGTCGGGTTGGTGACCACCACGTCGGCCTTGGGAATTTCGGACATCATGCGGCGCCGCGCCATCTCGCGCTGCTGGGCCCGGATCTTGGCCTTGATTTCGGGATTGCCTTCGGATTCCTTGTATTCCTGGCGCAGGTCCTGCTTGGTCATCATCAGCTTCTTGGCGTAATGCCAGACCTGGTAAGGAGCGTCGATGGCGGCAATCAGCACCAGGGCCGCCACCAGCATGATGAAGGACACCAGCAGCATCTGGCCCAAGTGGGTGCTGCCGCTGCCGAGCGGCTCCAGCGCCAGTCCCATCAGCGTTTCGAATTTGCCGCGGATGACGATCCAGGCGACCACGCCGACCAGCAGCGACTTCAGCACCGCCTTGAGCAATTCCATCAGGGCGGTGGTGGAAAACATGCGCGACAGGCCGGCCACCGGATTGAGCTTGCCCGGATTGGGCATCAGCGCCTTGCCGGAAAAAGTCCAGCCGCCGATCAGCAAGGGCGAAACCAGGGCGGCCAGCAGCAACAGGCCGGCCAGGGGTGCAAACGCCAGCAGGATGTTTTCGGCGCGCTCGCCGAATGCCGCCAGCAGCAGGTTCATGTCGAAGGCCTGCTCGCGCGACAGCGTCAGCGACTGGCCGAGCATGCGCGACAGCGCGCGCATCATGCCCTCGCCGAATACCCACAGCGCGCCGCCAGTGGCCAGCAGAACGGTGCAGGTGGCCAGCTCGCGCGAGCGCGGGACGTCGCCCTCCTCACGTGCCTGTTCCAGCCGCTTTTGTGAGGCTGGTTCAGTTTTTTCGAGATCGCTTTCCTCGGCCAATGCCCGACTCCGATACACGGACGCGCGCACCATGCGCGCAATCCTCCAATTTCGGATCTGATTATTGGTGATCGGAGGCTCGCCCCATCGGGCGAACAAGCCGGGAAATCCGGGTTTATTGTGGAAGTGACGTTCCGACAAGCCTCAGTCGGGCGCCGCACGGGCTGAAGCCGGCTGGAAGCTTGATGATGAGCGGCGAGCGGAATGTGGCCGGGGCGCGCGCCTTCAATCGCGGAACTGGCGCGCCCAGGCCAGCGCCTGCAACTGGATGGTGTTCACCGTCTGCGGGCTGATGAACAGCGATTCGGCCAAGGCCGCGCCATCGGCCCCGGGATCTCCCAGCGCTTCCACCAACTGCAGGAAAGGGCCGTACACGCCCTGGCGCGTGAGCAGCGCCTCGCATACCGCTTCCGGCAGCTTGACCTGTTCCAGCACTTTTTCCATCTGCAGGCCGAGCAGGCGGTCGAGCAGGGAAAACATGCCGGTCATGAACAGCTCTTCGGATTCGCGCTTGCCCAGCAATTGGGCGCCCAGCAATTCGGCCATGCGGCCGCGGCACACCGCCGCCTGCATCAGGGCCGGCGCGTGAACGCCGCCGCCGGCGGTGGCCAACAGCAGACCCAGCCAGCGCTGCAAGGTGGAATAGCCGAGCAGGTTGACCGCATGACGCAGCGACTGCACCTGGCTGCCGAGCCCGAAGCCGGCCGAATTGATATAGCGCAGCAGCCGGAACGACAGGGTGGCGTCGCGCCGCAGCACGGCATCGAGCTCGCGCAGATCGGCATTGCGTGCTACCAGGTCCATGGCTTGCACGATCACGGTCTGGGCCGTGTTCAAGCCGCGTTGGCCGACCGGAGTGGCGGCGCGCATCAGCGCATCGGCCAAGAGCGGCAGCTTGAGCTGGGCGCATTGCGCCGCCTGGGTCCAATCGGAAACGCCATTGGCCAGCAGCTGCAGCCCGCGTCCGCTCAGGGCCTGGACCTGGCGCGGCAGTTGCTGCCGGGCGTCCAGTTCGACATGGGTGACATGACTGAGCAGGCCGGGATTGGCGACGATGGTCGCGATCGGCAGCCCGATGCCCGCCTTGCGTTCGCGCCAGGCCGCGAGCCGGCCCAGGCCTTCGCCAGTCATGGTCAGGTCATCGATCAGCAAGGTCAGCTGGCCGGGCGCGAAATCCTGCTCTGGCACGACCTGCAATTGGGCCTGGCCCACGCGCAGCAGGAATGGCGGGCTGCCTTCCTGGGCCGCCAGCAAAGCCAGGGTGTCGGCCAGGAGCGCCGGCCGCTCTCCCTGCCATTGCAGCAGGCAGGCGCAGGGATGCAGTTGCGCGTCCAGCAAGGCCGCGCGCGCCAGCAGCGAAGAATCGGCCATGATTGCTCTAGAACCCCAGGCTTTCCAGCAGATCGTCCACCTGGCCCTGGCTGCTGACCGAATCGGCGCTGGGCGCCAGTTGCGGCCCGTTGAGCAAGCTGTTGGCCTTCTGCGGCTCGGCCGCCTTGGCTTCCTGCGGCGCGTAGTCCACCAGCAGTTGCACCAACTGGGTTTCCATGTCGTGCGCCAGGGCGATGACTTTCTTGATCACCTGGCCGGTCAGGTCCTGGAAATCCTGGGCCATCATGATGTCCATCAGGTGCTGCTTGGAGACGTCGCCGGTATGCCGCGCCAGCTTGGCCCACTGCATGGTGGCAACTGCCATCTCGCGATAGCGTTCTTCAGAAAACGGCTGGGCCAGGGTGGCGGCCCAGTCCCTTTCCAGCTCGCTGGCGCCGGCAATCATTTCGTCCTGCAGGGGCATGGCGTCGTCGGTGGCATTGAGCACCCGTTGCGCCGCCTGCTCGGTCATGCGCGCCACATAGTCCAGGCGGTCGCGCGCATCGGGAATCTCTTCGGCGGCGCGCACCAGTGCCCGGTCCAGGCCCAGCGCCTGCAGACTGTCATGCAGGGCGCGGGTCAGCTGACCCACGCGCACCAGCATGTCGCCTGGGGCGCCGTCGCTATTGCTGGCCTCGCTCATGCAGAGGCCTTTTCCAGCTTCTCGAAGATCTTGTTCAGCTTTTCTTCCAGCGTGGCGGCCGTGAACGGCTTGACCACATAGCCATTGGCGCCAGCCTGGGCGGCGGCGATGATGTTTTCCTTCTTGGCCTCGGCCGTCACCATCAGCACCGGCAGCTTGGCCAGGGCCGGATCGGCACGGATGGTCTGCAGCATGGTCAGGCCATCCATGACCGGCATGTTCCAGTCCGAGACCACAAAATCGAATGGCTCTTTTTTCAACTTTGCCAGCGCCATCGAGCCGTCTTCGGCTTCATCGACATTGGTGTAGCCCAATTCCTTGAGCAGGTTGCGCACGATGCGGCGCATGGTGCCAAAGTCATCCACCACCAGGAATCTGGTTTTCGGGTCCGCCATTCTGTTTCCACTCCAAATTGGTTCTGCCAACTGCTATAACGGTTGCCGTGAGGCAAAACTTTACAGCATCAATCAAACCCGCAAGGCGCGGCCGCCCTGGCTCAGGTGGTTCAGCACCATGGCCGGCAGGGCTTCCAGTGCCGCGCTTTCATGCACCGCGCCCACCAGCACCGCTTCGCGCGGCATGCCGTAGACCACGCAGCTGGCTTCGTCCTGGGCCACGTTCCAGGCGCCGGCATGGCGCATTTCCAGCATGCCGGCCGCGCCATCCTTGCCCATGCCGGTCAGGATCACGCCCACTGCATTCTTGCCGGCGTGCTGGGCGGCGGAACGAAACAGCACATCCACCGAAGGCCGGTGGCGGTTGACCGGCTCGCCCTGGTCCAATTGGGTGATGTAGTTGGCGCCGCTCTTGGCCAGCGACAGATGCGAATGCCCCGGCGCCAGATAAGCATGGCCCGGCAGCACGCGCTGCCCATGGCTGGCTTCGCACACCGAGATCTTGCACAGGCTGTCGAGCCTGGCGGCGAAGGAGCGGGTAAAGCCTTCCGGCATGTGCTGCACGATCAGGATGCCGGGACAGTCCGAAGGCATGCGCATCAGGAATTCCTTGATGGCTTCCGTGCCGCCGGTGGATGCGCCGATGATGATCAGCTTTTCCGATGAAGTTAGGCTGTTGCGCAACAAGGGCAGGCTGGCCTCGGCGGCCGCGGCGGCGGGATGCGGCAGGGCGTGTCGCTTGACCCGGGCCCGGGCCGCGGTGCGGATCTTGTCGCAGATCAGCTCGGTGTACTCCAGCATTCCGCTCTGGATGGAAATCTTGGGCTTGGTGACGAAATCCACCGCGCCCAGCTCCAGCGCCCGCAGGGTGACGTCGGAATTGCGCTCGGTCAGCGAGGACACCATGACCACGGGCATGGGGCGCAGGCGCATCAGCCGCTCCAGGAAGTCCAGGCCGTCCATGCGCGGCATTTCCACATCCAGCGTCAGCACATCCGGATTGTGTTCCTTGATGAGCTCGCGCGCGACCAGCGGATCCGGCGCCACGGCCACGACCTCCATGTCCGCATGGCTGTTGATGATCTCCACCATGAGGCTGCGCACCAGGGCGGAGTCGTCCACACATAAAACTCGAATTTTCTTCATTGCTGCAAAGTCCCGATTCCGAGCGCCGAGGGCGGTCAATCCCTGACGTAGACCGTCTGGCCCAGCAGGCGGAACGCCTTGGTCAGGTAGGAGAAGTTTTCAGAATGCCCGACGAACAGCAGCCCGCCCGGCTTGATGACGGCGGCGAACCGCTCCAGGATGCGTGTCTGGTCTTCGCGGTCGAAATAGATCATCGTGTTGCGACAGAAGATCACGTCGAAGCTGTTGTTCGCCGGCCAGGCCGAACCCACCAGATTGAACTCGTCGAATTCCACCATCTGGCGCAGCGCCGGCTTGACGCGGGCTAGCCCCTTGCGCGCGCCCACCCCGCGCTGGAAATAGCGCGGCAGCCAGGCTTCGGGCACCGGCTCGATGCGCTCCAGGGTGTAGACGCCCTGGCGGGCCTTGTCGAGCGCGTCCGAGTCGATATCGGTCGCCAGGATGGAGACCCCCGAATCGGGGGAAGCGCAATGCTCGCGCACCGTCATGGCGATGGAATAGGCTTCTTCGCCCGTGGAGGCCGCGCTGCACCAGATG
>JAEVZY010000061.1 GCA_023392035.1 Pseudomonadota bacterium | reverse complement strand
GGGGGCCCCGGGCCGCCCCGCGCCGGCCGGAGTCAGGAGGGCGGGAAGCTCTTCGTATTCAACGACGATCAGGTCAAGCGCGTCGCGCGCAATCTCCTCGGTCGCCGCGGCCACGGCGGCCACTTCTTCGCCGGCAAAGCGCACCACGCCTTCGGCAAGGATGCGGCGCTCCTTGTGATGCACGCCCCACATGGCCCTGGGGCAGTCCGCGCCCGTGAGCACCGCTTTCACCCCCGGCAGCGCGCGCGCGGCCGAGGTGTCGATGCTGACGATGCGCGCATGCGGGTAGGGGCTGCGCAGGACTTTCCCGTGCAGCATGCCGGGCAGCTTGATATCCCCGGCATACTGCGCGCGCCCTTGCACCTTTGAGCGCGCGCCGATCTGCGGGACATCCTTGCCGAGTGTTGATTCTTCCATCGCTACTCCTATGGCCCCCCCGCTCAGTTGGCGGTGATGGCCAGCTCTTTGATGACCTTGCTCATGGACGCGTATTCCCGGGCATTGGTGTTGCCCAGCACATCCGGCGCACCGCCAGCGGGAAAGGCGCCGAAGGACGCCAGCTTCTCGATGACTTCCGGCGATTTCAGGATTTCATTGATGTGGCCATTCAGCAGTTGCACCACCGCAGCCGGGGTGCCCTTGGGGGCGAAGAATCCGTTCCATGCGCCGAGCACCACGTCCTTGTAGCCCAGCTCGGCCAGCGTTGGCACATTCGGCGCCAGCGGCGAGCGCTTGGCGTCGCCGATCGCCATCGGAACCAGCCGGCCGGCAGCGATGTATTGCGAAACCGCGCCCAGCGTGACCCAGGCGGTGTTGACGTGTCCGGCCACCACATCCGTCACCGACGGGCCCACGCCGCGATACGGTACGTGGGTGATGGAGGTGCCGGCCGCGCGGTTGAGCATTTCTGCCAGCACATGCATGGGCGAGCCGGCGCCGGGGCTGCCGTAGCTGATGGGCTTGCCGGCCTTGGCCTGGGCCACCATCTCGGGCACGGTCTTGAAGCCGAAGCTGCCGTTGGTGACCAGCACCAGCGGCTGCACCGCGGTCTTGATGATGGGCTCGAAACCGTTGAGCACGTCATAGCTTTGCGCCGTGCTCAGCTTCATCACCATGGGTGCAGTGGTGAAGGGGTTGGGGGTGAAGAGCAGGGTGTAGCCATCCGCCGCGGCGTGCGACACGTAGGTATTGCCGACGACCCCGCCGGCACCGGCCTTGTTTTCAACGACGACCGGCAGCTTCAGGCGCAAAGCCAGCTTCTCGGCAAACAGGCGGGCAATGGCATCGGTGTCGCCGCCGGGCGGGTAGGACACCACGATGCTGACCGGCTTGGTCGGATAGGACTGGGCCTGGACGGCTCCAGCCGCGAAGGCGGTAGCGGCCATTGCGACCGCAATAAATTGGCGACGGTTCAACTTCATCTCCTTGCTCCACGATTCTTGTGTTTGGGTTTCAAATATGAAACAGCGCTTTACTTAAAAAACTACGCCAATCGATCTTAATCACCGTCTGTTGACTAGTCAACGATATATTTGCAGCTTTCCCGGCAGCTCTCTCGACAGAAGAAACACATCCGACGACGATCTATAGGAAAATCGCTTACTTGACGAATCAATGACAACAGCAGCAACACCGACCAATGAACAAACCGAGCGAACGGCAGCCCAGCGCAACACGCAATGCCAAAGCCTGCAGCGCGCCTTTGCCGCCCAGTCCCTGGGACGACTTGCAGCCAAGCGGCGAGGGCCTCATCGTCCACGATTTCCTGACTACGCTTGTCACCCACGCCGCCAACGGACTGCGGCGCAACATCACCGTGCCCTATGCCGATGCCCACGGGCTGTCGGTCTCCGAATGGCGCATGCTTTCCGTCCTGGCGCATGCCGGCACCCTGAGCTTCTCGGAACTCGTTGTCGAAGCCGTTGCCGACAAAGCCCAGGTCAGCCGCTCCCTGCGTTTGCTGCAGGAGCGTGGCCTGGTCAAACTGGATGAGGAAGAGCCCGGCTCACGCAAGAAGCTCCAGTGCCGCATCTCCAGGAAAGGCAAAGCGCTGTACGAGACCGTGATGCAGGTGGCGCGCGCCAGCCAGGCGCGCATGATTCTTCAACTGGACCCGGAAGAGCGGCGCGCGCTTTACCACACCCTGAAGAAACTGATGCGCCTGTGCGGCGAGCAAGGCGGTTCCCGATAAAGACTCCTTCCCGGCAAAGTCAGGCTAAAGGTCGAGCACCAGCTTTTCGCTCTTGCAGCCCGACACGCACACCATCATGGCCTTGTTCGATTCGCGCTCGGCCTTGGTGAGCACCGAATCGCGGTGCTCGGGCTCGCCTTCCAGCACTTTTGTCTCGCAGGAGCCGCACACGCCCTCGCAGCAGCTGAAGGGCACAGCTATTGCGTGTTCGATGAGGCTCTGGCGCAGCGAGCCGCCGGGCGCCACTTCGAAGCGTTTGCCGCTTTTTCGCAGGTCCACCGTATATGGCCGCTGCGGGGCGGCAGAGGGCGCGATCTCTACTGGCGCAAAGCGTTCCAGGTGCCAGGTGTAGTTCAAGGCATCGCAGGTTTCTTCAAAAGCGCGCAGCATGGGGCCGGGACCGCAGGCGTAGTAATGCGTGTCGCCTTGGGGGCCGCGCTGGCGCAGCATCGCTGCAAGGTCCGGCGGCCCACCGGCCTGGTCGTCAAAGTGCCAGGTCACCGGCAGGCCGAGCGCTTGCACCTCTTCAACAAAGGCGGCTGAACGACGGCTGCGCGCAAGATAGAGCAGCTCTGCGCTGCGGCCCAATTCCTTGAGTCGCCTTGCCATGGACAGGATGGGCGTGATGCCGATTCCGCCGGCAACGAGCAGGGAATGGGAGGCCAGTTCATGCAGCGGAAAATTGTTGCGCGGCGCCGAGATCGCAAGCTGCGTGCCGATGCGAAGATCATGCACCTGGCGCGAGCCGCCGCGGCCGCCGGCCTCCTTCAACACCCCCAGCAGGTAGCGATGCCGCTCCGACGGCGAATTCGCCAGCGAGTAGCTGCGCAGCATGCCATTGGGCAGGTGCAGGTCTATGTGCGCGCCGGCTTCAAATGGCGGGAAATTCTCCGCCCCGATCGGGTGCAGTTCGAGGCTGATGATGTCATCGGCCTCGCAGCGCAAGGCATGCACCCGGGCTTGCAACTTCTCGGCACTCATTTCAAGGCTTTCCTGCTTCCTGGTCGATTTGCTGTTGCGCCAGCTTGCGCAGATGGCGGCGCAGACGGACGATGCCCATGTCGTGTTGATACAGGTGCTCGCGCTTGTTGGCATCGGGCTCCATGAACTCGATGGCGCCCCGGTCTTGCTCCAGCACATGCCAGTGGCGTTGCTCGAGCCGGTTCTTGTACAGGAAGCGCCAGGTGTCGCGCTGCCAGCCGTCGACTTTGCGGCAGCGCCAGTGGAACACTGCCGAGGCGGTTTGCTTTGCCGTGATGGGCGTATAGCTGCCGATGATCGTGAAATTGCCGCCCGGGCCGCCCGTCTTCGGATATGGAATCTCGAGTCGCATCAGGTGGATGCCGGTATTGGTCCACTCGGTCCAGTCAAAGTTGACGTCGCGCTGGCCTTTCTTTTCGAAGATAAAGCCGTTATCGACCTCGCGAATCTGGAATTCCGCGGTCGCGGCGCCTTCGCTCATGGTGTGCGATTGCTTGTGCAGGTAGACCCCGTGCATGGGATCCATCACGTTGTCGATCACGTAGCGGTAGTCGCAGGCCCACTCGGTATAGCAAAGGAAGGACGACCACTCCGGCGAAGCGAGTTGCTCGGGCAGGCGCAGCGGCGGCGCCTGGTCCAGCGCGGGGTTGCTCGAGTTGTAGAGGAAGATCGCTCCGTTCGACTCTGCCGTATGAAAGCTGCGCGTCGGGCGCGATCCTTCCAGTGAGCAGCCGGGGCTGCCGGGGACGCGCGTCACCATGCCATCGCAGCGCACTTCCACGCCGTGATAAGCGCAGGCAATGCGGTCGCCCAGGTTGACGCCCAGCGAAAGCGGCGCGCCGCGGTGCGGGCAGTGGTCTTCCAGGGCTCGCACCTTGCCGGACTGGTCGCGCCAGAGCGCAATCTTGTAGCCGAGCCGTTGCAGGGAAATCGGGCTCTCCTTGACGAAGCTGGACGGACAGACCGGATACCACAGGTCCTTCAAGCCGACTGCAAGAGCGTGATCAACGGGATCGAGCTGGACATTGATGACGGATGGGTTCATCGCAAAATTCCGGTTTGGTTGAGCAATCAGTTGGCAAGACGGTTCATGACCTGGCGGTACAGCTCGGGCGTCCATGGCTCGCGGTCAGGTGCGGCAGGGCCGGCTTCATTGAGATAGTTCACCAGCGCTTCGAGCTCGTGCAGCCCGGCGGCATACGCGCGTTCGATGGAGTCGCCAAGCAGGTTTTCGTAGGCGGTCGGAATGGCGTCCCGGCTTTGGTGGGTCTCGTTATAGAGTGCGTTCTCTTTGCTCATCTTCAGTCTCCAGTTTCAGAAGTCCGTGCGGGGTCAGGTCTTGGCTTTCTCGGTCAGGAAGGCACCGCTCGGCGCTTCGGCATTGGCTTGACGCCGGCTGTTGCCATCAATTCCGCCGGTGATGGCCCATTCGGCAAAGACCGTCGGGCCGGGCGTGAAGTCGCGCGCTTGCCAGTCTGCGGTCAGTTCATCTTCGTCCGCGTAGTACTCCACCAGCGCGCCCGCGGGGCTGTGGAAATACCAGAAAATTGCCGAGGAAATCGGATGACGTCCGGGACCGAGTTGGGTTTTCCAGCCGCAGCGTGACATGTGCATTCCGCCGCCGAATACCTCGTGATGGTCGCGCACGGTAAAGGCAACGTGATTCAAGCCGGCGCGTGGCTCGGGCAGACGCAGCAGGAAAAGGTCGTGATGTCCGCCACGGGGCGCGCAGCGCAAAAAATGGCCGCGCCCGGGATAGCGGTCGGAGATCACGAAACCGAGGACGCTTTGATAGAAGTCGCTGGTGGATTCGAGATCGCGCACGAACAAGACAACGTGCCCGACTTCCACCGGCTCCGCGCGCTCGTAAGTCGAAGCCGGCTGATCCAGCCGCTGCCGGTCAGACCATGTATTGGTTTTTGCGCAGTCGACGGCGACCGCGCGCTTGCGGCTCACTTGTACCTTTACGGCAAGTCCGTTCGGGTCTGTGCAGCCAACCCGGTCTTCGCTTTCCGTGAAACCGGGGTAGGGGCGCATGCGCTGGCCGATGGCCTCCAGCGAACTGCGATCCGGTACGCCCCAGACCACTTCGCGCAGGGTGGGATCGGGCTCCATCCCCTGGGGCAAGCCGGGCATTGCGGAATCGGCCACCCTGACCCGGCAGCCGTTCATGCTTTCAAATTGCAGCAGAGAGGGGCTTTCGGCAACCAGCCGCAATCCCCAGTCCAGGAAGAATTGTCGGCAGCCAGGCAAATCATTGGAGCCGAATGTGATCTCGTCTATGCCCAGAACTGTCATCTTGTCCCCTCGCGAACTTCGCCCGCGCACCGATGCGGCGGGCGTCGTTGATTCGTCAACGAAGTGGAAATGATGTAGCGATTACCGTTGACTAGTCAACAAAAATCTTTTGGAGGGCAGGCGAACGGGCTGTCGCAGCGGAAACATACCGGGTAGCAACGAGACCTACCCGCGGCTGCCGCTGCGCGCAGCTGCGCGAGTTCGGGTACGACCCCGAGAGCTGAGTTGCGACGCTCCAAGGTCGCTATCTTTATCCGTGATAGTTTGTGGACGCTGTACCCAAATCGAATCTTTCAAAAGGAACGACCATGCCCATGCTGAATGCTTATCTCGGGTTTGACGGCAATTGCGCCGAAGCCATGCGTTTCTACGAGCGCGTGTTGGGCGGCAAGCTTGAAGTGTTGATGACTTGCGGCGAGTCGCCCATGCGCGACCAGGTCCCGCCCGGCAATGAGAACCGCGTCATGCATGCCCGCCTGGTGATCGACCAGGCCGTGCTCATGGCGGGTGACTCCATGATCGGGCGTGGCGAACCGTACCAGGGCATGAAAGGCTTCTCGATGACGCTTTCCTATCCCGATCCGCAAGAGGCCGCAAAGGTATTCGAAGCCCTGGGCGTAGGCGGCAAGGTGACCATGCCCTTGACCAAGACCTTCTGGGCCGAGACCTTCGGCATGCTGACCGACCGCTTCGGCACGCCCTGGATCGTCAATGGCGGCCTGATCGATGTGCAAGCGGGCAAGCAATGAGTATGGGCTGGCGGTGACAGCGCTACCATTGAAACGGCCGGCGACGCGGTACAATCCGGCCCATGCCAGCCCGCTCTCACGCTCCTGATCCGGATTCCAGCTCTGCCAGCCCACGCCGCCGCCGCGGTTCGGGCGGCTTCACGCTGCGCGATGTGGCCCGCCTGGCCGGGGTGGCGCCGATCACAGCATCGCGCGCGCTCAACACGCCCGATGCGGTGTCGCCGGCGGTGCTGGAGCGGGTGCGGGCCGCGGTGGAACAGACCGGCTACATTCCCAATCTGCTGGCAGGCGGGTTGGCTTCACGCAAAAGCCGGCTGGTGGCGGCGGTGGTGCCCACCATCGCCGGTCCCGTGTTCATGGAAACCGTGCAGGCCCTGACCGAGTCCCTCAACCAGGCCGGCTATCAACTCATGCTCGGCCAGACCGGCTATGACGAGGCGCGCGAAGAGGCGCTGCTGGAGGCCATCATGGGCCGCAGGCCCGATGCGATCTTCATGGCCGGGCTGGTGCGCTCGGCGCGCGGCCGGCGCCGGTTGCATGCGAGCGGCATCCCGGTGGTGGAAACCTGGGACCTGACGCCGACCCCGGTCGATATGCTGGTGGGCTTTTCCCATGAAGGCATAGGCGCCGAGGTGGCGCGTTACCTGCACCAGCGCGGCCGCCAGCAGGTGGCCGTCATCTGCGGCAGCGATGAGCGGGCAGGGCGGCGCAGCGAAGCTTTCCTGGCCGAGGCCAGGCGGCTGGGCATGGGCACCAGGCAGCCGGTTCAAGTGCCGGCGCCGACCACGCTTGCCAGCGGCCGCGAGGCGCTGGCCAAGCTCCTGGCGCGCAGCAAGCGCGTCGATGCCGTCTTTTGCAGCTCGGACGAGCTGGCTTTGGGCGTGCTGATCGAAGCCCGCGTTCGCGGGATCCGCATTCCGCAGCAGCTGGCCGTGGTCGGCTTTGGCGACCTGCGCTATGCCGCCAGCCTGGACCCGGCCCTGACCACGGTGCGCATCGACGGCACCCGCATCGGGCAGCTGGCGGCGCAATTCATCATCCAGCGCATGGAAGGCAGCGAGCCGGCCCCGGCTGTGCTGGATGTGGGCTTTTCCATCGTTACCCGCGGCACGGTCTGATTTCTCATCCGGCTTGACCGGCGATGCCTGAGCGGCGCGCTTGACGGCTTCGTTTGACACCTCTTTATGACACCGCTACCATCGCCGTCAAAGATCGATGGTAGCGGTATCATCGGCTGTCTGGTTCAGGAGAAACACTTGCAAGCACTTTCGCCCCAGGGCGCCCCCGTCATCACCGACATGCGCGTGATTCCCGTCGCCGGCCGCGACAGCATGCTGCTCAATCTGTCCGGTGCGCACGGTCCGTATTTCACACGCAACCTTGTCGTCCTGACCGACAGCAGCGGCAACACTGGCGTGGGCGAAGTGCCGGGCGGCGATTCCATCCGCCAGACGCTGGAAGACGCGCAAGCCCTGGTGCTGGGACAGCCGCTGGGCCACTGGAACGCGGTTCTCAATGCCGTGCGCCGCCAGTTTGCCGGCCGCGATGCGGGTGGACGCGGCCTGCAGACCTTCGACCTGCGCATCACCATCCATGCGGTGACGGCACTGGAAGCCGCCTTGCTGGATTTGCTGGGCCAGTTCCTGGGCGTGCCGGTGGCGGCGCTGCTTGGGCAAGGGCAACAGCGCGCAACAGTGCCGGTGCTGGGCTATCTCTTCTATGTGGGCGACCGCACGCGCACCAACTTGCCCTATGCCGACGCGGAGAATGAAACGGACAACTGGTTGCGCCTGCGGCACGAAGCCGCCATGACGCCGCAAGCGATCGTGCGCCTGGCCGAGGCGGCACAGCAGCGCTATGGCTTCAATGATTTCAAGCTCAAGGGCGGCGTCCTGCGCGGCGAGGAAGAAATCGAAGCCGTCACCGCGCTGGCCGAACGCTTTCCCGAGGCGCGCATCACGCTGGACCCCAATGGCGGCTGGCTGTTGAAGGATGCGATTCGCCTGTGCCGCGATATGCACGGCGTACTGGCCTATGCGGAAGACCCTTGCGGCGCGGAAGGCATTTATTCCGGGCGCGAAGTGATGGCGGAATTCCGGCGCGCCACCGGCTTGCCCACCGCAACCAACATGGTGGCCACCGACTGGCGCGAGATGGGGCATGCGATCCAGTTGCAATCGGTCGACATTCCACTCGCCGATCCGCATTTCTGGACCATGCAGGGCTCGGTGCGGGTGGCGCAGATGTGCAATGAATGGGGCCTGACCTGGGGCTCGCATTCGAACAATCACTTTGATGTTTCGCTGGCGATGTTCACCCATGTGGCAGCGGCGGCGCCGGGAGACATTACGGCGATCGACACGCACTGGATCTGGCAGGACGGGCAGCGGCTGACGCGCGCGCCGCTGCAAATTGCCAACGGCCAGCTGACCGTTCCTGAAAAGCCGGGCCTGGGAATAGAACTGGATTGGGAGCAGGTGGAGGCAGCACACCGCCTGTACCAGAACATGGGCTTGTCCGCGCGTGACGACGCAGTGGCCATGCAATTCCTGATCCCCGGCTGGAAATTCGACAACAAGCGGCCGTGCATGGTGCGCTGATTTCAGAACTCACGAAAACAAAACGAGGAGATGGAGATGACCAAGAAGCCCTTGCGCCTGCCAGCGCTATTGATCGCATTGACATTGGGTTTGCCGGCGCTGCTGCCGGCGGCTGCGCACGCGCAGGGCGGCTGGCCCGAGAAGCCGATTACGGCGGTTGTGCCTTTCCCGCCGGGCGGCTCCACCGACCAGATCGCGCGCGCCATCGGGCCCAAGCTCAGCCAGAAGCTGGGCCAGCAATGGGTGGTAGAGAACCGTCCCGGCGCCACCGGGGCCATCGGCGCCACCCTGGTCAAGCGCAGCGCGCCGGATGGCTACACGGTGCTGGTGGCTTCGATTGGCGTGTACGCCGTCAATCCCATTTTGCAGAAGGGCTTGCAGTATGACCCGAGCCACGACTTCGATTTGCTGACGGTGGCCGTGCGCGCGCCCAATGTGCTGGTGGCCTATCCGGGCTTGCCGGTGAATGACGTGCCGGGCCTGGTGCAGTACCTGAAAAGCAATCCCGGCAAGGTGACCTTCGCCAATTCCGGCGCCGGCAGTTCAGACCATCTGACCGCCGCGCTGTTCCTGCAAAGGACCGGCACCAGCGGCACCCATGTGCCCTACAAGGGCGGCGCGCCGGCCATGACCGACCTGCTGGGCGGCCATGCCGACGTCTCCTTCCAGAACCTCAATGTGGTGGTCAATCACATCAAGGCCGGCAAGCTGAAGGCGCTGGCCATCACCGGCGACAAGCGCTCGCCCTTGCTGCCGCAGGTGCCGACCCTGGCCGAAGCGGGCATCAAGGATGCCGACGTCTATTCCTGGCAGGCCATCGCCGCACCCAAGGGCTTGCCCAAGGATGTGAAAGACAAGCTGGTGCACGCCATCACCGGCGCACTCAACGATCCGGAAGTCAAACCGCGGCTGCAGGAACAGGGCTTCGAAGTGGTCGCCAATACGCCCGAGCAATTTGCGCAATTCCAGGCGCAGGAACTGGCGCGCTGGCGGCAGGTGGTACAGGCGGGGAAGATCGAGGGGTATTGAGGTGAGTCCGGACTTGGGCCGGACTTGATCGCACGTCGAATCCGCGTCCTATACTGACTGCTGCAGCAGCCGCTGCCAACGATGGTGGTTTTCCTGTTGACACATTTCGAGAAGGAGGCGGGTGATGGCCCAGTACATGATCGTTCGCCATAAGGTCCGTGATTTCGCGCAATGGAAGCCGGGATATGACGCGCATCTTCCAAAGCGCAATGAGGCAGGTCTTACGGAAAAATACGTTTTAAGGGGCGCGCAGGACCCCAATGAAGTTGTCTTGATGTTCGAGGCAAAAGACCTGGGCCGGGCAAAGACATTCGCCGAGTCCACCGATCTGCGCGACACCATGCAAAAAGTCGGGGTCATGGACAAGCCCGACATCTATTTCCTCAACGATTGAAGCGATTGAAGCGTTTGCAGCAGGCGAGCGGGTATTCGCCATTTTTCGCTTGCCCTGCTGCTTCTTCCATCCCGGGGCGAGACCTTGGTGGACGAAGCCGATCAATTCGAGGCTATTCGAGGCCACCATGGATAAGCCCAACGCTCCATCCTGCGAAAGGAACCGGGAACCGATTCTTGAGGTGCTGCGCCAGCACTTTGCCGATCGCCACCATGTGCTGGAAATCGGCAGCGGCACCGGCCAGCACGCCATCTTCTTTGCCGAACACTTGCCGCAGCTGACCTGGCAAACATCGGATCTTGCGGAAAACCTGCCCGGCATCACTGCATGGCTTCAGGAAGCCGCACTGCCCAACACTCCGCCGCCCCTGCAACTCGATGTGCTGCAAGCCTGGCCGGCCCAGCACTACGATGCGATCTTTTCGGCCAATACCCTGCACATCATGCCCTGGGCTGCAGTCGAGTCGCTGTTCGCCGGCCTGCCCGGAATCATGGCGCCCGACGCCAAACTGGTCGTCTACGGCCCTTTCAACTACGGCGGGCACTTCACCAGCGACAGCAACGCCAGTTTCGACCGCTGGCTCAAGGACAAAGCGCCACACCAGGGAATACGGGATTTCGAAAAGGTGCAGGCCCTCGCCCAAGGCGCCGGGCTGCAACTGCTTGAGGACCGGGCCATGCCGTCAAACAACCGCTGTCTGGTTTGGCAGAAAGTGGGTAGCTGAAAGGGCTCTCCAGCTTGCAACCTTATTTATTGGGCTTGAGCAGCGCCCCAAGCAGATCCAGCGGCAGCGGAAAGACGATGGTGGAGCTCTTGTCGCCGGCGATGTTGCTGAGCGTTTGCATATAGCGCAGCTGCATCGCCTCCGACTGCCGGGACAGGATCTGCGCTGCTTGCAGCAGCTTTTCCGCGGCCTGCAATTCGCCTTCGGCATGAATCACCTTGGCGCGCCGTTCGCGCTCCGCCTCGGCTTGCCGGGCGATGGCGCTGACCATCGATTCGCGCAAATCCACCTGCTTGATTTCGACGTTGGACACCTTGATGCCCCAGGCGCCGGTCTGCGCGTCCAGCACCTTCTGGATGTCCAGGTTGAGCCGTTCGCGCTCGGACAGCAGCTGGTCCAGTTCATGTTTGCCGAGCACCGAGCGCAGCGTGGTCTGCGACAGCTGGCTGGTGGCCTCGGCAAATTGCGCCACCTGGATGATGGCCTTTTCCGCATCCACCACCCGGAAGTACACCACGGCGCTGACGTTGACCGAGACGTTGTCGCGCGTGATCAAGTCTTGCTTCGGTACTTCGAACACCACGGTGCGCAGGTCCACCCGCACCGCCTGCTGCACAATCGGGATGATGATCACCAGGCCCGGACCCTTGACCTTCCAGAAGCGTCCCAGCGTGAACACGACGCCGCGCTCGTATTCGCGAAAGATGCGAAAGGCCGAGGCGATCAGTATCACGAACAACAAAAACAAAATGCCGCTGAATCCCAAGGTGATCATTGCTGTGCTCCTTGTTCATGGTTGAGCGGCGTGACCGCCAGCGTCAGGCCATCGCGGCCGGTCACCCGCACCCGCTCGCCCTGCTTGAGCGGGGTGGCGCAGTGCACGCGCCACTGCTCGCCCTGGATGCTGGCCCAGCCTTCGGGTTGACCGGGGCCCAGGTCCTCCAGCATCACGCCTGTGTTGCCGACCATGCTGGCGCCGCCGCTCACCACCGGCCGGTGGCGCGCCTTGAGCGCCAGGCTGGACACCGCAAACACGAATCCGGCGCTGACCAGCGCCAGCATCGCGATCAGCGAGCGGGGAATGCCGTAGCCTGGCGTACTGGTATCGATCAGCATCAGGGCCCCGATCGAGAACGCCACGATGCCGCCCAGACTGAGCGTGCCATACGAAGGCACGAATGCCTCGGACAGCAACAACCCGATGCCGACCAGAATCAGCGCCAGGCCGGTGTAGTTGATCGGCAAGAGTTGCAGCCCGAACAGTCCGAGCAGCAGGCAGATGGCG
>JAEVZY010000300.1 GCA_023392035.1 Pseudomonadota bacterium | reverse complement strand
GCCGTAGCCGCCCTCGTCCATGGCCGGCGCGCCGCCGCCCTGGCGGCTGCCCAGCATCTGCATGGTGTCGGCGCGGATGTCGGTTGCGTATTTTTCGACGCCGTCCTTGTCCGTGTATTTGCGGGTGCGCAGGCTGCCTTCGATGTAGACCTGCGAGCCCTTCTTCAGATACTGGCCCATGATTTCAGCCAGCTTGCCGAAGGCCGAGATGCGGTGCCACTCGGTCTGCTCTTTCTTTTCGCCGGTGGCTTTGTCCTTCCAGGTGTCGGTGGTGGCCACCGCAATGCTGCACACGGCGTCGCCGCTGGGCATGTATCGAATTTCAGGATCGCGGCCAAGGTTGCCGACGATGATGACCTTGTTGACCGAAGCCATGTTTTCTCTCCGTTATGCCGGCACAGCCCGAGTCTGGCTGCGGCGCGGCAGGTTCTTCATGTTGACGGCGATTATAAGCCAGCCCAATGACAGCACCGCCCCCAGAATGAACACGGAATACGGCCCGACATGCTGGGCCAGCCAGCCGCCCAAGGCGCCGCCGCAGAACAGCCCCAGCGCTTGCAAGGTGTTGTATACGCCCAGGGCCGCGCCGCGTCCCCCTGCCGGCGCAATGCGCGACACCAGCGAAGGCTGGCTGGCTTCCAGGATATTGAAGGCAATGAAAAAGCACAGCAGCGCCAACATCAGCGCCCAGGCTTTGACGCCACCGCCGAAAAACACCAGGCACATGGCCACTTGCACCAACAGCAACAGTCCGATGGCGGCCACGAAGACTTGTTTCATCCTGCCCTGTTTCTCGCCCACGAAAATCGGCGGCAACATGAACAGGAAGGACAACAGCACCACCGGCAGATAGATTTTCCAGTGCTCGGGCACCGGCAGGCCGGCCCATTGCACCAGCGCGCCGGGCATGACGACAAACATGGCCATCTGCGTCGCGTGCAAGGCAAACACGCCGTAGTTCAGGCGCATCAACTCGGAATTGCGCAAGACCTCCGCAAAGCGGGCCGGCTGCGGCGGCAGGGGCGGCGCGGCCGGGGCGACCCAGGCCACCACGGCAATGCCCGCCAGCGACAGCAAGCCCACCAGGTAGAACAGGCCATCCATGCCGATCGCCTTGTAGAGCAGCGGCGCGGCCACCAGCGATCCGGCGAAGGTGATGCCGATCGAGCCGCCGACCATGGCCATGGCCTTGGTGCGGTGTTCCTCGCGGGTGGAGTCGGCAATCAGGGCGGTGATGGCGGCCGAGATGGCGCCGGCGCCCTGCACCGCGCGGCCCAGGATGATCCAATAGATATTGTTGGCCAGGCCACAGATCAGCGAACCGGCGGCGAACAGCAGCAAACCGATGATGATGATTTTCTTGCGCCCGTAGCGGTCAGAGGCGGCGCCGAAGGGAATCTGGCCGAAGGACTGGGTCAGGCCATACATGCCCAGGGCCAGGCCGATCAGCGTGGCGCTTTCGCCGCCCGGCAGGGATTTTGCATGAACGGCAAACACTGGAAGGATCAGGAACAGCCCCAACATGCGCAAGGCAAAGATGGAAGCGAGCGACACGCTGGCGCGCACTTCGGTGCGGTTCATGCGCGAGTCTGCCCTTGGTGTTGCAGAAGCATCCATTCAGTTCGTTTTCCGTTCAACTCCCTGATTAACAGGGGGTTTTAAAACCCGCTATAGTAGCAGGCTACCCATCGACCCGGGCGCGCGCCCTGCCAGGCTCAACGCGTCCAGCACACACATCTTCATGGAAGAAATCCGAATCCGGGGTGCGCGTACGCACAACCTGAAAAACATCAACCTGGACCTGCCCCGCAACCAGCTGATCGTGATCACCGGGCTGTCCGGCTCGGGCAAATCTTCGCTCGCTTTCGACACCCTGTATGCCGAAGGCCAGCGCCGTTACGTGGAATCGCTGTCGGCCTATGCCCGGCAGTTCCTGCAGCTGATGGAAAAGCCCGATGTCGACCTGATCGAAGGCCTGTCGCCGGCCATCTCCATCGAGCAGAAAGCCACTTCCCATAACCCGCGCTCCACCGTCGGCACGGTGACCGAGATCCACGATTACCTGCGCCTCTTGTATGCGCGGGTCGGCACGCCCTATTGCCCGAATCATCCGGAGCATGCGCTGGCGGCGCAGTCGGTCTCGCAGATGGTGGACGCCGTGCTGCAGTTGCCCGAAGACACGCGGCTGATGATCCTGGCGCCGGTGGTGGCCAATCGCAAGGGCGAGCATGTCGACCTGTTCGAGCAGATGCAGGCCCAGGGCTTCATCCGCTTCCGGGTGCAAAGCGGCACCGCCAAGGCGCGCATCGTCGAAGCCGACGACCTGCCCAAGCTGAAGAAAACCGAGAAGCACACCATCGACGTGGTGGTGGACCGGGTCAAGGTGAAAGCCGACATCAAGCAGCGCCTGGCGGAAAGCTTCGAGACCGCGCTGCGCCTGGCCGACGGCCGCGCGATTGCGGTGGAAATGGACAGCGGCCAGGAACACCTGTTCTCCAACAAGTTCGCCTGCGCCATCTGCGGCTATTCGCTGCAGGAGCTGGAGCCGCGCCTGTTCTCCTTCAACAATCCGATGGGCGCCTGCCCGGAATGCGATGGCCTGGGCCATATCGAATTCTTCGATCCCAAGCGCATCGTCGCCTTCCCCAACCTGTCGCTGGCCTCGGGCGCGGTCAAGGGCTGGGACCGGCGCAACCAGTTCTATTTCCAGATGCTGCAGGCGCTGGCGGCGTATTACGACTTCGATCTCGACACGCCCTTCGAGCAACTGTCGGACAAGGCGCGCGAAGTCATCCTGCACGGCTCGGGCAAGCAGGCGATTCCCTTCACCTACCTCAACGAGCGCGGGCGCGCGGTGGTGCGCGAGCATACCTTCGAGGGCATCGTCCACAACCTGCAGCGCCGCTATCGTGAAACCGATTCGATGGCGGTGAAGGAAGAGCTGGCCAAGTTCATCAGCGAAAAAGCCTGCCCGGCCTGCGAGGGCACGCGCCTGCGGCTGGAGGCGCGCCACGTAAAGGTGGGCAGCGGCCGCCAGGAGAAGGCCATCTTCGAAGTGGCGGCCACGCCCCTGCGCGACACCCTGCATTTCTTCGAACACCTGAAGCTGACCGGCGCCCGGCGCGATATTGCCGACCGCATCATCAAGGAAATCGTGTCGCGCCTGCGCTTCCTGAACAACGTGGGCCTGGATTATCTGTCGCTGGAACGCAGTGCCGACACGCTGTCCGGCGGCGAAGCGCAGCGCATCCGCCTGGCTTCGCAAATCGGCTCCGGCCTGACCGGCGTGATGTATGTGCTGGACGAGCCCTCGATCGGCCTGCACCAGCGCGACAACGACCGCCTGATCGACTCACTCAAGCACCTGCGCGACATCGGAAACAGCGTGCTGGTGGTGGAGCACGACGAAGATGCGATCCGCGCCGCCGACTATGTGGTCGACATGGGGCCGGGCGCGGGCGTGCATGGCGGCGAGGTGATTGCCGCCGGTCCGCTGGCCGCCATCATGAAGAGCAAAAAGTCGCTCACGGCCCAGTACCTGAACGGCAGCTTTGAAATCAAGGTGCCGCAAAAGCGCGCCGCGCCCGATCCGCGCCGGCAACTGGTGATCAGCCAGGCCAGCGGCAACAACCTGAAGGATGTGGATTTCAAGCTGCCGGTGGGCTTGCTGACTTGCGTCACCGGCGTTTCCGGCTCGGGCAAATCGACGCTGGTGAACGACACGCTGTACCTGTCCGCCGCGCGCCATCTGTATGGCTCGCATGCGGAGCCGGCGCCGCATGAATCGATTTCCGGCATCGAGCACTTCGACAAGGTGATCGCGGTGGACCAGGCGCCGATCGGACGCACGCCGCGCTCCAATCCGGCCACCTACACCGGCCTGTTCACGCCGATTCGCGAGTTGTTCGCCACTGTGCCCAGCGCCAAGGAGCGCGGCTATTCCGCCGGGCGCTTCTCCTTCAACGTCAAGGGCGGCCGCTGCGAAGCCTGCCAGGGCGATGGCGTGCTGAAGGTGGAGATGCACTTCCTGCCGGACGTGTACGTGCCGTGCGACGTCTGCCACGGCAAGCGCTACAACCGCGAAACGCTGGAAGTGCAATACAAGGGCAAGAACATCACCGAAGTGCTGGACATGACGGTGGAAGACGCGCACGAGTTCTTCAAGCCGGTGCCGGTGATTGCGCGCAAGCTGCAGACCTTGCTGGATGTGGGTTTGGGTTACATCAAGCTCGGCCAGAGCGCGACCACGCTCTCGGGCGGCGAAGCGCAACGGGTGAAGCTGTCGCTGGAATTGTCCAAGCGCGATACCGGACGCACGCTGTACATCCTGGACGAGCCGACCACCGGCCTGCACTTCCACGATATCGATCTGCTGTTGAAGGTGATCCATCGCCTGCGCGACCAGGGCAATACGGTGGTCATCATCGAGCACAACCTGGACGTGATCAAGACCGCGGACTGGATCATCGACCTCGGTCCGGAAGGCGGCGCCGGCGGCGGCCAGATCATTGCCCAGGGCACGCCGGAACAGGTGGCGGCCACCGCCGAAAGCTTCACCGGCAAATACCTGGCGCCGCTTTTGCAGAAGAAGAAAAAGTGATGGCGCGGCGCCTGTTCATCAGCGGCAGGGTGCAAGGCGTGGGCTATCGCGCCGGCTTTGCCTGGCAGGCGCGCAGCCTGGCCTTGAAGGGCTGGGTCAGGAACCGGCGCGACGGCCGGGTGGAGGCGCTGGTGGATGGCGAACCGGCTGCGCTGGATGCCATCCTGGCCTGGGCACAAAACGGCCCTCCGGCTGCAACCGTCATCGGCGTGGAAGTCGAAGACGATGCCGGCCCGGCGGGCCAGGAATTCCGCGTGTTGCCGGACGCCTGAAGTCTCCCGCCTCATGTCTCAAGGTTGAAGTCTCAAGCCTGAAGTCTCAGCTCTGCAGGCGCTGGCCTGAAGTGTCAGGCCAGCAGGCGCGCCTCCGCCCTGGAAATTCCTTCGGTCGCGCCACGCAGCACGACGATGTCTCCCGCCTCCAGCACGGTCGCCGGCGTGACATTGATGCGCGCCTTGCCGCGCCGGATGGCCGTTACTTCCGCGCCCAGCTCCTGCAGCGCCAGCATCGTCAGCGATTTACCGACCGCGCGCGCCTTGGCCGGCAGCGAAACCGAATGCAGGCGGATGTTCAGGTCGCCGTCGTCGCCGATATCGCTGCGGCCATGAAAGAAGCCGCGCAAGGACGTATAACGCTCGCCACGCGCGGCCTGCACCCGGTGCACCACCTTGCGCAAGGGCACACCCATCATCAACAGCGCGTGCGAAGCCAGCATCAAACTGCCTTCCACGATTTCCGGCACCACCTCGGTGGCGCCGGAAGACAGCAGTTTTTCGAGGTCGGAATCGTCATGGCTGCGCACGATCACCGGCAAGCTCGGCGAAAGCTCATGCGCGTGATACAGCAGTTTCAGGGCCGAGGGCGTATCGGCATAGGTGATGACCAGGGTGGCGGCGCGATGAATGCCGGCCGCCACCAGGCTTTCGCGGCGGGCGGCGTCGCCGTAGGACACCGAGGCGCCGGCGGCCTGCGCCTCATGCACCCGCTCCGGGTCGAGGTCCAGCGCGTGATAGGCAATGCCCTCTTCCTCGAGCAGCCGCGCCAGGCTTTGGCCGGTGCGACCGAAGCCGGCGATGATCACATGGCGCTGGATATTCATGGTGCGCGCCGCGATCTGGGTCAGCGCCAGCGACTGCATCATCCATTCGTTGGCGGCCAGCTTGAGGGCGATGAAGTCCATCTTCTCCAGGATGAAGGGCGCGGCCAGCATCGACAGCACCATGGAGGCCAGGATCAATTGCGCGAGGCCGGGATCGACCAGCTTCAGCGCGCCTGCCTGCGTCAACAGCACGAAGCCGAATTCGCCGGCTTGGGCCAGGCCCAGCGCGGTGCGGATCGCCACTCCGGCCGAGGCGCCGAAGATGCGCGCCAGCGCCAGCATCAGGCCGAACTTCGTCAGCACCGGCACCACCAGCAAGAGCAGGACCATCCACCAGTTTTGCACCACCAGCTGCGGGTTCAACAGCATGCCGATGGTGATGAAGAACAGGCCCAGCAGCACATCGCGAAACGGCTTGATGTCTTCTTCCACCTGATGCCGGTATTCGGTTTCCGAGATCAGCATGCCGGCGACGAAAGCGCCCAGCGCCAGCGACAGGCCGGCGCGCTCCGTGATCCAGGCCGCGCCCAGCGTAATGAGCAGCAGGTTCAGCATGAACAATTCCTGCGAGCGGCGCTGGGCGACGATGCGAAACCAGCCGCGCAACAGGCGCTGGCCGAAGAACAGCAAGAGGATCAGCACGAAGCTGGCCTTGGCCGCGGCCCACATCAGGGTCTTGCCGATATCGGTCGGCTCGGCCAGCGCCGGCACCAGGATCAAGAGCGGCACCAGCGCCAGGTCCTGGAACAGCAGCACGCTGATGATGCGCCGGCCGTGTTCGCTTTCCAGTTCCAGCCTTTCGGTAAGGATCTTGGAGACGATGGCGGTGGAGGACATGGCCAGCGCGCCGCCCAGCGCAAAGCCGCCGCGCCAATCGAGATTGAAGTAGCCGGGCAAGAGCCGCGCCGCCAGCCAGCCGCCGCCGATCGCGGCGGCAATCGTCACCAGCACCTGCGCCAGGCCGAGGCCGAACACCTCCTTGCGCATGGCCATCAGCTTGGGCAGCGAAAATTCGAGCCCGATCGAGAACATCAGGAACACCACGCCGAACTCGGCCAGCTGATGGGTGGGCCCGCTTTCATGCGCCAGCCCCAGGCCATGCGGACCGATCAGGATGCCCACCACCAGGTAACCCAGCATGGGCGGCAGGTGCAGCATGCGGAAAGCCACCACGCCCAGCACGGCTGAGGCCAGCAGGATGAGCGTCAGTTCGAGCGCGGTGTACAAGATACGGGGGTCTCGTTGACTGGGAGTCGTTGTTATCGGTGGCCTGCCATATTGGCAGGTTTCTTGCTTCAGGAATGCGTTTATACTGCGGCCATGAGTGTAAACCATGGAAGTCAGCAGGCCGCCGCTTTTGGCCGGGAGCAAGCCTTGAAGGCTGTGCGCCTGGCGCGCGAGACCCTGCAAATCGAAGCCGAAGCCATTGTTGCCGCCGATCAGCGACTGCAGGGCGAAGCCGCCAGCCAGGCCTTTTCCCACGCCATCGAACTGCTGCTGGCTTGCCGCGGCCGGGTGGTGGTGTCAGGCATGGGCAAATCCGGCCATATCGCGCGCAAGATCGCCGCCACCCTGGCCTCGACCGGCACGCCGGCCATGTTCGTCCACCCCGCCGAAGCGGCGCATGGCGACCTGGGCATGGTGACGGCGGACGATGTCTTCATTGCCATTTCCTATTCCGGCGAAAGCGGCGAACTGCTGGCCATCGTGCCGGTGGTCAAGCGCATGGGCGCGCGCATGATTGCCATGACCGGCAATGCGCGTTCGGCCCTGTCGCAATTGTCGGACGTGCATCTGGACATCAGCGTCGACAAGGAAGCCTGCCCGCTCAACCTGGCGCCCACCGCCAGCACCACGGTGACCCTGGCCCTGGGCGATGCGCTGGCAGTGGCCCTGCTCGATCTGCGCGGCTTCAAGGAAGACGATTTCGCGCGCTCGCATCCGGGCGGCGCGCTCGGACGCAAGTTGCTGACCCATGTGCGCGATGTGATGCGCAGCGGCGCCGCGGTTCCCATGGTGAAGGCGGATACGCCGCTGGCGGAGGCCCTGCTGGAAGTGACGCGCAAAGGCATGGCCATGACGGCGGTGGTGGACGAGGCTTCGCGCCCGGTCGGCATCTTCACCGACGGCGACCTGCGGCGCATGCTGGAAACCAGGCAGGACCTCTCAGGCATCACCATGCGCGACCTGATGCATCCCAATCCGCGCTCGGTCAAGCCGAGCCAATTGGCGGTGGAAGCGGTGGAAATGATGGAGCAATTCCGCATCAATCAACTGCTGGTGGTGGACGATGCGGGGGTGCTGGTGGGCGCCCTGCACATCCATGACCTGACCCGGGCCAAGGTGATCTGATGCAGAGCTTGCCTGCTGTCTCAGCTGAAGTCCGCGAGCGCGCGCGCCAGGTGCGGCTGATGATTTTCGATGTCGACGGCGTGCTGACCGACGGCAGCCTGCACTACGGCCCGGAGGGCGAAGTGGTGAAGGTGTTCAACGTGCTGGACGGCCACGGCATCAAGCAGATCGACCAGGCCGGCATTGCCACGGCCATCATCAGCGCTCGCAAGTCGGCCAGCGTGGCCAAGCGTGCCGCCGATCTGGGTATCACCCATCTGCATCAGGGCGCGCATGACAAGCTGGGCGTGTTGCTGGAGATTCTGAAGTCCTTGTCGCTGCCGCTGTCGGCCGTGGGCTTCCTGGGCGACGATGTGATCGATCTGCCCATTCTCACCCGCATCGGCTTTGCCGCCGCCGTGCCCAATGCCCATCCGGAAGTGAAGCAGCGCGTGCATTACCAGACCGCGGCCCACGGCGGACGGGGCGCCGCGCGCGAAGTGTGCGACCTGCTGCTGCGGGCGCAGGAACGCTATGACGAGGTCCTGGCGAAATGGCTGGCATGAACAGCGGCTTTCTCGGCAACCGTTTCGGCATGATCATCTTGCTGCTGCTGGCCAGCGTGGCGGTGCTGATCAGCTTCTGGGTGATGGAAGTGATGCGGCGCGCGGGTGAGGAAAACATCCCGGCGCGCCAGCGCATCGAGCCCGATTACTGGGTGGAGAACTTTGCCTTCCTGCGGCAGTCGGCTGTGCCCGGCACTCGCTATGAGGTCGCCGGCAAGCGCCTGGAACACGACCCGGTGGATGGCACGCATCATGTGGACTTGCCGGTGCTGGACAGCTTCAACGCCAGTCGCCCGCCGACCCGCTCCACCGCCAAGCGCGCGGTCATCTCGGCCGACAACAGCCAGGTGTCCCTGTACGAAAACGTGAAGGTGGATCGCGAAGGCTCGGCCGATACCGAGCCCTTCCACCTGCGCTCCGAATACTTGCTGGTGCTCACCAATGAAGACATCGTGCGCACCGACAAACCGGTGGAAATCACGCTCGGCAAATCGGTCCTGAATGGCATCGGCATGGTGGCCAACAATGCCACCCGCCAGTTGGAATTGAAGCAGTCGGTCCACGCCCATTTCGCGGCGCAGGCCAAGCGATGAATCCGGGACAGGGATCACAACCGCAGTTCAGGCGCACGACACAAAGGACAATGAAAACCACAAGATTCCCGATCCTGATGGCGCTGGCCCTGCTGGCCGGCCTGCTTGCAAGCGCTGCACACGCCGAACGCGCCGACCGCGAGAAGCCGACCAATGTCGAAGCCAACCACATGGCCTATGACGATGTGCGACAGATCAACACCTTTACCGGCAATGTGGTGCTCACTCGCGGCACGCTCGTCATGCACGCCGAAAAACTGGTGGTGGTGCAGGATGCGGCCGGCTACCAGTACGCCACGCTGACCGCGCCCAAGGGCGGCTTTGCCACCATCCGCCAGAAGCGCGACGGCGGACCCGACCTGTGGATGGAAGCCCGCGCCGCGGATCGTATCGAATACGACGGCAAGACCGAGATTGCCAAATTCTTCAAGAATGCCCGCATCCGTCTGCTGGAAGGCACGCGCGTGACCGATGAAGTTGAAGGCGACTTCATTTCCTACGACAGCAAGACCGAGTTCTACTCGGTCAACAACAATCCGGCCGGCGACAAGCCCGGCGGCGGACGCATACGCGCAACCATCCAGCCGCGTCTGGACAACAAGGGCAAATAGGCATGTCAAGTCGTCT
>JAEVZY010000292.1 GCA_023392035.1 Pseudomonadota bacterium | reverse complement strand
TAGTAAAAATACGGGAAGAAACTGGCGGCCGCCTGCCCGCATGCGCCGCTCGCGCATGCGGGGCGGCATGAGACTTACTTGGTGGTCGTACCCGAGGTGGTCGGGCCGGTGTTCAAGGCGGGATTGCTGCCACGTTCCTTGCCCTGGGCTTCACCCGGTTCCGGATTGGCCGAAGCAGGGTTGGCATTCGGATTGGCCTTGTCGCTCGAAGTCATGCCCGGGCTGGTGCTGGAGCCCGAGGAGCTGGAGCCCGAACCCATCGAAGATCCCGAACCCATCGAAGAGCCCGAACCATAACCGCTCGAAGAGCCCGCCGTTCCCGAGCTGGTGGCGGGCGCGCTGCCCGAGCTGCCCATGCTGCTGCTGGATCTGCCGCTGGATTGACAGGCCGCCAAGGCAACTACGCAGGCAATAGGAAGTACCCATTTCATGTTCATCTTTTGCTCCTTGGAGAGGGTTGTAGACACGTCATCGGCGCTGCGATGATCTGCGGGAGCCGCCCGCATGCGCATCTGATAGAAGTCAGTCAAGGTCATTGGTTCCTGCCATTTTGACAAACCAATTTCGCGGTTGAGTTCCGTCAGGCCGCATCCGGCAGGGGCCGCGGTGGCGATGCACCAATGAAAAAGGGCGCCGAAGCGCCCTGATTCTTCTGCAACAACGCCGCCTTGCTAGGCGGCCTTGCGCACCGTGCTCTTGCGCGCGGTGCCGGTCTTGCTTGCGGCCGTCTTTTTCGCTGCCGCTTTCTTGGCCGGAGCGGCTTTCTTGGCGGCGGTCTTGGTCGCCGTTTTCTTCGCCGGCGCGCTGTCTTCCTCTTCGGACTTGGCCGCCGATTTTTTCGCGGCCGCGCCCGGCTTGGCCTTGCGCTCTTCAAACTCGAAGCTCACCTTGCCATCCTTGCCGCGTACCAGGAAAGCCTTGAAGGGGCGGCGCGTGCGCTGCGAGACGAAGCCGGGCAGCAGGTCGGTCTTGCCTTCGTTGAGCAGCTTGACCATTTGCTCGGGCAGGATTTCCTGCTGCAGGATGATGCGTCCGCTGCGGAAGTCGCAGCCCTTGGGCTTTTGCACCGAGCGCTCGCAGACATAGGCCAGGCCCATCTCGTACACGCCGCTGCCGCATTTCGGGCAGGGACCGAGCACCGGCTGATCGCTGAAGTCGACCGGCTCGGCGTTTTCATCTTCGTCACTGCCCTGGCCGAAGTCGAATTCCAGCTTGTAGTTGTTGAGGTCTTCATCGCGCACGATGCGCAGGATGGCCGCGAATGGCTTGCCCATCTTGGAGCGGAAACCCTGCAGCGGACCGATCGTGCGCGCGGTGAGCAGCTCTTCCACTTCCGGCACTTCGAACTGGCGTCCGCCAGGGGTCTTGGAAATGGAAAAGTCGCAGGCGGTGCAGGCGAAACGCCGATAGTTTTCCTTCACCACCTTGCCGCAATTCGGGCACGGCGCCTTCAGCGTGGCGTAGTCGCCGGGAATGGTGTCGTTGTCGTATTCCTTGGCGCGCTTGACGATCACCTGCGTCATCTGGGCGATCTCGCGCATGAATTCGTCGCGGCTGATGCGGCCGCGCTCCATCTGCGCCAGCTTGTATTCCCATTCGCCGGTCAGTTCGGGCGCCGTCAGTTCGGCCACGCCCAAGCCGCGCAACAGCGTCATCAACTGGAAGGCCTTGGCGGTGGGCATCAGCTCGCGCCCTTCGCGCAGCAAATACTTTTCGCTCAACAGACCTTCGATGATGGCCGCGCGCGTGGCCGGCGTGCCCAGGCCCTTGCCGGCCATGGCGTCGCGCAAGTCTTCGTCTTCCACCAGCTTGCCGGCGCCTTCCATGGCCGACAGCAGCGTGGCTTCCGTATAGCGTGGCGGCGGCTTGGTGACCAGGCCATTGGCATTGATGCTTTCGGTGCGCACCTTTTCATCGGCGGCCACCGGCACCAGCATGCCGGCCGATTCGCCATCTTCCTTGGCCGCGGCTTCGCGGCCATACACCGCCATCCAGCCGGGGTTGGTCATCACCTTGCCCTCGGTCTTGAAGCGATGTCCCGCGACTTCGGTCATGCGGGTCGTGACCTGGAACTCGGCGGCCGGGAAGAAGATCGCCATGAAGCGGCGCGCCACCATGTCGTACAGCTTCTGCTCCGGCTCGGACAGGTTCTTGGGCGCCTGGCCGGTGGGGATGATGGCGAAGTGGTCGCTGATCTTGCTGTTGTCGAAGATGCGCTTGTTCGGCTTGACCCAGTTGTTCTTCAGGATCTGGCTGGTGAAGCTGTGATAGTTGTTGTTCTCGCCCAGTACCGAGAGCGTATCTTTCACCGAGCCCAGATAGTCTTCCGGCAGGTGGCGCGAATCGGTACGCGGATAGGTCAGCACCTTGTGCCGTTCATACAGCGCCTGGGCCAGACCGAGGGTGTTCTTGGCCGAGAAGCCGAAGCGCGCATTGGCTTCGCGCTGCAGGCTGGTGAGGTCGAACAGCGCCGGCGCGGCCGAGGTGGTGGGCTTGGATTCTTCCGTCACCGTGCCCAGCTTGCCGCGGCAGGCGGCGACGATCGATTCGGCGGCCGCCTTGCTCCACAGGCGCTCGGCGCGTTTTTCCGGATCGGTCTCGTCCTTCCTGAATTGCGGATCGAGCCAGCGGCCTTCATAGATGCCGGCGGCGCAGATGAATTCGGCCTTCACTTCCCAGTAGTCGCGCGGCACGAACTGCTTGATCTTCTCTTCACGCTCGACCACGATCGACAAGGTCGGCGTCTGCACCCGGCCCACGGTGGTGAGGTAGAAGCCGCCCTCTTTCGAATTGAAGGCGGTCATGGCGCGCGTGCCGTTGATGCCGATCAGCCAGTCGGCTTCGCTGCGGCAGCGGGCGGCGTCGGCCAGCGGCATCATCTCCTGGTCTTCGCGCAGGGTCTTGAAGGCGGTGCGAATCGAGGCCGGCGTCATCGACTGCAGCCACAAACGCTTGATCGGCTGCTTGGCCTTGGCGTATTGCGCGATCAGGCGAAAGATCAGTTCGCCCTCGCGCCCGGCGTCGCAGGCATTGATCAGGGTATCGACGTCCTTGCGCTTGATAAGACGATTGAGCACCTTCAGGCGCGATTCGGTCTTGGCGATCGGATTCAGGTCGAAGTGCGGCGGAATGATGGGCAGGTGGGTAAAGGACCACTTGCCGCGCTTGACGTCGTATTCCTCGGGAACAGCGATCTCGACCAGGTGGCCGACCGCCGACGACAATACAAATTCGTCCGATTCGAAATACTCATCATGCTTGGTAAAGCCGCCAAGGGCCTTCGCGATATCGTTCGCGACCGAAGGCTTCTCGGCGATGATGAGGGCTTTGCTCATATATATAGGTCTCGTTTGCCGGCGCGGGTCGTGCCGTGGCGAAATGCGGCGCTTTGCAACAGGAAATGCGGGAAAAGCTGCGGACGCATGCAACCGCTGGAATGGCGCCAGAGTGGGCGGAAATGCGGCCAATGATAAGCGCGTTATCTGGATGGCTGCAAGCGGCCCCCGCCGCAGCGGGGCGGCAATGAGGCCATTTTGTCAGGCTGGGCGGAATTGTTTTGGCGGCACCAACTCAGATCGAAGCGCGCTTCAAAGTGGCTCGATGAGCAATCCTTGCGTGCCGGGAGTTGCTTGATGCAGCAGGACGTTCAATACAGGACGTTCAATGCAGGAGGCGGGCCGGTTCGTCTTCGCTGTCGGTGTACAGCTCGTCGAAGATCAGGGCGTCGGGTTCCTTGCCCTGGCTCCAAAGCACCATCAGCACGATGACTTTCAGCTTGTCGAGGGAAATCTGGCTTTCGCTGGCGGCCAGCGCACGATCAATCACGATCTCGCGCTGCAGGCTGTTGATCAGCTTGGCCGATTCGAGGAACTGGATGAAGCCGATGGCCGCAGTGCCCAGCATATCGCGCTCGATATCGACATAAACGCGAAAGCCGGCTTGCTGCTCAGCGTCGTCTGATTCAATCAGCGCACTGGTGCTTTCATTCAGATCGGTGAGCCAACCCAGGGCCTTGGAAATCTCGTCCTGTTCGAAGCCGACCGCGGAGAGTTTCTTGATCAGGGCCTCGGCATCGGGACAGGCGTCCGGCCGATAGTAGGTTTCGTAGAGGTAAACGAGGACATCAAACATAGGGCCTACTGTAACGGTTCGTCGATGCACGCACAAGCGCCGAAAATGCAAAAGAAGGGCGAAAAGTGGCGGAATCCGGACAGTTTTTCGCGTTTATGGACATTCCGTTCTCGTTTTTCGTGGCGAGCTTTCAAGCCAAAACTTCAGCCATTCGCATTCGCCAATGGACATCCTGTTCAGGAAAGCCGTCGATAACGCGCGCCGGGCAAGACTTCAATTGCACCCGCCAATTCCAGCGACAGGAGTTGCGTGGCCAGGGTGGCAGCATCGGTCCCGGCGCGCGCGACCAGCGTATTGAAATCCACCGGATCGAAGCCGATCAAATCCTGCAGCGCTTGCAAATGCGCTTCCAGTTGCGGCTGGGCGCGAGCGCTTGCAGGCAGCGGCAGGCGTTGCATGCGGCCCGCTTGCGAAAGACGCAATTCTTCCAGCACGTCTTCGGCCGACTCCACCAGCTTGGCGCCTTGCCGGATCAGCCAATGGCAGCCCTTGGACAGCGGCGAGTGGATCGAGCCCGGCACGGCAAACACTTCGCGGCCCTGATCCAGCGCCAGGCGCGCGGTAATCAATGAACCGGAGTGAATCGCAGCTTCCACCACCATCACGCCGCTGGCAAGGCCGCTGATGATGCGATTGCGACGCGGGAAGTTGGCGGCGATCGCCGGCGTGCCCAACGGGTATTCGGAAAGGATCAGGCCGGCTTCGGCAATGCGATGCGCCAGCGCGCGGTTGCGCGCCGGGTAGACGATGTCGGCGCCGGTGCCGATCACGGCAATGGTGGAGGCGCCGCCCGCCACCTGCAAAGCGCCGATGTGCGCTGCGCTGTCTATGCCTTGCGCCAGGCCGGAGATGACGCAGAAGCCCGCCGCGGCCAGGGTGGCGGCATAGGCTTGCGCATCCTGCATGCCCTGGACGGTGGCATTGCGGCTGCCGACCAGGGCGATCGCGGGTCGCGACAATAATGCGGGATCGCCGATGGCATACAGCATGGCCGGTGGATCGGCGGTATCGAGCAGCGCGCGCGGATAGTCGGGATCGGCCAGCGTGATGATGTGGCGTCCTTCCTGTGCCACCCAGGCCAGGGTGTGCTTCAACAGCGCTTCGAACTCGGCCGAGGGCGCGGCCAGCAGGGAAGTTGCCAGCGCTTGCGGCACGACCTTCATCAGCGCCGAAGCACCGCCCGCGAAGATGTTTTGCGGCAGCCCGAAGTGCTTGAGCAGATTGCGCGCCGTGACCGCGCCCACGCCTTCGGTCTGCGTCAGCCGCAACCAGGCGGCGATCTCTTCGGGATCAGGCTGCACGTGTGGCGCTGCTGCGCTTATTCCGGACTGCGCACCAGGTCGTTCTTTTGAACCGAGTCCTGCACCTGCATCACCAGGCCGTACGACAGCCGGTCGAAGACGCGGAATACGAACAGGGTTCCATAACGTTCATCGGGCAGCTTGATGGGCTCGGCGTTTTTCGGCGCTTGCGGATCGCGCACTTGCCGTCCCTGGTGCATCAGGCTCAGCACCACGCCGGGCTCGATGCCGTCCTGCCGGCCACGGTTGATGACCACCACGTTATTGCGCCCGGCCTGGCTCAAGCCGCCATAGATGGAAACCACGCGGCCATCCACTGCCGAGGCGGGCGCATGCGGTGCGTAGTTGACCAGTGTGCGCGCCGGCACCGGCACCAGGCGCGCGCCGGATGCGACTTCTTCCTTGGACGAGGCCACGATGAAACGATGCGCTTCATTGGCGGCATTGGCGGCCTTGTCGAGCTTGACCGCGGCCAGATAGGCGGCTTCATAACCCAGCACTTCACCGGTCAGGGGATCCTTCAGCGGCAGGGCCGGACGGAAAGCCTGGAACTGGGTTTGTCCTTTCAGATCGCCCACCACATACAGCTTGTCGCCCAGGCCGGCGTTGAGATGGCCCTCTTCGGTGGCCACCACGCGCGGCGCATCCTTCAAGGTGCTGCTTTCAACGATCAGGGGCTGGCTCAGGAAAGGCTCGATGGCACTGGCCGGAATGGTGGCGATGGCTTGCGGTCCCAGCACTTCCACCCGCGTTATCGGTCCCAGCTTCACTTCAGGCAGGGCGCCGGCATTTGGCGCTTCGCCCTTCAAGCGCAGACGGCCGGCGGCGCGGTCGAACACCACCACCTGGCCCGGATAGATCCAGTGCGGATCGCGAATCTGATCGCGGTTCAGGCCCCACACTTGCGGCCAGCACCAGGGATGTTCGAGGAACTGGCCGGAGATGTCCCACAGCGTATCGCCCTTGACCACCTTGTGTTCATTGGGCGCATCGACCTTGAACTTGCACTCGGCCGCAGCCAGCGCATGGCCGCCCAGCATGGCGCTGGCCAGGAGGGCAAATGTCAGTTTGGAAAGCAGCTTGCCGGCAGGGGCGGCGAACAGGGAGGCGGGTGCGGCTGTGCTAAACTTTTTCATGGTGTTGGGGTCGATTGGCACAGCGGATATTCTTGCCAAATTGAATCAAATTCTGCCGATAAAGGCTTGAAGCCGCAACACAAACCCCCATCTCTTTGTATCTCTTGTTGCGCAAAAGCTGTATGTCTCTCTTGACCATCCTGCGATATCCCGATCCGCGTTTGCACAAAGTTGCCAAGCCGGTCACAGTGTTCGACGACCGCTTGAAGCGCTTGGTCGAGGATATGGCGCAGACCATGTATGAAGCGCCCGGCGTGGGCCTTGCGGCCACCCAGGTCGATGTGCATGAGCGCGTGATTGTCATTGATACATCGGAGACGCACGATGAACTGCGCGTGTTCATCAATCCCGAAATTCTCTGGGCCAGCGAAGACAAGCAAGTCTACGAAGAAGGCTGTCTTTCAGTGCCCGGCATCTATGATGGCGTCGAGCGTCCCGCGCGCGTGAAGGTGCGCGCGCTGGATGCCGATGGCAATGCTTTTGAAGTCGATGCCGATGGCTTGCTGGCGGTCTGCATCCAGCACGAAATGGATCACCTGATGGGCAAGGTGTTCGTTGAATACCTGTCGCCCCTGAAGCGCAACCGCATCAAGCAAAAGCTGGTGAAGGAAGAGCGCGAGGAAAGAAAGCAGTCGCAGAAAGTCGCGGCCCGATGAAGGCCATCTTCGCCGGCACACCCGAATTCGCCGCCACCGCACTGGCCGCCATGCATGCGGTCGGCATTGAAATCCCCCTGGTACTGACCCAGCCCGATCGACCGGCCGGACGCGGCATGCAATTGCAGGCTTCACCGGTCAAGCAATTCGCGCTGAAGCATGAGATCCCGGTGGCGCAACCCTTGTCGCTGCGCCTGGATGGCAAGCATGCGGACGAGGCGCGCCAGGCGCATGCACTGCTGCAAGCCACCGAACACGATGTGATGGTGGTGGCCGCCTATGGCCTGATCCTGCCGGCATCGGTCTTGAATATTCCGCGCCTGGGTTGCATCAACATCCACGCTTCGCTGTTGCCGCGCTGGCGTGGCGCCGCGCCGATCCATCGCGCGATCGAAGCCGGCGATGATCAAACCGGCATCACCATCATGCAGATGGATGTCGGCCTGGATACCGGCCCCATGCTGGCCATGCAAGCCTTGCCGATTGCGGGCGACGACACCACTGCCAGCCTGCATGACAAACTGGCCGTGCTCGGCGGCCAGATGATCGTGCAGACGCTGCGCCAGTTGGAACAGGGGCGGCTCCCGGCCACGCCGCAGCCGACTGAAGGCGTGAACTACGCGGCCAAGATCCGCAAGGAAGAGGCGGCCCTCGATTTCCGGCTGGACGCGCAAGCGCTGCAACGCAAGCTGCGCGCTTTCACCCCCGCGCCCGGCGTCAGTGCCGAGGTCGACGGCGTGGTGCTCAAGATCGGCCGGGCGCAAGCGCTGCCAAGCGCGGCCAAGGCTGAACCGGGCACGGTGCTGCGCGCCGATGCCGATGGTGTTCTGGTCGCATGCGGCGAAGGCGCCCTGCTGCTGCAAGAGCTGCAAAAGCCGGGCGGCAAGCGCCTGCCTGCGGCAGCTTTCCTGCAGAGTTTTCCGCTGGCCGGCAAGCGCTTCAGCCCTTCTCCAGCGGGATCGGACTCGCCGGCTTGATCTCTTCCAGGCAGACGGTGGAGCGCACCGCCGACACGCCCGGCACCTGCATCAGGCGATCGGTCAGAAAGTTGGAGAGCGATTTCAAATCCCTGGCCACCACCTTCAGCAGATAGTCGAAGTCGCCGGAGATGCCATAGCACTCCAGCACCTCGGGAAAAGAGCGGATGGTCTTTTCCAGCTCGCGTACTTTCTTGTTCTGGTCGCGGTCCAGCGTCAGGCTGACGAAAGCGACGACATCCAGCCCCAGCGCCTCGGCCGACAACTGCGCCGCATAGCCGCGAATGATGCCCTCTTCTTCCAGCCGTCTCACGCGCCTGAAGCATTGCGGCGGCGAGAGATTCACTTTCTCCGACAGCTCCACATTCGAAGCGCGCCCGTTTTCCTGCAGGCTGCGCAGGATGATTCGGTCGTAACGATCCAGTTTGAGCGGCATGATCTTTCCCAAGATCGGCAATCGATGAACGATTCTTGCATGGCGCGCCACGGCGCGGCTTGATTTCGCAAAAAAATTTCGCCCGGTAATGCCTAACATGGCGATATCGGAACGTGAGCGGCGGAGGCGATCGTGCAAGACTTTATCGCGCTGGAGCGCAACTACTGCGCCAGCAATTACGATCCGCTGCCGGTGGTCTTGAGCCGGGGCGAAGACGTCTGGCTGTGGGATGTGGAAGGCAAACGCTACCTTGACATGATGTCGGCCTATTCCGCGGTCAGCTTCGGCCATGGCCATCCGGAGCTGGTGGCGGCGCTGTGCCGCCAGGCCAGCCAACTGGCCGTCACCTCGCGCGCCTACCACAGCGACCAGCTGGGGCCTTTCCTCGAGTTGCTGTGCGGCCTGACCGGCATGGATCGCGCCCTGCCGATGAACACCGGCGCCGAAGGCGTGGAGACCGCCTTGAAAGCGGCGCGCAAATGGGGCTATCAGGTCAAGGGCATCGCGCCCGGGCATGGGCGCATCGTCGTCTGCCGCGGCAACTTTGCCGGCCGCACCACCACCATCGTCGGCTTTTCCTCGGAAGCGCAATATCGGGACGGCTTCGGACCCTTCGCCCCCGGTTTCGACAGCGTGCCCTTCGGCGACGCTGCGGCATTGGAAGCGGCCATCACGCCCGACACCGCCGCCTTCCTGGTCGAGCCGGTGCAAGGGGAAGCCGGCATCATCGTGCCGCCGCGCGGCTACCTGGCGCGCTGCCGCGAAATCTGCAATCGCCATCGCGTGCTGTTGATCTGCGATGAAGTGCAAACCGGCCTTGGCCGCACCGGCCGCATCCTGGCCTGCCAGCATGAAGGCGTGCGGCCCGACGGCCTGATCCTCGGCAAGGCCCTGGGCGGCGGGCTGCTGCCGGTCTCGGCCTTTCTAGCCAAGGCAGAGCTGATGTCGGTGTTCCGGCCGGGCGACCATGGTTCCACTTTCGGCGGCAATCCGCTCGCTTGCGCGGTGGGCACGGCGGCGCTCAAGCTGCTGGTGCGCGAACACCTTTCCGAGCATGCCGCCGCCATGGGTCAGCGTTTGCTGCGCGGATTGCAGGCGATACGGCATCCGGCGATACGCGAAGTGCGCGGACTGGGCTTGTTGATCGGCCTGGAACTGCACCGGCAACACATCAGCGCGCGCCAGTTCTGCGAACGCTTGATGAAAGCGGGAATCCTGTCCAAGGACACCCATCACACGGTGGTGCGCTTCGCGCCGCCGCTGACGATTAC
>JAEVZY010000313.1 GCA_023392035.1 Pseudomonadota bacterium | reverse complement strand
ACGCAGCTCTTGCAAGCGCTGCATTGCCTGCGACAATGCAGCGTCCGTGCGCACCGCGCGCGATTTTGCTTCGTCGGCCAGCATCTGCTGCGTGCGCAATTGCTTGGTAATCTTTTCGATTTCCTGCTGGCGCGCCAGCATGCCTTCCTGCTCCGAATCCGGGGCGTGAAAACGCACGCTGGAGCGCGCCACCAGGTGGCCCTGGCGGGTGACGAAGCTGGCGCCCAGCGGCAACTGGTTGCGCCCGGCGAAGGCGGCGGCGACGTCATCCACCACGTAGATGTTGTGCAGCCAGTCCTGCATCAGCGCGCGCAGGCCGGGTTCGTTCAGTTGCAGCAGGCCCAGTAGCGGCTTGAGGCCGGCTGCGGCATCGCTCTCGGCAGCCGCGGTGGCGTTGGCCGTGTACAGCGCCAACTTGGCCGGCGGCGCATCGTTGAAGAAAGCCTTGGCCCAATCGAGGTTGGACATTTCCAGGGCCTGGGTGCGCTCGCGCAGCACCGCTTCCAGCGCGGTTTCCCAGCCGCTTTCGATATGCAGCTTCTGCCACAGGCGCGGCAGGCCATCCAGCTCGTGTTTTTTCAGCCAGGGCTGGACCTTGCCCTGGGCCTGCACGTTGTCCTGCAATTGCTTCAAGGCCGCCAGCCGTGCTTCCAGCTGGGCATGGCTGGCCGATTCGGCATGCACCTGCTCTTGCGCCGCACGCCGCTCTTCTTCCAGCGCCGGCTGGCGCTCCTGCGCCTCTTCCAGCTGCATATTGGCTTCTTCCAGCAGCGCCTGTTTCTCTTCCAGTTGCAGGCGCAGGTTGGAGAGTTGCTCGCTGTCGGGCGCCTGCAGGCCGCGCTGTTCCTGCTCCAGCCGCTCGCGCCGTGCCGCCAGGTTGGCGAGGATGGACGAGGCATTGCGCTGGTGCGCGGACTCCAGCTCGATCTGCTGCTGCACGCGCATGATGGACCCGCGCGATTCGGTGGTTTTCAGTTGCGCTTCGCGCCAGGCGTTTTCCAGCAGCGGCAGATTGTCCTGCTGGGTTTGCACCGCCTGCTGCGCTTCTTCCACGTGCAGGGCGTGTTCTTCCAGGTGCTGTTCGGCCTCGGCCAGTTCATCCTGCTGCTGCGTGCCCTGGCGCTGCCATTGCTCGCGCTGCACGGTCAGGGAATTGAGTTGCGACTGCAGGCGCGTGCGCGATTCGATCACGAACTTGATCTGCGCTTCCAGGCTGCCGATCTCGGCATTGGTCTGGTACAGATGCCCTTGCGCCTGGTGCAGGCGGTCGCCGGCGCCGTAGTGCGCCTGGCGCATGGCTTCCAGTTCGGCTTCCACATGGCGCAGGCCGGCGGTTTGCGCTTCCAGCTCCAACTGGACTTTTTCAATCTCGCGGAAATGCTTTTCCTGTTCGGCTTGCGCTTCCTTCTTGCGCAGCAGCCAGAGCAGCTTCTGCTTTTCTTCCTGCTCACCCTGCAGTTCATGAAAGCGCTGGGCCACGGCGGCCTGGGCTTGCAGCTTTTCCAGGTTGGCGTTGAGCTCGCGCAGGATGTCTTCCACCCGCTGCAGGTTTTCGCGGGTGTCGTGCAGGCGGTTTTCGGTTTCGCGGCGGCGTTCCTTGTACTTGGATACACCCGCGGCTTCTTCCAGGAAGATGCGCAAGTCTTCCGGCCGGGCCTCGATGATGCGCGAAATCATGCCCTGGCCGATGATGGCGTAGGCGCGCGGACCGAGGCCGGTGCCGAGGAAAATATCCTGGATGTCGCGCCGGCGCACGGCCTGGTTGTTGATGTAGTAAGTGGAAGTGCCGTCGCGCGTGAGCACGCGCTTGACCGCGATCTCGGCATACTGGCCCCACTGGCCGGCCGCCTTGCCGTCGGCGTTGTCGAACACCAGCTCCACCGAGGCCCGTCCGGCTGCCTTGCGGTTGGTGGAGCCGTTGAAGATCACGTCCTGCATCGACTCGCCGCGCAGCTCGGAAGCCTTGGATTCGCCCAGCACCCAGCGCACGGCGTCCATGATGTTGGATTTGCCGCAGCCATTGGGGCCGACCACGCCCACCAGTTGCCCAGGCACCTGGAAATGAGTCGGATCGACAAAGGATTTGAAGCCGGAAAGCTTGAGGGAAACGAGCCGCACGCAGGAACCCCGTCGGTGATATGTCAGCGAGCGGCAATCATATCAGAGCGCCTTGCGTTCCCCGCGCCCGACGGCCTTGCCGTTCCGTCAATTGGATATCCGGCCTGCTGCGCTTGGCATGAGGGCTGGCCGGGCAAAGGACTGGCGCTGCCAGCGCGGCTATAATTGCGCCCTTGCGCCCAGCCTGTGAAACGCCCGTGAATCCCCTGCTGAATACACTGCAACCCTATCCCTTCGAGAAACTGCGCCAGTTGTTTGCGTCGGAGAAGCCCAACGCCGAGCTGGCGCCGATCAGCCTCGGCATAGGCGAGCCCAAGCATCCGACCCCGGCATTCATCCAGCAGGCCCTGGCGAATAACCTGCAGGGTTTGGCCGGTTATCCGGCCACGGCCGGCACGCCGGCGCTGCGCGAAGCGGTGGCGCATTGGCTGGAACGGCGTTACGGCTTGCCGCCGGTCGACGCCAGCACGCAAATCCTTCCTGTGAACGGCTCGCGCGAGGCGCTGTTTGCCTTCGCCCAGACCGTGATCGATCCAAATCGCGAAGCCATCGTCGTCTGCCCCAATCCCTTCTATCAGATCTATGAAGGCGCGGCGCTCCTGGCCGGGGCCAGGCCGTATTACGTGAATTCCGATCCGGCCCGCAATTTCGCGCCGGACTATTCCAAGGTGCCGGCCGAAGTCTGGAACAAGGTGCAGCTGCTGTATGTGTGCTCGCCCGGCAATCCCACCGGCGCCCTGCTCGGCCTGGAAGAATGGAAAGAGCTGTTCGAGCTGTCGGATCGCCACGGTTTCATCATCGCCGCCGACGAGTGCTACTCCGAGATCTACTTCAAGGCCGAGGCGCCGCTGGGCAGCCTGGAAGCGGCCCACAAGCTGGGGCGCAGCGGCTACCCGCGCCTGGTGACTTTCTCCAGCCTGTCCAAGCGCTCCAATGTGCCGGGCATGCGCTCGGGCTTCGTGGCCGGCGACGCCGACATCCTCAAGAAATTCCTGCTCTACCGCACCTATCACGGCAGCGCCATGAGCCTGCCGGTGCAGGCCGCTTCGGTGGCGGCATGGAACGATGAACAACATGTCATCGAGAACCGCGCCAAGTACCAGGCCAAGTTCGCGCAAGTGACGCCGCTTCTTGCAAGCGTATTGAATGTCGCCCTGCCGGACGCCGGCTTCTATCTCTGGGCCGACGTCACCAAAGTTGCCGGCTGGTCCGACACCGAGTTCGCCCGCCGCCTTTACGCCGAATATAATGTGACGGTTTTGCCAGGCAGCTTCCTGGCGCGCGATGCCCATGGCAGCAATCCCGGCCACGGCCGGGTGCGCATGGCGCTGGTGGCCGAAGTGGAAGAATGCCTGGAAGCGGCCGAGCGCATCGTCGCCTTCGCCCGCAAGCACGCCTGAAAACTTTCCCTCATTACCCAATCAAGAACATGAGCACCCAACTGCAACAAGTCATCGACCAGGCCTGGGAAGACCGCGCCAATTTCTCTCCCAAATCCGCGCCCGCCGAAGTGCGCGATGCCGTCGCCCACGTGCTGGCCGAACTCGATGCCGGCAAGATCCGCGTCGCCGAAAAAGGCGCGCAGGGCTGGAACGTCAACCAGTGGATCAAGAAAGCCGTGCTGCTGTCCTTCCGCCTGGAAGACAATGCGCCCATGGCCGGCGGCAGCATGCAGTTCTATGACAAGGTGCCCACCAAGTTTGCCGGTTTCAGCGCCGAAGATTTCGCCGCCGGCGGCTATCGCGTCGTGCCGCCGGCCGTTGCGCGCCGCGGCTGCTTCATCGGCAAGAACGTGGTGCTGATGCCCTCCTACGTCAACATCGGCGCCTATGTGGATGAAGGCACCATGGTCGACACCTGGGCCACCGTGGGCTCCTGCGCCCAGATCGGCAAGAACGTGCACCTGTCGGGCGGCGTCGGCATCGGCGGCGTGCTGGAGCCGATGCAGGCCAACCCCACCATCATCGAAGACAACTGCTTCATCGGCGCCCGTTCCGAAATCGTCGAAGGCGTGATCGTCGAAGAAAATTCGGTGATCTCGATGGGCGTGTACATCGGCCAATCGACCAAGATCTATGACCGCTCCACCGGCAGCGTGAGCTACGGCCGCATTCCGGCCGGCTCGGTGGTGGTGTCGGGCAACCTGCCCTCCGAAGACGGCAAGTACAGCCTGTATTGCGCCGTGATCGTCAAGCGGGTGGACGCCAAGACGCGCGCCAAGGTCGGCATCAACGAACTCTTGCGCGACTGACAGCGGCTGACGAACTGCCCAGGGCCGGGCGCCGCAACAACGCCATGGGCGTTTTGTTTGGCGCTGTGAGCCCGGCCGGGCTTACACTGCCGTCAGCAGTCAGTCACACAGAACGCGGAGGCAGTCCATGGCAATGGAAAGGTTGTTCCAGCTGATGAAGGAAAAAGAGGCGTCCGACCTCTTCATGTCCGTCAATGCGCCGGTGCAGGTCAAGATCAACGGCAACCTGATCCCGGTGAACCAGCAGAAGCTGGACAAGCAAGCCATCCTGGCCCTGTTGGCCGAAGTGGTTTCGGCCGAACGCCTGAAAGAGCTGGAGCGCAACAACGAGCTCAACATGGGCATCCCGGTGGAAGGCATAGGCAGCTTCCGGCTGTCGGCCTTCACCCAGCGCGGTTGCCCTTCGGCGGTGTTCCGCTACATTCCCGGCATGATTCCGCGCCTGGAAGATCTGCACGTGCCCGAGGTGCTGGCCGACCTCATCATGGAAAAGCGTGGCTTGTTGCTGGTGGTGGGTTCCACCGGCTCCGGCAAGTCGACCACCATTGCGGCCATGCTGGACCATCGCAATGCCAATCGCGCCAGCCATATCCTGACGCTGGAAGATCCGGTCGAATTCATGTTCACCAACAAGAAATCGATCGTCAACCAGCGCGAGATCGGCACCGATGCCGCCAGCCTGGCGATCGCGCTCAAGAACGCGCTGCGCCAGGCGCCGGACTGCATCCTGATCGGCGAGATCCGCGACAAGGACACCATGGCGCAAGCCCTGGCCTATGCCCAGTCCGGCCATCTGGTGGTGGCCACCCTGCACGCCAACAACAGCTACCAGGCGCTCAACCGCATCATCAATTTCTTTCCGCTGGAAACCCGGCAATCGCTGCTGCCCGATCTGGCGGCCACGCTCAAGGCGGTGGTGTCGCAACGTCTGGTGCGCAGTGTCGACGGCGGCCGCCGCGCGGCAGTGGAAGTGATGCTCAACACCCGCCACATCGCCGAACTGATCGAACAAGGCGAACTGGCGCAGGTGAAGGAAGCGATGGAAAAGAGCCTCTCGCCCGGCTCCCAGACTTTCGAGCAGGCGCTGTTGCAATTGATACGCGATGGCGTGGTGAGCCAGGACGAAGCCCTGGCCAATGCCGACTCGGCCACCAACCTGTACTGGCTGCTCAACAACGCCAGCCAGCAAGAGCAGGCCGAAGAAGAAGCGCAGGCCACGCCAAAAGAAGAAGGCGCAACCTTCACCGAATTCACGCTCAACCTCTGATTGTTCCGATTGCTCAAGCACCGATGACTGCCACCCTCTACGGCATACCGAATTGCGACACCGTCAAGAAAGCGCGCAGCTGGCTCGACGCCAGGGCCGCGCCCTATCAATTCCACGATTTCAAGAAGGCCGGGCTGGATGCGGCCACGGTGCAGTCCTGGCTCAAGCAGGTGAGCTGGGAAACCCTGCTCAACCGCAAGGGCACGACCTGGCGCAAGCTGCCGGATGAACGCAAGACCGCAGTCGTCGACGCCGCCAGCGCCACCCAGCTGATGCTGGAAAATCCTTCCGTCATCAAGCGCCCGGTGCTGGTCACCGATAAAACCATCCAGGTCGGCTTCACCCCCGATCTCTATCAACAGATTTTCTGAAAGCCGCACATGAGCCGCACCCTGGCCCTGACCGAAGAATTGATCGCCCTCTCCTCCGTGACCCCGGAGGACGCCGGCTGCCAGAAGCGCATGGCGCAATTGCTGGCACCGCTGGGCTTTGCATGCGAGACCATTGCCGAAGGTGGCGTCACCAACCTGTGGGCGCGGCGCGGCACGGCCAGTCCCTGCCTGGTGTTTGCCGGCCACACCGATGTGGTGCCCACCGGCCCGCTGGAGCAATGGACCACGCCGCCCTTCGTGCCCAGCCAGCGCGACGGCCGCCTGTACGGACGCGGCGCGGCCGACATGAAAACCTCGCTGGCGGCAATGGTGGTGGCCTGCGAGGAATTCGTCGCCGCGCATCCCAATCACAAGGGTTCGATCGCCTTCCTCGTCACCAGCGATGAAGAAGGCCCGGCCACCCATGGCACGGTGATCGTCTGCGACGCGCTCAAGGCGCGCGGCGAAAAGCTCGACTATTGCGTTGTCGGCGAACCGACTTCGGTCAATGCGCTGGGCGACATGATCAAGAACGGCCGGCGCGGCAGCATGTCCGGCCGGCTGGTGGTGAAAGGCGTGCAAGGCCACATCGCCTACCCGCACATGGCGAAGAATCCAATCCACCTGGCGGTGCCGGCGCTGACGGCCCTGGCGGCCGAAGTGTGGGACGAGGGCAATGAATACTATCTGCCGACGTCCTGGCAGATGTCGAACATCCACGGCGGCACCGGCGCCTCCAACGTGATTCCAGGCGAAGTGGTGATCGACTTCAATTTCCGCTTCTCCACCGCCAGCACGGTGGAAGGCCTGCAGCAGCGCGTGCATGCCATCCTCGACCGGCATGGGCTGGACTACAAGCTGGACTGGTCCATCAGCGGTTATCCCTTCCTCACCGCGCGCGGCGAATTGAGTACGGCCCTGTGCGCGGCGATCCGGGATGAAACCGGTGTCGAAACCGAGCTCTCCACCAGCGGCGGCACCTCCGACGGCCGCTTCATCGCCCGCATCTGCCCGCAGGTGATCGAGTTCGGTCCCACCAACGCCACCATCCACAAGGTGAACGAGAACATCCCGCTCTCGGAAATCGAGCCGCTCAAGAACATCTACCGCCGCACCCTGGAAAATCTCTTGCTCGATTGAGCCGCATCAAGCGCGCGCAGGGTCGCCTGCCCGCTTGAGAACCCGGGTCTTCCCGGTCCGACTCAGGTTCGCCGTCCAGCATGGCGGCGAACCTCGACAAGACCAGGAGAAGACATGTATCCCCACGCTGCAGGCTCCGGCGCCCCTGCCGGAATCAACCGCAATCCGTCGGCGCCCGCCGACCCGCCCCCTGAAACAGCCGATCAGAACAAGCTGCCCGCATGGAACGGGAATCCGCGTCGCGCCGTGTCGCGCCAGCTGTTCCAGGACGAGCAGACCGGCCCCGCAAGCGAAGGCAAGACCGAAGACGCCAAGCCGATGGACTGGAGTGCCACCCCTGCCGCCGTGTACGCGCGGGTCATCATGGAACGCCGTGCCCAGCAAGGCGCCCGGCAGGACCCCGAGAACCGGCCCTTTGTGATCCACGTCCGCAACAGCCAGGGCCTGGCGCCCGGAATGAGCGCCGCCGGGGCCCCCC
>JAEVZY010000306.1 GCA_023392035.1 Pseudomonadota bacterium | reverse complement strand
GCCGTGCAGGAGGGCGCCAACCTCATCGTTCTGGTCATCGACAACGGCATGTACGGCACCATCCGCATGCACCAGGAAAAACGCTTTCCGGGCCGGGTCTCGGCCACCACGCTGCAGGGTCCGGATTTCGTCGCCCTGGCGCAATCCTTTGGCGCCTATGGCGAACGGGTGGAGAAGGAAGAAGACTTCCTGGCCGCCTTCGAGCGCGCCCGCGCCAGCGGCAAACCGGCGCTGCTGGAGCTGGTGCAGGACCCGCGCCAGATCACGCCTGGCATGCGTCTGGCCTGAACCGAAAAAAGCCTCAAGGGAATTTGCGGCGGCGGCAGCCATCCAAGCAGCATTGTCCTCAAGGAGACTGCCATGCCCGCCGGAGCCAGCCCCAAACGCGAACGCGAATACGAAAAGCTGAAAAAGCAGTTCAAGACCGAAGGACGCTATCGCGGACGCGAACAGGAAGTCGCATCGCGCATCGTCAACAAGCAACGCAAGCAGTACGGCGAGACCGGCTCACAGAAAGTGCGCGCCAAGGCCGGCAAGTCGCCCGACCGCGAATTGCCGGTGCGCGGGTATGAACACATGACCATTGCCAATTTGCGCAATGCCGTGTCCGGCCTTTCCAGTGCCGACCTGCGCAAGCTGGAACGCTATGAGCGCGCCCACAAGAACCGCAAGGGCGCCCTCGAGCTGCTGCGCCGGAGCTTGCACTGAGCGCGGGGATTCAGGCGGCCTGCCAGTTCAGGCCGCCTGTTCCTTCAAGCGGTCTGGCCCTTCAAGCCGTCTGAGCCTTCAGCCGTCTGAGCCCTCAAGCTGTCTGACCCAATTGCTGGCGCAACCAAGCCGCCAGCTGCGGCGCCTGCACCGCGCCTGAATGGCGCGCGACCTCGCGTCCGCCCTGGTACAGCACGACGGTGGGAATGCTGCGGATGGCGGCGCGCGCGGCGGCCGCCGGGGCGGCTTCGGTATCCACCTTGACGAAGCGAATTTTGGGCATTTGCGCCGCTGCCTTTTCGAACTCCGGCGCCATCATGCGGCAGGGACCGCACCAGGTCGCCCAGTAATCCACCAGCACCGGCAATTCGGTGCGCGACAGGAATTTGGGCAAGGCGTCGTCACCCAGATTGACCGGCTTGGCCGGCAGGACCTCTTGCCCGCATTTTCCGCACACAGGCTGATCCAGCAAACGTTCTTCCGGTACACGATTGGTGGCGCCGCAGGCGGGACAAACGATGTTCATGGCAGGTTTTCCGGTCAATAGACATCAGCAAGATATGCGCGCCGGCGGAAAATTAAAGGCCTCGCGCCAGCGCCTGGCTTCAGGCGTACTTTGCGGAATTTTCATGCCTGGTACCGCAAGCGGCGAGCAGCTCTTCGAGTTGGGCCCGGCTGACCGGCTTGGTCAAATGGAATTCGAATCCTGCGTCCATTGCCCGCCGCCGGTCATGTTCCTGGCCGTAGCCGGTGACCGCCGCAAAGCAGGTATGCCCGAGCTGGTGAAAGGTCTTGAGGTCTTGCAACAGCGCATAGCCGTCCATGTCGGGCAGGCCGATGTCCAGCATCACCAGATCGGCCCGCAGCTGCGGCGCCAGCGCCAGCGCCGATGTTGCGTCATGCGCCACCTGCACCTGGCAGCCCAGCAAGTCGAGCAGCAGGGAAATGCTCTCGGCGGCGTCGATATTGTCGTCCACCACCAGTACGCGTTGCAGGGCTGGCGCGCGCACCGGTTCGTTCGATTGCACCAGCGGCTTGTCGCGGGCGGCGGTCAGCGGCAGCGCCACCCTGACGCGCGTGCCCTTGCCCTCGCCCTCGCTTTCGACGTCAATGCTGCCGCCGTGCAGTTCAACCATGCTGCGCGCGATCGGCAAGCCCAATCCCAGGCCGCCGCGCGACTTGCGATAGTCCGCCTGGGCAAACACATTGAAAACGTCAGGCAGGAAATCGGCCCCGATGCCGGCCCCATCGTCCTGCACAACCACCCGCAGCTGCTCGCCCAGCACATGCGCCGAGACGCTGGCACAACCGCCGCGGCGTCCATATTTGATGGCGTTGTCGATCAAATTGCTGAATACCTGGGTCAGTCGCACCGGATCGCCTTTCACCCAGACGGGCGTACTCGGCAGATCGACCAGCAGCCGCACATCCGAGTCTGCAGCGCGTTCGGCGTAGGCCTCGGCGCAGGCGCGCAAGATGGTGGCGCAGTCGAGCACTTCCAGTTTCAGCTCGATCTTGCCGCGGGTAATGCGCGAGCCCTCCAGCAATTCATCCACCAGTCGCGCCAGATGCGCCACCTGGCGTTCCATGGCTTGCCGCACCTTATTGAAGACCGGGTGCTGGATGTCGAGCATGCCGATCAGTTCGACGCCGGACTGCAGCGGCGCCAGCGGATTGCGCAGTTCATGGCCGAGCATGGCCAGGAATTCATCTTTGCGACGGGCTTCTTCCAGCAGGGCGTGTTCGGCGCGCTTCTGGCCGGTGACTTCATCGACGACCAGATCGAGTCCAGTCACCTGAGCGTCTTCACCGCGCACCGGAAAAATATAGAGGCGCCAATAGCGCATTTGCTCGGGCGCATGCGGCAGAGCGGCGGTGAAATCGAGGTCTAGCTTGGGCTGGCCGGTTTCCATCACTTCGTGCATCAGGCCTTCCACGCGTGCGGCAATATCGGGAAGGATCTCATGCAGCGAGCGCCCCAGGTGCGCCTGCACCGCAATGCCATTGATGTCGGCCAGGTAGGGGTTGATGCGCACATAGCACAGCTCGCGATCCAGCGTTGCCAGGCCGATCGGCGCCGAGCGGTAAGCCCGTTCATATTCGAGCAGCCGTCTTCGTTCATCAAGCAGGGATGCATCCTGCCTGCGCAGATTGCGAGCCAAGGCCATCAAGCCGCACACTGCCAGCAGGACCGCGCCCAGCGCCAGCCAGACATAGCCGGAGTTGACCACGCCGCCCGCTCCGACCAGCATTGCCAACGCATAGCCCGCAGCCGAGGCGCCCAGCACGGATATGAGTACGCAGCCAAACCTGAAACTGACTCGCATTTCCCCGCCTTGAACATTCAGTTGGATGAAAGCTTGGGCCCCTTGCTCCCTGCGCAGATAGTAACAGCCGTGACTGACATGGCAAAGCTGTGCGCCGGCATGTTGGGAACGGGCACCAGCAGCCAACGTCCAAACACATTGACCACAATGATCGAACATCGATGGAGACGGCAATGCAAAGCTGTGGTTTGCTGGTCCGGCTTGAAGCCAGACATGGCATGGAGCAGGAGCTGGAAGCTTTTTTGAACGCGGCCCAGGTGCAGGCACAAGAGGAAACCGGGACCGCGGCCTGGTATGCCTGGAAATACGGCGGCGACGAATACGGAATCTTCGATATCTTTGCCGGCAAAGAAGAGCGCGATGTCCACTTGCACGGCCCGATTGCGCAAGCCTTGAGCAAGGAAGCTGACGCCCTGCTGACGCACCCGCCCGAGATTCATCTGCTGGACGTGCTGTCGAGCAAACTGCCGGCCAGCGGTGACGACGAAGCCATCGTCAAGGGTTTGCTTTTGAGCTTCGAAGCCAAATCCGGCCGCGCCGCGGAGGTGGAAAAATTCCTGTGCAGCGCGCGCACCCTGGTCATGCAGGAACCGCGTACCACGGCCTGGTTCGCCTTGCGCATGGGCCACGGCCGCTATGGCATCTTCGACGCCTTTCCCGACAATGGCGCCCGCTTCTCGCACCTCACCGGGCACGTGCCGCGCGAACTGGCCAAGCATGCGCTGTCGCTTTTGGGCGCGATGCCCGAGATGCATATGCTGGATGTGGTGGCGCACACGGCGGTGCATTGAAGTGCCGCTTGGCCGACGCGCCCGGCTTCAATGTGAAGAAATGGTGGCGGCGGCCGAATGCGGATAATTGCCGGGATACAGCGAAGACATCGGTGCACTGAAGTAATTGGATGCGTAATCGCCCGGTCGCGCCGCCGAGTTTTGCAGGTTCGAGCAGGCAGCGAGAATCAGGCAAGCGCCGGCCAGCAGGATGCGGCCGGCCCTCTTTGCGGAAGGCGTGGTCATTGCAGACTCCTTGGTCAAGCCGGGCAGTATATTACCGGCGCCTGAAGCGGGATTCAGGAACGCAAAGGCGCGACATAGCAAGTCGCCGCGTACTGACAAGACGTGTCCTCATTACCTGCCGTGCTGGCGCAGCCCGCAAGCAACACCAACATATTTGCCAGAGCAAGAGCGGCAACTCTCGCGCCAAGCCTGTTCATGTCACACCTCTATCAAACGACTTGAACACCCAGTATAGGACGCGGTGCCCCGATTCGAATAGAAAGGACTGACGCCGGACAAAGGAAACGCAAGTCGCCGAAGGCAGGCATCCGGCAAGGGACGCAGAAAGACGAAGGGCCCACTTTTCAGTGAGCCCTTCGAGGTATGGTGGCGCGGCCGGCAGGAATCGAACCCACGACCCCTTGGTTCGTAG
>JAEVZY010000243.1 GCA_023392035.1 Pseudomonadota bacterium | reverse complement strand
GTGCCACCCGTGCCGCTCGTATCGCCGCCGGTGGTGCCGGTGCCGCCCGTGCCAGTCGTACCGCCGCCGGTGGTGCCGCTACCGGAGGTGTCGGTGCCGCCCGTGCCCGTGGTGGGGCAATTCTTCTTGTTTCCGTTCTTGCACGCTGCCGCGGCTGCGGCCAGCATGTCCGCGCTGCCGTCGGTGGCTGCTGCCGCGCTCGTGCCGTCGGAGCCACTGCCGCCGCCGCAGGCGCTCAAGGTCAAGGCCATCAGGAGGGGAGAGATGAGGAGGTAATTCTGTTTCTTCACTGTGAAGCTATCCCTGGATCATTGAAGATAAGAAGCGGTACTGCCGGTGCTCCCTTCGCAAGCCTCGTTGGGCAAGGGTCAGTCAATAACCTTTGCCTTCTGTCAAGGTCTGCGAATCTGAGCCTTTCTCCAGGGAAAAAGTTTCTGGGCAAGTGGTAACAAAAAATGTTTACACAAGGAATGTTTTGCTGCCGCCAGGCATCGCTTCGGACGAGGCGATAGCCGGGCGACAGGACCGACAACATTGAGGAGGTGCTCGTGAAAGCGTTGACAAGGGAGCTGTTGGCCAGCGAGCTGGCTCGCACGCTGGGCCTGAAGCTGCAGGGCGACGGCCAGATCAGCTGTGTGGCCGCACTTGATCGGGCTGGCCCTGGCTGCCTGGCCTTTGCCAAGGCGAGCACGGCGCGGGTGCCGGCGCGCGCAGTGGTGATTGCGCCGCCCGGCACGGCGAGCGGAGAAGGCGCGGTGATCGAGTCCGCTACACCGCGGCTGACTTTTGCCAAGGCCTTGCAGGCGTTGGCGGAACAACCTGGCTTCGCCCCGTTCGAGGACGAGGCCCAGGTGCATGCCAGCGCCCGGGTTGCGCCACAGGCCGTGCTGGGCCGGGGCGTGCGCATTGGCCGCGGCAGCGTGATCAGCCCGTTCGCCGTGATTGCCGACGGCACGCAGATAGGCGAGGACTGCTGGATCAAACCGGGCGCGGTGATAGGCGAAGCCGGCTTCGGATTCGAGCGCGATGCCGATGGCACGCCGATCCGCCTGATCCATCTGGGAAGCGTGCGTATCGGCAACCGGGTGGAAATCGGCAGCAATGCCACGGTCTGCTGCGGCACCCTGGACGACACCGTGATCGAGGACGACGTGAAGATCGATGACCAGGTGCATGTCTCGCACAACTGCATCATTCGGCGCGGTGCCATGCTGGTGGCTTGCGCCGAGCTGTGCGGCAGCGTGGAAATTGCCGCCCACGCCTGGATCGGGCCGAATTCCTCGGTGCTGCAAAAGCTGAAGGTGGGCGAGCAGGCTTTCGTGGGGCTGGGCGTGAACGTGCTGCGCGATGTGAGTCCCGGACACACGGTGGCGGGGTATCCGGGACGCAGCCTGGGAGGTGGAGCATCCACTTGATTGCCATTCAGGGCGCTCCAGGGCAATGCCCGTACTGACATCCGCCCCAGGCGCCAATCAAGAAATTCGATGAACAGCAGCTGCGAGGCGCGCCAGTCATCAATTCCGCCCGCTTATCCGCGCGACAGGACTTGCATAGACTGGCCTCAACCACAAGGAGGCAATGCATGGACACTGGAATGACTGCAGGCATGACGACGGCACTGTTCGACGTCGGCCGGCTTAACTCCGGCGCGGCGACGCCCGTGCCCGAGCAGGGCAATGAAGCGCGGCTGCTGGCGGCGTTCGCCGGCGCGCTGGGCATCGACCCGGCAACGGTGCACGACGGCCTCAGCTACAACAGCATCCCGGAATGGGATTCCGTGGGGCATATGGCCTTCGTCACCGAAGTGGAGGCGCTGTTTGAAATCCTGCTCGACGCCGACGACATCGTCGATATGAGCAGCTATGGCGAGATCCGCCGCATCCTGCGCAACTACGGCGTGCACTTCGAGGCTTGAGCGGGAGGTTGGCCATGCTGCTGCAACACAGGGTTGTTCTGGTCACGGGCGCGGCCAATGGCATCGGCCTTGCCATGTCGACGCTGTTCGCCAACCACGGCGCGCGGGTGGTGATGACCGACTGGGACGCTCCGGCGCTGGAACGGGCCCGCGGCCTGGTGCTGGAACAGGTGCCCGATGCCGATCTGCTCGGCTGGACTTGCGATGTGCGGCGTCCCGACCGCGTGAGCCAGGTGTTTCGCCATGTGTTTCATGAGATGCGCCGGCTCGATGTGCTGGTCTCCAATGCCGGCGTGCTGGGCGACGGCTTGATCGGCATGGTCACCGAAGAGCAGCTGCGCACCGTCTTTGAAACCAATGTCTATGGCGTCATGCATTGCGCGCAATATGCGTCGCGCATGATGGCGCGCGGGGGCGGCGGCAGCATCATCAATATCGCCTCCATCTTCGGCACCAATGGTGAGGCGGGCCAGTCGGTGTACGGCGGCAGCAAGGCGGCGGTGGTGGGCATCACCCGTTCGCTGGCCAAGGAATTGGCGGCTTCCAATATCCGCGTCAATGCGATTGCGCCGGGTTTCATCGATACCCGCATGGCGCGTTCGGTGCCGCCGGACAAATTTCGCGAGCGGGTGGCGTCGATTGCCATGGGCCGCATCGGCCAGCCCGAGGAAGTGGCCAAGGCAGCCTTGTTTCTCGCCAGCGATTTGTCCAGCTATGTCACCGGCCAGGTGCTGGGTGTGGATGGAGGGATGCTGGTGTGAACCTGTTCAGCCGCCTGCAGGATTTTGGCGAGCGCATCGCCATCGTTGCCGACAGCGGCGAGCAGCTCTCCTACCGCCAATTGGCGCAGCGCGCCGATGCCAGCCTGGCCGCGCTGCACGATGCCGGCGGCGTGCTGGCGGTGGATGGCGAAAACAGCGTGCCGGCGCTGTGCAGTTATGTCGGTAGCCTGCGCGCCGGCAAGCCGGTGTTGCTGCTCGACCCCGCCCTGGGCGCGGAGTCGCGCCAGCAACTGCTGCAGCGCTTTGGCGTGCAGGCATGGTGGAACGCGAAACAGCGCAGCTGGATAGAACTGCGGCCGCCCGCAACGGCGCGGCCGCATCCGCAACTGGCCTTGCTGTTGTCCACTTCCGGCAGCACCGGGGCCGCCAAGCTGGTGCGCCTGTCGCATGGGAATCTGGCGGCCAATGCGGCGTCCATCATCAACTATCTGGGCATCGGTAGCGATGAGCGGGCCATCACCAGTTTGCCCATGCACTATTCGTATGGCATGTCGGTGGTGCATACGCATCTGCTGGCCGGCGCCCGGCTGCTGCTCACCGCGCAGCCGCTGGTGGCGCGCGGCTTCTGGGATTTTTTCCAGGCGCAAGGCGCAAGCAGCCTGTCGGGCGTGCCCGCCATGTACGACATGCTGGAGCGGCTCGGCCTGCACAAGATGGACCTGCCCAGCCTGCGTACCCTGACCCAGGCCGGCGGCCGCCTGCCGCCGGAGCGGGTGCAGCGCCTGGCGCAATTGGCGCAATTGCGCGGCTGGCGTTTCTTTGTCATGTATGGCCAGACCGAAGCCGGCCCGCGCATGTGCTATCTGGCGCCGGAACAGGCGCTGGACAAGCCCGGCAGCATCGGTCGCGCCATCCCGGGCGGACGGATGCAGATTGTCGACGCCGAAGGCCGGCCGCTGCACGAGCCCGGCCGGGAAGGCGAGCTGGTCTATGAAGGTCCGAATGTGATGTTGGGCTATGCGCAAAGCTTGCACGACCTGGAACTGGGTGACGTCAATGGCGGCCGCCTGGCGACCGGCGATCTCGGCTATCAAGACGCCGATGGCTGTTTCCACATCACCGGGCGCAGCGCCCGTTTCGTGAAGATGTTTGGCCGGCGCCTGAGCCTGGACGAGGTGCAGGCCTGGGGCGAAGCGGTGGCCGAGCAAGCGGCCGCCACCGGGCGCGACGACTTGCTGCTGCTGGCCCTGGTGCGGCCCCGGCGCGATACCGCTGAACTGCGGCGCGAGCTGATCGGCCGCTTTCGCCTGCAGCACGCCAAGCTGGTGGTGGCGGAGCTTGCCGAATTGCCGCGCTCGGCGGCCGGCAAGCTGCGCTATTCCGAATTGATGCATAGCATGGTGGGCGATCATGACCAACAGCACCGCCAGTGAGGCCGCGCCGGGAATCTGCCCGGCCTGGCCTGTCTATGGGCTGGAGGCGGGCATCAAGCGCGCGCGCCTGGAAGCGCTGCTGTCGCAATTGACGCGCCATCATGCCGAACGCTGCGAAGCCTACCGCCGCATCCTGCGCGCGCGTGGCGTGGATTGGCGTGACGATTTTGCGCTGGAGCGCCTGCCCTGGTTGCCGGTGCGCCTGTTCAAGGAAGCCGAGCTGCGCTCGGTGGACACGGCCCAGGTGGTGAAGACGCTCAGCTCATCGGGCACCACCTCGGCCAGGGTGTCGCGCATCTACCTCGACCGTGAAACTTCGCTGGCCCAGTCGCGCGCGCTGGTTTCGATCCTGCAAACGCTGTTGGGACGCGAGCGCCTGCCGATGCTGATACTGGATCACCCCGGCGTGATCCGCGACCGGGTGGCCTTCTCCGCGCGCGGGGCCGGCATCCTCGGCCTGTCCACCTTTGGCCGCAATCCCGTGTATGCCCTCAAGGACGGCAGCATGGAAATCGACATGGACGTGGTGGAGCAATTCGCCGAGCGCTACGCCGGGCAAAGGAAACTGCTGTTCGGCTTCACTTTCATGGCGTGGAAATACTTCATGCAGCCTCTGCTGGCGCAGGCGCGCAGGCTCGATCTGTCGCAAGCCATTTTGATTCACAGCGGCGGCTGGAAAAAGCTGCTGGATGAAGCGGTGCCGCCGGCAGTGTTCAAATCGGCGGCGCGGCAAGCCGCCAATATCGAAAGCGTGCACAACTTCTACGGCATGGTGGAACAGGCGGGGTCGATTTTCCTGGAGTGCGAGGCGGGCCATCTGCATGCCTCGTCGTGGTCGGAGGTGCTGGTGCGCGACCCGTTTGACTGGTCGCTTTGCCCGCCCGGCAGGCAGGGCCTGATCCAGGTCATGTCGGTGCTGCCTCACAGCTATCCCGGTCACAGTTTGCTGACCGAAGACCTGGGGCGCCTGCTGGGCGAAGACGATTGTGCCTGCGGCCGGCACGGCAAATACTTTGCGGTGGACGGACGGCTGCCGCGCGCCGAGCTGCGCGGCTGCAGCGATACCCACGCGGTGCCGGCATGAGCAGCCTGGCCCCGGCACACAACGCGCTGGACGCCGCCGGCATGCTGCGCCAACACCCGCCGCTGGCGCCGTTCTCCGCGCTGGCGATCGACTTCGTTGCGGCCTTCTCGCAGGCGCTGCGCACAGCGCCCACCGTGCGCCGCTATCCCGAGCTTTCCGCATTGGCGTTCTGGATGCGCAAGGGCCATATCGAAGCGCTTGCTGGACAGTTTGCTTCGCAGCCGGAGGGGCATCTATTCCGGCCGCGCGGCACGGTATTTCATATCGCGCCCGGCAACGTGGACAGCATCTTCATTTACTCCTGGTTCCTGTCTTTGCTATGCGGTAATCGCAATATCGTGCGCCTGCCTTCCCGTGCGTCGCCGCAGCTGGAGGTGCTGCTTGAAGTGCTGGATGGCTTGCTGGCCGCGCCGCAGTGGCAAGCGATCGCCGCCCGGACCGTGCTGGCCCGCTATCCGCGCGAAGCGCTCGCCATCACCGAAGGTTTTTCCAGTGTGTGCGACCTGCGCGTGGTGTGGGGTGGCGACGCCACCATAGGCGAAATCCGCTGCATCGCCTTGCCGGCGCGCGCAGACGAAATCTGCTTTGCCGATCGTTTCAGCATGGCATTGGTGAATGCCAGCGGCTGGCTGCAAGCGGCAGCGGGCCAGCAGGAACAATGGCTGCGCCGCTTTCATGCGGACGCCTATACCTTTGGGCAAATGGCGTGTTCTTCACCGCGCCTGGTGGCGTGGCTGGGTTCACAGATGGAAGTGCGGGCGGCACGCGAGCAATTCTGGCCGGGCCTGCATGCGATCAGCCAGGAACGCGCCCCGACGCTGATGGCGATCGACTATGTCAACAAATCGATCGCCGCCGACCTGGTTGCGCTGCGCCTGCGGGCTTCGATTCCTGCCGTGTGCGACAACCTGGTCAGCCGGATTGAAGTGGCAGCCACCGATGTGCTGTCCCTGATCGATGCCGGTCTGCATTGCGGTGCGGGCCTGTTCTATGAAACCCGCATCGAAGCGCTGCAGGATTTGAATCTGTTCGTTGACCAGCGCATGCAGACCATGATTCACGCCGGCTTCGAGAATACAGCGGAGCTGGCGAACTACCTGGAACAAGAGGCGCCGCCGGGCATCTCCCGTGTGCTGCCGTTCGGTCGTGCACTGGAATTTTCAAGCGTGTGGGACGGCCATGATCTGCTGCGCAATTTCACGCGTCAGGTGTTCCTTGCATGAACGCCTTGTGTTGCACACATCCTATGAACGCCCATTCCATTGCTGCGGACCACCATTCATTCTCGCTGATTAATTATTTGGCTTAATGCTGCGCAAAATTCGTTTTGATCGAGGCCCCCGACGGTCGCGCGTCGGCCACAATGCGTACGCGTCCTCCGTTGTCCGACAGGTATGTAGGAGAAGACACTACATCCTGCCGACAACATTTAAGGGTCGAAAAACGAATACGGAAAGGGTGCGCGAATGCAGGTACATCATGAAAGCGGCGTCATATCCGCCCGCATAGCAGCATTGAGAAACGAACGACCCATTCTGGCCAATCTGACCATCAACCTCAAACAATGGCGAATCCTGCATGCCGTGGTGGCCTGCGGCAGTTACGCCAATGCCGCCAGCGCATTGGGCATGAGCCAGCCAGCGGTGAGCTACACGATCGCAAAGATGGAAGAGCAGCTTGGCGTGATCCTGTTGCGGCAGGAAGGGCGCCGGGCGCAGTTGACGGAGCACGGCGTAACCCTGCTGGAAAGGGCAGGCGTGCTGCTGCGCGAGGCCTTCGATCTGGAAGAGTATGTGGCCGATATGCGGCGCGGCCTGGGACCGCTGTTCCGGCTGGCGGTGGACCGCCATTTCCCCACACGCTCGCTCCTTGGCCGGCTGAAGAATTTCTCGGTGCAGGGCAGGCCGGTACGGATCCAGCTGATCGAGGTGGGGGCTCCCAGCGTGGTGGACCTGCTGCGCGAATGCCAGGCCGATCTGGCCGTGGTCGACCATATCCCGGCCGGCTTGTCGGGCGAAGCCTTCTCCCGCATCGAGTATGTGATGGTTGCGCATCCCAATCATCCGCTGGCGCGGCTCAATCGCAAGTTGAAGCAAGCCGACCTGGACCGCGAAGTGGAAGTGGCGGTGGTGCCCGAGTCCAACCATACCCATGGCACGCTTCAGTACGGCTTTGCTTCGCAATGGCGGGTCAGTAATTTCGACACCGCGGAAACGGCCTTGCTGGACGGCGTGGGTTATGGCTGCATGCCGCGTCACCGCATCGAAGGCTTGCTCAGTTCCGGACGCTTGAAGGAGCTGGACCTTGAAAACGCCTGCGTACGTAAATCGACTTACTACCTGGTGTTCTCGCGCGCGCAAGCCAACTGCCCCGATGCGCACAAGCTGGCGCAATGGCTGGTGCGCATCGACTGACGCGGGGAGCCTCGGGCAGCGAAGTCCAATGAAGTCTCAATAGCGAAGGAGGGCGACATGTTTGACAAGATACTCGTGCCTACCGACGGCTCCGAGCTGGCCGACAAGGCGGTGCAGGCGGCGGTGAACTTCGCGCGGGAAAAAGGCGGCAAGCTGGTTGCGCTGGGCGTGGCCGAGCCTTACCCGTATTCACCCCTGGGCGAGCCGGCCTTCCTGCCTGACTACCCGACCTGGGAAAAAGAAAACGAAGCCCTGATACGAAAAGACGTCGAACGGGTCTGCACCCTGGCGAGGGCGGCCGGCGTGAGCTGTGAAACGCAGGTGCTGCTGGGCAGCGATCCTGCGGACGAAATCGTGCGGGTGGCCGATGAACAGGCTTGCGATGCCATCTTCATGACCTCGCACGGCCGCCGCGGATTCGATCGCCTGCTGCTGGGCAGTGTCACGCAGAAGGTGCTTTTGAAATCCGCCTTGCCGGTGGTGGTGTTTCGGTGAAAGCCTGCCCGGCACAGTAGGCCGGGCCGTGCGCGTCAACTCAACCTGGCGCTTGCGCGAGCACATTGAAAACGATGCTCCAGAGCGGAGAAGGCGCGCCGGCTTCCGGCCTCAAGGCGGACGGCTGGACCTGGGACCGCATCGACGATGCGCAACTCCAGCAGATTGCCGGCTTGTCGGCTGCGCACTGCATGGCGCGCATGGGCTGCGATGCCGGCGGCCTGGCGCCCGCTGAAGCGGCACGCCGCCTGGCCCGCAGCGGACCCAACACGGTGGCCCGCGAACGGCCTCCACGCTGGCCGCAGGAGCTTTGGCACCAGGCCGGCAATCCGCTCAATTTCCTGTTGGCGGTGCTGGCGGCGGTCACGGCCCTGCTCGGCGACGCCGGCGCGGCCCTGGTCATCAGCGTCATGATCGCGCTGGCGATTGTCACCGCCTTCCTGCAGGAACACCGCTCCAACCATGCCGCGCTGCGGCTGCGGGCGATGGTGAAGACCACCGTCTCGGCGCGACGCGGCGGCGAGTTCGTCGACATTGCGATGGAAGCGGTGGTTCCGGGCGACATCGTGCGCCTGAGCGCGGGCGACATGATTCCCGGCGACCTGCGGCTGATGGAAACCAAGGACCTGTTCATCAACCAGTCCGCGCTCACCGGTGAATCGCTGCCGAGCGAAAAGTTTGCCGCGGCCGTGAGCGAGCCCGCGCCCAGTGTTTTCGAACTGCCCAACCTTGCCTTCATGGGCGCCAACCTGGTGAGCGGCTTCGGCACCGGCGTGGTGCTGCGCACCGGCGACGCCACCTTCTTTGGCCGTCTGGCAAAAAGGCTGGCAGGCGAGCGCGGCCCGACGGCATTCGACCTTGGCATACGGCGCTATGTCTGGCTGATGATCCGCTTCATCACGGTGATGGCCGTGCTGGTATTCCTGATCAACGGCCTGGGCAAGCACGACTGGATGCAGGCGCTGTTCTTCGCCCTTGCCGTGGCGGTCGGTTTGACCCCTGAAATGCTGCCCATGATCGTGGCCGTCAACCTGGCCAAAGGGGGCATGGCGATGGCGCGCGCCAAGGTGGTAGTCAAGCGCCTGCAGGCCATCCAGGAATTCGGCGCCATGGATGTGCTGTGCGCCGACAAGACCGGCACCCTGACCCAGGACCGGATCATCTTGAAACGCCATCTCGACATTCACGGCGAGGAAAGCGACAAGGTCTTGCAGTACGCCTGGCTGAACAGCCATTACCAGTCCGGCCTGCGCAACCTGCTGGACACGGCCGTGCTGGAACATGCCGAGTTGCATGAGGCCATGGGCGCGCACCTGGGTTATGCGGAGATCGATGAAATTCCTTTCGATTTTGTTCGCAAGCGCATGTCGGTGGTGCTGGCCTGCCCGGACGGCCGGCGGCTCTTGATCTGCAAGGGCGCGGTGGAGGAAGTGTTCGCGGTCTGCAGCCGCTATGAAAGCGGGCAGGGCGACGGCCGGCTCGATGCGAGCCATGTCGTCACGGCGCGCGATGAAATGGTGGCGCTGAACAATGACGGTTTTCGGGCGGTGGCGGTGGCCTACCGCGAGGTGCCGCGCGAGCAGGCGGTGTTTTCGGTGGCGGACGAGCGCGAACTGGTGCTGCTGGGCTATATCGCCTTTCTGGACCCGCCCAAGGAAAGCGCGCGCGAGGCGATTGCCCGCCTGGCCGCCAAGGGCGTGCGCCTGAAGGTGCTGACCGGCGACAATGAATATGTCACGCGCAAGGTGGGCCATGAAGTCGGACTGGATGTGCGATCCGAAACCGGATCTGTGCTCTTGGGACCCGCCATCGATGCCATGAGCGAGGCGCAATTGCGGCAGGCGGTGGAAACGGTCACGGTATTTGCCAGGCTTTCGCCGGAACACAAGGAACGCATCATCGGCGCGCTCAAGCAGCAGGGGCATGTGGTGGGATTTCTCGGCGACGGCATCAATGACAGCCCGGCACTGAAGCGCGCTGATGTGGGGATTTCAGTGCACAACGCGGTCGATATCGCCAAGGAATCGGCCGACATCATCCTGCTCGAGAAAAGCCTGCTGGTCCTGTGCGAGGGCGTGCACGAAGGCCGCAAGGTGTTCGTCAACATCACCAAGTACATCAAGATGGGCGCCAGCTCGAATTTCGGGAACATGTTCAGCGTGCTGGGCGCCAGCCTGTTCCTGCCTTTCCTGCCGATGGCACCGATCCAGGTGCTGACCAACAACCTGCTGTACGACCTCTCGCAGACTGCGATCCCCACGGATCACGTGGACGCGGAAGAACTGGAGCACCCCAGGCGCTGGGATGTGGGCAACGTGTTCAAGGTGATGGTGGTGATGGGGCCGGTGAGTTCCGTCTTCGACTATGCGACCTTCGGCATCCTGATATTTGTTTTCAACGCCTTGAGTCATGAGGCGCTGTTCCAGTCCGGCTGGTTCGTGGAATCGCTATTGACGCAGACGCTGGTGATCCACGTGCTGCGCACGCAGAAGCTACCGTTTGTGCAGAGCCGCGCCAGCGCGCCGCTGGCGCTGACTTCCCTGCTAGTTTGCGTGGTGGGAATCGTGCTGCCGTATTCCTGGGCAGCGTCGGCGTTGGGACTCACGCCCTTGCCGTGGCAATACTGGCCCTTGCTGGCGGGTTTGCTGCTGCTCTATGTGGGCTGCGCGCACCTGGTGTGGCGCGGCTGTGTGCGGCGTTGGGGGATGTGAGCGGGGATTGCGGCTCACCGCTGGGGGTGATGGATGCTTCCGGCCACCTCTTCAAGCGGTTTGCGTTCCGCATTCACGCCGTAGCGCCATGCCAACAGGCCTGCCAGCAGCGCCAACGCGGCGCCAATGCCGTAGCCCAGCGCCACCGCCGCGCGGCTGCCGCCTTCTATCAGCCAGCCGAACAGCGCCGGCGCCACGAAACCGCCGGTACCGGTGCCGATGGCGTAGAAGATGGCAATCGCCAGAGCGCGCATCTGCAATGGAAATACTTCACTGACCGTCAGGTAGGCCGAGCTTGCCGCCGCCGAGGCGACGAAGAACACACCCGACCAGCACAGCGCCAATGTCCGCGCATCGAGCCAGTTTTGCATGAAGGCCCAGCCTGTGAGCGCCAAGCCGGTGCCGGTGAGCACATAGGTGAGGCCGATCATGCGGCGCCGGCCGAAGCTGTCGAACAGGGGGCCCAGCACAAAGGGTCCGAGCACATTGCCCAATGCGAAGGGGAAGATGTACAGCGCCACGCTGACTTCCGGCACCCCATAGAAGCGCGTGAGCACCAGGGCATAGGTAAAGAAAATCGCGTTGTAGAAAAAGGCCTGGGCCACCATCATGCTCATGACCACCATGCTGCGGGCACGATAGCGGCGCAAGAGAACTTCAGCCACCTGGGCATAGGAAGGCATGCCGTGGCCGGCATGCGCGGGGCCGTGGATGACGGGTCCCAGTTCTCCGTGCTGGCGGGCGACTTGCGTCTCGATATGTTCGATGATGCGTCCCGCTTCATCGAAGCGGCCATGCATCAGCAACCAGCGCGGACTTTCCGGGACATGGCGCCGCACCAGAATGATTGCCACGGCCAGGACTGCGCCCAGCAGGAAACACGCGCGCCAGCCAAGGACCGGGCCCAGCACGCGCGGATCGAGCAACAGCAAGCTGAGCCCGGCGCCCAGCGCCGCGCCGATCCAGAAGCTGGCATTGATGGCCAGGTTCACGCGACCCCGCACGCGGGCCGGGATCAACTCATCGATTGCGGAATTGATGGCAGCGTATTCGCCGCCTATGCCCAGGCCGGTGAGCAGGCGGCACACGGCCAGAAAAGTGAAGTCGGTGGAAAAGGCCGTGGCCAGGGTCGCCAGCATGTACACCGCCAGCGTAATCATGAACAGCCGCTTGCGCCCGAGACGATCCGTCATGCGGCCAAACACCAGGGCACCGACCACGGCACCGCCGATGTACAGCGAGCCGGCCCATCCGACCTGTGTGCTGGTGAGGGCCAGGGTATCGGCACGCTGCAGCACGGCGCCGATGGCGCCTACCAGCGTGACTTCCAGGCCATCCAGCACCCAGGCTACGCCGAGTGCTATCACCACGCGCCAGTGCCAGTGGGACCAGGGGAGGCGGTCGAGGCGGGCGGGGATGTTTGGGGGCATTTTGATGGTGAGAGAGAAGCTACCGCCCTGGAGCTTGGTCAGCGACGGGTAGTTGCGAAACGGGTAGTCGCATATTGCCTCAGCCGGATTTGGCAGCAGACCTGAAATAGCAAAAAGGAGGCGAACGGCGGCTACGGCGGACAAATGAGAGCCGAGCTATCGGTTCCGCTCTCCATTCCTTGGCAAGCTGCTTAGCGGCTCGCTGTCTCAGACACTTTCGGTAGAAATTTCGCGGCTGTGCAGACTTACCCGCCGGCAGTGGCAGCGCGAACCGGCATGTTCATCCGATTTCATCCGATTTCATCCGTTTCCCAGCCGATAAAACGGCGCACGACCAGCGGCCTCTAGCCGCAGCTGGTTTGATCCGGCCATCCGCTTCAGGAGGTCCCGATGGGAAAAGAAAAAGCCCGCAGACTTGTGATCTGCGGGCTTTCATTTTTTCAGTGGTCGGGGCGGCGGGATTCGAACTCGCGACCCCTTGCGCCCCATCCTGAATAGGGTGAAGTTTTCGCTTCTAAATCAATGTTCTGTGCGCGCTTGCCTATGAAGTGCGGCGGTGGGAAGCGGGGCGAAACGCTGGTGTAATCGACGGCAGCTACGATCTGGCTACGTTGTTGCCAGATCGCGGATAAAGACATGGCGAGGCGGCCTTCCCACAAATGAAGGTCACATCACACTGGGTTTTCCCTATGGCGGTGTTGGGGAAGGTGAGCGCTCGTCGGGCAGGGGCGGTATTTCTCGTGAACTTCCTTGAAGTCGATGCGTTGCCTTGCTATTCTGGTCAGGCTGACTAGAAAAGGGGATGCCATGGATAAATCGGATTCGAACCGGCCTTCGCGGCCGGGCTACTGGGTACTGCAGGACGCGAAGGCTCGCTTCAGCGAACTCGTGCGCCGGGTTCATAGCGAGGGGCCGCAACATGTGACGGTGCATGGTCGAGACGAGGTGGTGGTCGTTGCCGCCGATGAGTTTCGTCGCTTGAAGGGTGAGAAGACGGGGGCAGCGCTGATCGAGGCAATTCAGGCCTCTCCGTATCGCGACATCGAGCTTGATGCGCCGCGTGCCGCAATGCCAGTCAGGGATGTGGAGCTGTGACTGCTTGGCTGTTGGACACCAACGTCATTTCTGAATTGCGGCGACCGCGCCCTGACCCGCGGGTAGTGGCTTTCATAGAGGCACAGCCATTGGAATCGCTTCACATCAGCGTCGTCACCTTGGCTGAAATTCGGTTTGGCATAGAGCGAGTCGATGACCCGGGCCGGCGTGCCGAGCTGTCCAGCTGGTTGAGCAACAGGGTGCGGCCAATGTTTGATCATCGCGTTCTGCCGATCTCTGAAGACGTGATGCTCACGTGGCGACTTCTCGTGGAAGACGGCCGCAAGTCGGGTCACACCTATTCTCAGCCTGATCTCATCATCGCGGCGACTGCGCTTCATCATGGATTGAAAGTGGTGTCGCGCGACATATCGGAATTCGCGCACGCCAGGGCCTCATTTTTCAATCCTTGGGAAGCTGCTCAATAGCGTCGGCGACCGACTGACTTCGAATTAGGGTTTCACTTAGAAGCGATCTTTAAAATCAAAGGCTTGCAATGCTTGCCAACGTCGCTTGCTTGCCTCGTCCAGTCTCAATCGCCTCCAATCGGAGACTTGGCCGGCACAAAATTGACACAGGAAACCGGCCAGCTTGGCTAACTCGTTAATCCTCAAATGAAGGTCGCACGTCCGCGGATACGCACCCCCACATCAGCCGTCATGCTCTGCGCCTCCCACCCGCTGGCCTCGTTTCGACAGGAATCATTACAAACTGTGTCAGAATTCCTATAAAAAAGAGGGAGACGGTTGGATGATTCGGGTCATTGAGGTTGACCTCGTCGAGTACGGTTTGCGTTTACCCCGTTCCGACGTGGGAATGGTCATTGCGCAACCACATGTAGCGTTCAGCGCGGAGCAGCCTTTTCCGCTGCGACCTGAGCTCAGAGAGTCAGCTCTTGTGGGCATCAATCAGACGTTCGCTGTAGCGCGAGAGTGTCACCATGGTGGAGAGAAAACGCACTTCACCATTTTTCCAGAGTGCACTCTTCCCGGGCTGGAGGGCTTCGACCGAGTCGTTTCTAATATGAGCTCCGCTGACTGGCCCTCAGGCACAGTCGTCATCGGTGGTCTAGAGGGTATGACCCGAGCGCAATTCGTCGAACTAGTTGGCCGCCCTAATACAACCTACGATTACGACAACAACTCTCTCGACCGGCTTCACGAGGACCATTGGGTCAACTGCTGCGTCACCTGGATAAAGACAGACACCGGCACCGTACTCTCATGGATACAGCCGAAGATTGAGCCGGCATTCATCGAGCTCAACGTTCCCGATGCTCGCTTGTTTAAGGGGTGCTCAATCTTTCGCTTCAGGGGAAAGTACGCCACCGTCAACACGCCGTACCAATTTGCCACACTCATCTGTTTCGACTGGATTGGTGTGCGCAATGAACGTCGTATATGGGAATGGCTTCTCTACAACATCGAAGAGGCCGCCAGCGCTATTAACGCGCAGCTGCCGCTAACGTGGCTGTTCGTTGCTCAGTGCAACCCAGAGCCTTCGCATGCTTCGTTCATGCAGCAGGTTCAGCCATTCTTCAATCCGGCCGACTTCCCGAGCGTGCTGCGTGATGACAGCTGCCTTGTAATGGCAAACGTTGCAGGTAATCCTGTGCCGGGCACCGCGGAGTCATACGGTCGCACCGCAGTCATCTACGCTACCCAGAAGTTTCAGCGGCCTGAGGACATGGCGACGTTCTGCGGCGGTGGTTCCAAGCAGCGGCCCGGCAATCCTCTCGAAAACTATAGAGACGCAGTGTTTCGAGAGCGAGGAGCCTGCATCCATTCCTTCCGCGTGTTGAATCCTGTGGCGCTAGCCCACGGAGCGCCCGGCCGACGGTACGCGTTGGCCGATGCTACCGTGCATCCGTTCCCGGGCACTAACGACCCTCGCGCGCCGGCACAGCTCGTTCCTGCTGTGGTGAAATGGGTCAACGACGAACTGGATGACAAGCAGAAGTCTTTAGCTGAGAAGTTTGCGAATCGGCCTCTTACACCTGCGATCGCCAGTGCACATAAGAAGTCGGTCAATGTGCTCAGAAATCTCTCTACGGCAGCACTGAATCGAACCGTACTTGTCGCGAGCCCTGGCACGGAACCAGCTGCGGACAACTGGGAGGCGAAGCAAGCAAGTGCCGTCAAACATGTTTTGAACACTTTCTCTATCTTGGATGTGGCTCAGTATTCGCCGCAGTTTCATGCGTCCAGCTCGCACGCGACCATACAGAAGGACGAAGTCGGGATTGAAGTCGTTGCCGTCGTAGGAAAGAGCCACGAAGAGTGCGACAAGCACGTCATGGACTTGGCGCTCAATCGTAGAGTGCCGCTTCTGGTAGTAAGCCGAGACGACGAGAACTCAGTGTGGAATCCTGCCTTTGGGAGCATTCTTGACCGAGGGGCAGTTAGGAATGACGAAGTCAACATCACCGACACGCGAAGTGCCGTTTTCAGGGTAGGCTTCCAAGACTTCTTAAAGGCATTTCACGAGGCTGCAGATGAAGCAGCCCTGAGGGAGGCAATCAATGTCGCAATCTCTTGAGGCCGTGAGCCTTTCAGCCAAGCTCCGAGAGACGCTCTCCCGGCAGTTGGAGAACGCCTCGTTCATCGAGGAGAGCCTGCATCCGGATTGCGCTCCGGTTCTCCTTATGCTGAGCGGACATGCGGTGACCGCATTTGCGGTCGGAGAACAAGGCGACTATAGCCCTCTGTACGCCGCATTCAAAAAGCACTATCTGAAACATGGTGTGGAGTGGTCGACAAAAGACATCTCCTTCGTTTTCTGCCTTCCACCCGGCCTCCCTGTCGATGAATCGTTCTGCTCGAGCATAGAGGTAGACGTCTACTTCTGCCGTAAGTACGTCATCCGGATGGAGCGCGACATCTTGGCCAGTCTGGCTCGTCTGCCGTTCCTTCCCTTGGCCCCGGTGTCTGGGACCTCCGGTCGCCCACCTACTGCTCAAACTTTACTTACCCATCGCAGTATGAAGGCAGCGCTGGCTGCTGCGTTGGTAGTGCCGGCACGCATGAGCGCCGAATCGATTCTCGCTGCCAGCCTGGAGGGTAAGTACGGGCCGCCTCATCGCGTCGACGGAACAGCAGAATCTACCAGTGAGGCTGTGGCCGGGGAGCGAGTGCAGGCTACCCTCAAGTCCATCTCAATAAAAAATTTCCGCGCTTATCGTGAGAAGAAGGACTTTCCGTTAGGGTCAGCCATCACTGTTCTCTACGGTCCCAATGGATTCGGAAAGACATCTTTCTTCGACGCCGTCGACTTCGCTGCGACCGGCGGAGTGCGGCGGCTAAACAAGAGCAGTGCCGACTTCGTTGCGGCGGCGCGGCATCTCGACAGCGGGCAGGAGGAAGCGGTCGTCTCGCTTACGTTGGAGAGGGACGGCAAGCCATATGTGATCTCTAGGGACTTATCAGACCCGACCAACGCAAAAGTTGACGGGAAGGAGACAAGCCGGAAAGAAGTTCTGAGCCTGCTGACCGGAGGTACCTCAGCGTCCGCCGAACGGCTCGACAACATGGTGGCACTCTTTCGCGCGACTCACCTTTTCAGCCAAGATAGCCAAGAGCTCACTCAGGACGTGGCAGAAAAGTGTGAACTGCCAGCTGACATTGTCTCGCGAATGTTGGCGTTCGAGGACTACGTCGGTGGACTGAAAAAGACCAACGATGTTTTGAAGCTGGCTCGACATCGAACCAGTCAAGCAAAGACCAGGGCGGAGCAGGCCGCGTTGCTCGTGACGGTCGACGCCACAGAACTCGTGCGCTTGGAGAGGCTTGCTTTAGTCGACACTTCCCCTGAGCAACTGGATGCCCGCTTCCGCGAGATCGGGCTGGCTATCAAGCAGGCGGGCTTCGACATATCGGGGATTGACAGTCGGGACACTCGAGGGCTGCGTGCGATGTTGGATGCGGCCGCATTAGACGCAAACGCGCGCTTGACCGCTGCGGGCGGGGCTCTTGAGCACCTCATCAGGCTGCACGAACTTAATCATCATCTCGAGTCGCTTCGCGCGCGGCTTGAGGATCGAGGGCGCGAAGTCCTGACCGCTGACGCAGCGGCGACCGAATCAGCCAACAAGGTTGCGACTTTGTCGAGTGAACTGTCCGAGAATAAGGTAGTTGCCAAGAACGCTCAGAACACTCGAGATTGGTTGCGGTGGGCGGCCTCAATGCAGCCAACGTACGCGCGACTATCAACGGAGGTGCCGGCCTTAGTGGAAGGTCTTGCGGCGCTCTCGGCCCAGAGAGATCAACAAGCATCGAAGCAGCGAGACGCTGATGGGGCGAAGCAGTCGGCCGCAGCGACCGTGCGACGGAACCAGGAGGCACAACTTCCCCTCGCTGACTCTCGGCTTGAAGTTAATCGCCTGCTGAATCTTTACCTAGAGTGGCAACCTTCAGCACCTCGCCTTCTCAACATGGCATCGATCGTCGAGGACCTGCAGCGCAGCATTGAGGTAAAGCGCCGACAAATTGAGGAAATGAGGCGCGAAGAAGAAGCACAAAAGCTTCACATTTCCAGTTTAGACAGGGAGCTTCAGACAGCACGGGAGAATGACTCGACGCTCAAATCACTAATTGCGGACCTGCGTACTCGTATTGACGGCTCGACGTGCGTGCTCTGCGGACACGACCATGGAAGCGAAGATGCGTTGCGGGAGGCAATCGACCGACGGTTGGAGCTCAGCGATGGGGTGATTCGGCTCAGTACCGTGCTAAGTGCAGAGAATGAGAAGCTGCAGTCGCAAGTAGAAAAGCGTCAGGAAATAGCAAACGCCATGACGCAGGAGGAGTTAAGACTACGCGATGCGCAGAATGAGCAGAACGAACTGAGGCGAAGATGGGACGACATTGAAACGTCGTTGAGAGATCTTGGCTTTGACCCCAGCGGCAATGTGTCCGAGCTGCTTGCCCGTCGCAAGGATGAGCTTGCTGCAGAGGAGCGGGCGGCGGCAGATGCGACCCTCGCAGCGAAGAATGCCCTCGCAGCGGCGGAACAAGCTGCGACGGATGCACTGCTTGGCCTACAGCAAATTGAGCGCGAGCACACCGCTATGACAACGTCTCTCGCGTCGACCAAGAAACAGCTGGATGAGTTGCTCTCACAGGCCCGTCGTGGGGGCCTGAACTTTGACGTTGGATTGGCCGCATTGAGCGACGGCCAGCTTAGTGCTGAGGCGAGCCTCACGGAGGTGCTGGGGAAGGTAGAGGCCACCAATAGCGCATTGCAGGCTGCGAACGCCTTAGACGCGGCCACCAAGGTGAGCCTCGCCGCGGCACAGGCGAGCAAGCAACAGGCCGCCACCGCGTGGAGCGAGCATCAAACACAGATGATGCAAGAGATCGCAGCGCTACTTTCAGCGGGGTACAGCACAGAAACCTCGGAAAAGCAGATTGGCGACGATATCCAGTCCCAGACCATGCGCGCAGCAAACGCCACCAGCCTGAGCGCCCGGGTCGCAGAAATTGAAGTCGCCGTGGACACCGCCGCCACTTCAGCGGCGTTCGCGAGCATCCGAGGGCGAATTGCAGCCAACCAGAAGGTGGCAGACGATGCGCATGCTGAAGTGGCGCGGCTCGAGCCTTGGGTCAAATACTTCGAGGACGTTGCGAAACTTCTGGAAGGGCAGCAAGCCTTCGCAACAGACCACTTCATCAGCGAGTACGGGCCCCGAACCGCTGTAATCCAGCAGCGCCTACGTCCGGTCTACGGATTCGGCGACATCGGGGTGTCAAGCAATGGGAGCTCCATTGGAATTCGCGTCAAGCGAAATGGGGCGGAGCTCCGACCGACGGACTACTTCAGCCAGTCGCAAGTCCAGACGCTAGTTCTTGGCCTTTTCTTGACGGCGTGCAGTTCTCAAACTTGGTCTGGGTTCTCCTCCATCATGATGGACGACCCGGTCACGCACTTCGATGACCTGAACACCTACGCGCTGCTTGACTTGATTTACGGCCTGCTGAACTCGCCGGAAGGCGCCCGTCAATTCGTCATCTCTACCTGTGACGAGAGGCTGCTCCAGCTGGCGCGCCAGAAGTTCCGTCATCTCGGTGACGCTGCCAAGTTCTATCGATTCCAGGCCATTGGCGCTCGTGGCCCAGTTGTGGCAGAGATTCCGGCTTGAGCGGTCGTGAGTTTACCGTAGAGAGCGCTGGCTTTTGGATGGTCGGTGCTTGACTTCGGCAATGCAGCAAGTGCGAAAGAGAGGCCCGATCAATGTTGACACAAACGATTGTCCTGAAACGTCAGCTCGGATTGTGGCTGGCAATTGAGTGGACCTGCTGGCTCGCGTTTCTCTTCTTCGTCGGTCCATACAAGCCGCTTGCGTGGGCATTGGTCGCATTCGCATTCGTTGCGAAAATCATTGTTTGCCGATATGTGGCAGATTGGGCGTCTCTGACGGGTCGTACCGTGTGGGTCTGGGTTTGGCCACTCTGATTCTGAAGTTTTTTGGTGTCCCTTTACTGCCGGCCTGGGCGATCATTTCCCTACGACGTCGCAGTGAGGTCTCGTGGCATGTGCAGAACGGCACGCCGCTTCCGGTGCTTCAAAAGTTGGGTGGATGGGCCTCGATCGACATGGTCCTGCGCTACGCTCATTTCAGTGATGAGCACTTGGCAGGTTATGTCGAGAACAGCTCAAAAGCTGGTTTGAGCCTTGAAGAAAACACAGCTACGAAACCGCGACGTCGCCAGAAAAGGAAAAGGGCTATGTTTCCATAGCCCTTTGATTTCAGTGGTCGGGGCGGCGGGATTCGAACTCGCGACCCCTTGCACCCCATGCAAGTGCGCTACCAGGCTGCGCTACGCCCCGACTGAAGCGGCGAATTATAGCAGAGCAATTTCGATTGGCGTATGCTGCCATGTCACTTTTTTATTCGGCAAACCACTTGACATGAGCATCAGACTCAGCAGCAACTTCGATTCGGGCGCCATCGAGATCATCTCCGCCGAGCGCGCGGACGACATTCAACTCAACATCCGTCGCGACAGCCATGCCGATTTCGCGCAGTGGTTTCATTTCCGCCTGCAGGGCGTGCGCGGTGAGAAGGTGGTGATCCGTTTCATGAATGCCGGCAGCAGCACGTATCCGGATGGCTGGCCCGGCTATCAAGTGGTGGCCAGCCGCGATCGCCAGCACTGGTTGCGCCTCCCCACCACCTATGAAAACGGCGTGCTGCGCGTGGAGCACACGGCCGACAGCGACAGCCTCTGGTACGCCTATTTCGAGCCTTACTCCTTCGAGCGCCATCTCGATCTGCTGGGCCGCATCGCCAATTCTCCGCGCGCCGCGCTGCAAACCCTGGGCCGCACGGTCGATGGCCGCGACCTCGACATGCTGGTCATCGGCAATCCGAAAGCGGCGAAGAAGATCTGGGTGATCGCGCGCCAGCACCCCGGCGAATCCATGGCCGAATGGTTTGTGGAAGGCATGCTGGAAGCCCTGATCGATGACAGCAATCCGCTTGCCACACGGTTGCTGCAAAACGCGGTGCTCTATGTCGTGCCCAACATGAACCCCGATGGCGCCTTGCGCGGTAATCTGCGCACCAATGCCGCCGGCGCCAACCTCAATCGGGAATGGATGGCGCCCAGCATGGAGCGCAGTCCGGAAGTCTTCCTGGTGCGCGAACGGATTCACGCCACCGGCTGCGATCTCTTCCTCGATGTGCATGGCGATGAGGCGCTGCCCTATGTCTTCATCGCCGGCTGCGAAATGCTGGAAGGCTTTACGCCAGAGCAGGCGCGGGCGCAAGCGGCTTTCCTGGAGAGCTTCAAGGCCGCCAGTCCGGATTTCCAGACCGCGCATGGCTATGAAGCCGGCAAGTACCGCGCCGAATTGCTGACCCTGGCATCCAAGTATGTCGGACATACCTTCAAGTGCGTCTCGCTTACGCTGGAAATGCCCTTCAAGGACAACGCCGATCTGCCCGACGCACGCGTGGGTTGGAATGGCGAGCGCAGCAAGCGTCTGGGGGCGGCCGTGCTGCAGCCGATGTTGAAATCGGTCGGCTGATACAAAAGTCCGGCGTCCGATTACAAAGCTTCACAGACTGTACATTGCAGCGCAGGCATCCTAGGCTCGTCAACAACCCTGAAAGGCCTATCGTGAAAACCCGCGCTCTTGTTGGAATCGTCGCCCTGTCGGCAGTGATGGCGGGCTGCGCCGTCGTGCCGGCCGAACCGGTTCCGGTATCAGCCGGCGTGTATGTCGGCACTCCCGCACCGGTGGTGGTGGCAAGGCCGGTGTATCCGGCCTACGGCTATGGCTATTACGGCTATGGTCCGCGCTATCGTCGCTGGTAAGCGCAACCAGTCAGAAGCGTTCGCCCGGCGTGAGGTAACGCCACTTGCCGGGCGGCAGCTTCCCCAGTTTGACGCGGCCGATCCGCACCCGCTTCAAGCCCAGCACTTTCAAGCCCACCGCTTCGCACATGCGCCGTATCTGGCGCTTCTTGCCTTCCTTCAGCACAAAGCGCAGTTGGTCTTCGTTCTGCCATTCCACCTGCGCCGGCAGCAGCTTCTTGCCATCCAGTGAAAGACCATGGCGCAGGCGCCGCAATTCCGTATCCGGCAAGCTGCCGCCTTTCTGGTATTGCACGCGCACCAGGTATTCTTTTTCGATCTCGGTGTCTTCGCCGATCAACTGCTTGGCCACGCGTCCGTCCTGGGTCAGCACCAGCAAGCCGGTGGAATCGATGTCCAGCCGCCCGGCCGGCACCAGGCTCTTCAAGTGCGAAGGATGGAATTTGATGTCGACGCGGTCTTCGCTCCAGCGGTTTTCCGGGCGCACCAGCACAAAGGCCGGCTGATAGCCGTCTTCGGCCTGGCCGCTCACATAGCCCACCGGCTTGTGCAGCAGTACCGTCACGCGCTGCGCCTGCTCGGCGCTGGCATCCTTGGCGATGGTGATTTTCTGGGTCGGCAGCACCTTGCTGCCCAGCTCGGACACCACCACGCCATCCACCTTGACCCAGCCGCGGGCGATCCATTCATCGGCTTCGCGGCGCGAGCACAGGCCGAGTTCAGACATGCGTTTGGAAAGGCGCAGCGGTTCGTTCATTCTTGATTCTTCGTTTCAGACTTTGAGCACATCCAGCAGCTCGGTTTCCAGCGCGATCTGGCTGCGTGCATGGAGCAGGGCCGGGCCGTCCACCAGGAACACGTCTTCCACCCGTTCGCCCAGGGTCATGATCTTGGCGGTGTGCAGGTTGATCTTGTACTTGGCCAGCACGCTGGCAATCGAATACAGCAAGCCGTTGCGGTCGTTGCCGGATACCGAAAGCAGGTAGTAGCGGCCGCGTTCATCCGGCCGCAGGTCCACCGTCGGCGTCGCCGGAAAATTGCGCGACAGGCGCGACAGGCGCGCCTTGCAAGGCGGCGGCAGGGGCGTGGGATGCAGCAGCAACTGGGCCAGGTCGTGCTCGATCAGGGTGATGATGTCGCGGTAATTATGGGCAAAGCTGGGCTCGGTAATCAGGAAGGTATCGAGCGCATAACCCAACTCGGTGGTGTGGATCTTGGCGTCGAGGATGCTGAAATTCTTGCGGTCGAAATAACTGCAGATGCGGGCAAACAGGTCGGGCTGGTCTTTCACATACACCGTCACCTGCAAGCCTTCGCCGATCGGCGCCAGGCGGCTTTTCACCACTGGCTGGGTGTCATGCACATGGGTGGCCAGGGCGCGCGTCTGCCAGGCGATGTCGGATGCGTCATGGCGCAGGAAGTACACCACGTCCAGCGTTGCCCACAATTCCTTGTGGACGTCGGATTCCATGCCATACAGGCGCAGGGTCTTGAGTGCTTCTTCCTGGCGGCGCTGCAACTCGCGTTCCTGATTGGGTTGCTCGCCGCCCAGCACGCGCAAGGTCTTGCGATACAGCTCTTCCAGCAGCTTGCCCTTCCAGGCGTTCCAGACCTTGGGACTGGTGCCGCGGATGTCGGCCACCGTCAGCAGGTAAAGCGCAGTCAGATGGCGTTCGTCCTTCACGCGCGTGGCGAAAGCCTGGATCACTTCCATGTCCGACAGATCCTGCTTCTGCGCCACGGCCGACATGGCCAGATGCTGCTCCACCAAAAACACCACCAGCGCCGTATCTTCGGCCGACAGTCCATGCTGCTGGCAGAAGCGGCGCGCATCGACCTTGCCCAGTTCCGAGTGATCGCCGCCGCGGCCCTTGGCAATGTCGTGGAACAGGGCGGCAATGTACAGCAACCAGGGCTTGTCGAAATTGGCCATCAACTGGCTGCAGAACGGGTACTCGTGCGCGTGCTCTGACATCGCGAAGCGGCGCATATTGCGCACCACCATCAGGATGTGCTGGTCCACCGTGTAGACGTGGAACAGGTCATGCTGCATCTGGCCGATGATGCGGCGGAAATTCGGCAGGTAACGTCCCAGGATCGACAACTGGTTCATGCGGCGCAGCGCATGGGTGATGCCTTGCGGCGCCTGCAGGATGCGCAGGAACAGCGCGCGGTTGGCAGGATCGGCGCGGAACTTGTTGTCGATGTGGAAGCGCGCATTGAACAGGGCGCGGGTGGCGCGTGCCGTCATGCCGCGCAGCTCCGGATGCATTTCCAGCACCAGGAAAATCTCCAGCATCAATGACGGCTTCTCTTCGAAAACTTCGTCGCGCACGATGTCCACCAGCCCATTCACTTCGGTGAAATAGTCGGACAAAGGGCGCCGCACGCCATGCCGCGGAAACAGCCGCACTTCCAGGTTTTGCAGCAGGATGCTGTTCAACTGGGTCACCGCCTTGGCGGCCCAGTAGTAGTGCTGCATCAGGATTTCGCTGGCGCGGCGGGTATCGCTGTCGCGATAGCCGGAAGCGATGGCGACCGGCGTCTGCACGTCGAACACCAGCCGGTCTTCGCGCCGGCGCGCGTGAATATGCAGGCGGATGCGGATTTCCTTGAATACCCGCTCTTTCTGGGTGAGCTGGCGCGCCTCGGTCGAGGTCAGCAAACCCTTGGCCGCCAGCGCGCGCCAGGAATCGCCAAAGCCGGCCGCCTTGGCCACCCACAGGATCACCTGCAGGTCGCGCAAGCCGCCCGGGCTTTCCTTCAGATTGGGTTCCAGGCTGTAGGGGGTGTCTTCGTACTTCACGTGGCGCTGGCGCATTTCCAGCGTCTTGGCGCTGAAGAAGGCTTGCGGGTCCATCGCCGCCTGGCAGCGTTCTTTCAGCTGTGCGAACAGCTTGCGATTGCCGGTCAGCAGACGCGCTTCCAGCAGGCTGGTCTGCACCGTGATGTCGGCCGCGGCTTCGGTCAGGCATTCGTCCACGGTGCGTATGCTGTGGCCGATTTCCAGTCCAAGGTCCCACAGCAGGGTCACCAGTTGTTCCAGCTTGGCTTGCAGGGCGGGGTCGGGCTGGGCATCCAGCAGCACCAGCACATCGACATCGGAATAGGGATACAGCTCGCCGCGGCCATAGCCGCCCACCGCCACCAGCGCCATGCGCGAAGGAAGCTCGAATTCGCGCCAGGCGCGCAGCAGGGCGGCGTCGACGTTCTTGCACAGGCGATGCAAAAGCTTGTCGGCGCCGCCGACCACGGTGAAATGATCGATGGCCGCTTCCCGCCCGGAGCGGATCTGCTCCTTCAGCGCTGCCTGCAGCCCGTTCATGGCGTCAGAGCGCCACGCTGGCAGCCGGCACGTGGGCCAGCTCCGGCGGCTGGCGCATGCCGGGCGACACGGTCAGCACTTCGAATCCGGTTTCGGTGACCAGCACCGTGTGTTCCCACTGGGCGGACAGGCTGCGGTCCTTGGTCTTGATGGTCCAGCCGTCGCCCATCTCGCGAATCTCGCGGCGGCCGGCGTTGATCATCGGCTCGACCGTGAAAATCATGCCGGCTTCCAGCTTTTCCAGGGTGCCGGGGCGGCCGTAGTGCAGCACTTGCGGCTCTTCGTGGAAGATCTTGCCGATGCCATGGCCGCAGAATTCCCGTACCACCGAAAAGCCGGCTTTCTCGGCATGCTGCTGGATCACGTAGCCTATATCGCCGAGATGGGCGCCCGGCTTGATCTTGGCAATGCCCAGCCACATGCATTCGAAGGTGATTTCCGACAGGCGCTTGGCCAAAATCGACGGTTCGCCGACCGAGAACATGCGGCTGGTGTCGCCGTGGTAACCATCCTTGATGACGGTGATGTCGATATTGATGACGTCGCCGTTCTTCAGCACCTTGTCGCCGGGAATGCCATGGCACACCACATCGTTCACCGAAGTGCAGGTCGCTTTCGGGTAGGGTGTGTAGCCGGGCGGGCAATAGTTCAGTGGGGCGGGAATCGTGCCTTGCACGTTCACCATGTATTCGTGGCAAAGCCGGTCCAGTTCGCCGGTGGTGATGCCGGCCTTGATGTGCGGCTCGATGAAATCGAGCACTTCAGCTGCAAGGCGGCCTGCCACGCGCATGCCGGCGATATCTTCGGGGGTTTTGATGGAAATGGACATGGAATCACGTTTTGGTAAGGCGCCATTATAGACGAGCACCTTGCTGATCGCCCTGTTGTGCGTGGCGCCGGTTCAGTGCTGGCTGGCCAGACCGGCAAAAAAGCTGAAAGGCGATCTTGAAGAAAGCCCGGCCTGCAGGTTACAATTGCGGGTTCGCTCAGTAGGCAAAGGGCGAACAACGTTATTGTTTCAAATCGAAATCGCGAATCCGTAATCGACAAGGGTGCCGCCAATGTGCGGTAACAGATGCGGATTCAAGACCTAACCCTGGAGAAAATCATGGCAGTCACCATGCGTGAAATGCTGGAAGCCGGTATCCACTTCGGACACCAAACCCGCTTCTGGAACCCCAAGATGGCCCCGTTTATCTTTGGCCATCGCAACAAGATCCACATCGTCAACCTGGAAAAAACCCTGGCCATGTACCAGGAGGCGATGAAGTACATTCGCCAGCTGTCGGCCAACCGCGGCACCATCCTGATGGTGGGCACCAAGCGCCAGGCCCGCGACATCGTCGCCGCCGAAGCGCAGCGCGCCGGCGTTCCCTACGTTGACCAGCGTTGGCTGGGCGGCATGCTGACCAACTTCAAGACCATCAAGACTTCCATCAAGCGTCTGAAAGACATGGAAGCCGCCGTCGCCGACGGTTCGCTGGAAAAAATGAGCAAGAAAGAAGGCCTCATGTTCCAGCGCGAAATGGCCAAGCTGCAAAAATCCATCGGCGGCATCAAGGACATGGGCGGCATTCCGGACGCCATCTTCGTGATCGACGTCGGCTACCACAAGGGCGCCATCACCGAAGCCGCCAAGCTGGGTATTCCCATCATCGGCGTGGTCGATACCAACCACTCGCCTGATGGCGTGACCTATGTCATCCCCGGCAACGACGACTCGTCCAAGGCGATCGCCCTGTACGCACGCGGCGTGGCCGATGCCATCCTCGAAGGCCGTGCCAACGCCACCACCGAAGTGCTGGAAGCGGTGAAGGGCGGTTCCGACGAGTTCGTGGAAGTCGAAGGTGAGGCCTGATCCAGGCCAGCCCGGCCGGGCGAATTCCGAAAAGGGGCCTTGCGCCCCTTTTTTTGAATTGCGCTGACCCGGCACCTCAATTTTTTCGTTGGCGACACTGAGCCGCCAACAATCAGGACAGGAGAAGAAAATGGCAGCAATTACTGCAGCAATGGTAGGCGAACTGCGCGCCAAGACCGACGCGCCCATGATGGAGTGCAAAAAAGCCCTGACCGAAGCCGACGGCGACATGGCCAAGGCGGAAGAGATTCTGCGCGTCAAGCTGGGCAGCAAGGCTTCCAAGGCCGCTTCGCGCGTGACCGCTGAAGGCGTGGTCGCCGCGTACATCAACGGCAAGGTCGGCGCCCTCATCGAAGTCAACAGCGAAACCGACTTCGTGGCCAAGAACGACGATTTCCTCAAGCTGGCCAATGACGCCGTGCGCCTGGTGGCCGAGAACAACCCGGCCGACATCGCCGCCCTTTCGGCGCTGCCGCTGGACGGCAAGACGGTGGAAGAAGTGCGTTCCGCCCTGGTCGGCAAGATCGGCGAGAACATGTCGATCCGCCGCTTCAAGCGCTTCGAGACCGCTGGCAAGCTGGTGTCCTACCTGCACGGCACCCGCATCGGCGTGATCGTCGAGTACGACGGCGCCGACGAGCAAGTGGGCAAGGATGTTGCCATGCACATCGCCGCCATGAAGCCGGTGGCCCTGTCTTCGGCAGACGTGCCGGCCGAGCTGATCGAGAAAGAGCGCAATGTCGCCCAATTGAAGGCTGCCGAATCCGGCAAGCCGGCCGACATCGCCGCCAAGATGGTGGAAGGCTCGGTGCAGAAGTACCTCAAGGAAGTCTCGCTGCTGAACCAGGCTTTCGTGAAGAACGACAAGCAGACCGTCGAGCAGATGCTCAAGGCCACCAACACCACGGTGAAATCCTTTGCCATGTTCATCGTCGGCGAAGGCATTGAAAAACGCCAGGACGACTTTGCCGCGGAAGTGGCAGCCCAGGTGGCTGCCGCCAAGCAGGCGTAAAACCAAACGGGCCGCAAGGCCCGTTTTTTTCAGGTCGGCGCGGCAGCTCATGAAGATGTCTCGCTGGCCGACAGATCAAGTTACAAATTTACTTTTTGGAATGCCCGGCTTTAAGCCGCAGCAATCCGCAAGCCAGTAAAATGCCGGATAATCCGTGGGCCGAAATCCGAGTGGCCCGTATCCGACACCCGCACAAGGAGCCTATGCCGATGTCCAATCCCGCCTACAAGCGCGTCCTGTTGAAACTTTCCGGCGAAGCGCTGATGGGTGACGATGCCTATGGCATCAACCGGGCAACGATAGAGCGCATGGTGGCCGATGTTGCTGAAGTGGCCGCGCGCGGCGTGGAATTGGCCATCGTCATCGGCGGCGGCAACATCTTCCGCGGCGTGGCGCCAGGCGCCCAGGGCATGGCCCTGTCTCATATACACAAGTCCGAGACCACGA
>JAEVZY010000183.1 GCA_023392035.1 Pseudomonadota bacterium | reverse complement strand
GTCCATGGCCGCGGCCGCATTCGTGCGTGGCTTTCGGCACGTGATGTGGCTGGCAGCGGCCATGGCCCTGGCCGCCGCGCTGATCGGCTGGCTGACGATAGATCGCTCGCGCAAGCGCAGCGCCCGGTAGTTCGCCTAGTAGTTCATCTGCACGCCCACGCCGAAGGTGTTTTCGTGATGGTTGTAGTCGATCAGGCTTTGCCCATATCCCGAAAACAACTGCAGGTAACCCTTCAGCTTGCCGGCGACCGGAAACGCCCAGGACGCTTGCATGGCGCCGCGTCCGCTGCCCGGGTTGTAACGGGTGAGCAAAGCATACTCATGGCCATTGCGGCGCCACATGGCCTGCAGGTCGCCATGGCCGAGGAAACGGGTGATGTCCGGATTGTCGTCGCTGGAGGCCGGTTCGCCTATGCGTTGCCAGATCCGCGCCAGCAGGGAAAAGTCGCCGCGCTCCAGACCCACCTGTGCGTACACCCGGTTCCAGCTGCGTGACAGGCTGCCGCTTTGGCCGTTGGACTGATGCACCAGTCCCAGATTCAGGAAGCGCCCGCGCAGTCCCATGAATCGGAAATCGAGCGGCGTCACGAGCATGACTTCCGGCGTGTAATTGGTTTCGCGAAACGGGCTCGAGGCGCGCTCGTTGGAGGCTTGCCAGAAGCTCTTCTGGGTGTAGGCCACCCACAGATCGCTGTGATAGGGCAGCGTCGACTCGATCACCTTCATCTTGAAACCGAGCTGATAGGACAGCTCGAAATGCGAGAGGTCAGCCGGGGAGCCGGTCAGCGTTCTGGCGATCGTTTGATAGGGTGCGTCGTTGGGCGAGCTCGAAACCTTCGCGATCAGGTAGTTCGTTTCATGCATGCGGAACTGGAAGGTGCCACGCTTGTTGGCGTCGCCCAGTTCCCAGTGGCGCTCCAGATAGGAAGGCTCGGCTGCGCCCTGGCTTGCGAGCTGCGGCTGCGCGCTTGCCGCGGGCGGCTGCGGACTTGTGAGCTGCGGCTGCGGACTTGCGACCTGAGGCTGCGCGGCTGCGGCCGCTTGCTGCGGGCTAGTAACTGGCTCCTGCGGCGGCACGGTTTGAGCGGCGGTTGGGCTTGCGCCCTGCTTCTTGAAAGGCGCAGCCAATTGGTCGAAGCAGGCCAGGCGCGCGGCGTCGGCCGCAATCCCGGCACAGTCGGCGAGCGCAGCGGGGGCCGCCAGCGCCGGACCGGCCAGCAGAGACAGCGCAATCGCGCACGCCAGGGGCGCCGGGCGAAGCTGAGGGGGGCGGACAAACATTGGACTAGGGATTGATGACAAGCAAACTGCGAATAGTAGCGCGACTGTTTGCAGCGCGACCGCAACGCGCTTGCGTGCAGCGCAATTGATGGACAGTCGGGCCCTGACGATGTCCCACCCAAGAATGCTGCTTTCAAGCAAGGCCTGTGGCTATAATGAAAACCCCCGGTCCCGATTGCCCTTCATGAACTCCTTGCGTCTGGCCTTGCTTGCGCCCGTGCTTGTGCTGCTTGCAGCTTGCGGCACCACCTACAAACCCCTGAACCTGGACGCCAAAACGGGGATGTATGACACCACGACCCAGGTCGCCCCAGGCGCCGTGTCGGTGTCCAAGACCAAGGTGACGCCCTCCGAATTTGCCGCGGTACTGGTCGTCACTTCATCCAATCGCTATCCGACGCGTCTTGAATTCCTGGTGCGCCATGCGCTGTTGGACATGGGTTACCACAACGTGGTCAACATCACCGAGTTCCGCGAATGGGCGCGCGACTCCAGCTTCGCGCTGTCCTCCGCTCCGCTCACCCCGGCGACGGTGAAAGCATTTTCGTCGCGGGTGAGCCCGGTTCTGATCGTTGACATGCGCTTCAGCCATGTCGGCGGCACCACCCACCAGGCAAGCCTGAGGGTCACCGACGGCCGCAGCCTGGAGCCGCTGCTGCAGGTCAATCACGTCAAGACCCTGTGGGCCAGCGCCGATGAAGAAATTCTTTATCCGGTTTTGAACGAGCTGCGCAAATGGCAGCAGAAAATGGGACGGGAGCCGGTATGAACTCAAGAGCGCAATGGGTGCGCAGTGCGGCCGCCGCATTGGCTTTGGCCTGGCTGGCCCTGCCGGCCGGTATGAGCTGGGCCGCCGATCCGGCGCCGCCCACTTACGGGCCGCTGTCCGGCGCCAATACGGGCCAGGGTTACCAGGAACTGCAGGTAGGGCCGGACCGCTGGTTCGTCGCTTACCAGGGCAACCGCTCCACCGGGCCGGACTGGGTCGAAGCCGCCTGGAACACACGCAGCGCCCAACTTTGCAAGGACGCCGGCGCCGATCGCTTTGTGGAATTGCGCTATCCCTTCGAGGCGGTGCTGCACGGCGAGGCAGTGGACGTCAACCCGAAGCCGGGCCGCGCCGGCTGGCGCGCCATGCCGGTCGCAGGCCGGGTCTACATCCCCACCTACAGCTACGTGCCGTCGGCGCCGATCATGCTCGACGGTCCATCCAAACTGGGCTCCATCCTCTGCCTGAAAAGCGGGGCCGAACTCAAGGATGCCAAGCGCGGCGTGAGCGTGCCTGAGACCTTGGCAAAAGCCGGTGAAATGGGCGTGAATATCGGTGCCGTGGCAGGCTCCGCGGCGAATGCCGGTTCGGCGTCGAACGTGAGCAGTAAAGCGCCTGCCGCGTCGGGCGCCACCAGTTATTCCCGCAACGCGCGCAATCCGCCAGTGGCACCTTGAGCAGGGAAGCTCGGCCGGCGTGAAGTCCATGCCGGCGGCGGCGAATGGGAAGCTCGAAAATGAAGCCTGAAGCAGTTGTTGGTAGGCACGACTGGACTCGAACCAACGCTGAAGAACGGTTTGGCCGAAACGACCGCGAACGACAGCAGTGACTACTTCGACTGGGAGTACCAGGTCATCTGCATCAGTTCCGGCAATGACTTTGTTTGAGTTTTCTTCATGATCCTGGCGCGGTGGTTCTCGACCGTCCTGTTACTGATGCCCAATTCATAGGCAATCGTCTTGTTCAATTTACCCCTGATCAGCATTTGTAATACTTCGCGCTCACGGGCGGTTAGCATGTCGAGTGCCTGATGCGCATGCGCACGCAGCGCCAACTTTCGATTGCCATAGCTCGCGACTTCGCAGGAATAAAGTTGCCAGGCTCTGCCGCCGTGTTCTTTCACATATCGCATTGCGTCGTCGGCTGCTTGCAGCCATGCGTCGACATTGGCGAACCGCTGCTTGTCATGAAAAGCGATCCCGATGCTGGTGCTGATCTGGACATGAAATTCGCGAACGAAAATGGGCTGTGCAATTGCGGTGACGAGCGATTTCGCCATCTCCACAGCTTCATCAATGCCGTGTGGATGCGGCAGAAAGAGTGCAAATTCGTCTCCACCGACTCGGCCTACGACGGGGCAATGGGGGACGGTATGGCGAATTCGCTCAACAACGCGCCGCAGGACGATATCGCCCACGTGACGGCCATTGACAGCGTTTAATGACCTGAACCGGTCCAGTCCAAGAAACAATATTGCCGATGGCTCACCGCTGGCAGTAGTCGACAGAACATCAGAAAGGCACTGGATAAACTTGCTGCGATTGGGCAGCCCGGTCAATTCGTCCTGGACATCCTGATGGAACTGTGTCCCGTCCGCGCAGGCACACGCACCGGAAAGCTGTTCATGCCGCGCCCGGGATTTCTGCAACACTTCGTTGACTTCTTCCGCGGTCCATGGCTTTTTAATGTAGTGAAATATCTCGGCCGTATTCACGGCCTTGAGCAAGACGTCGAAGTCGGAAACAGCGCTGAGCATCAATCGAACCGTATCCGGTTGTGTCTCCTTCAGCCGTGCGAGGAACTCAATCCCATTCATCGTCGGCATACGATAGTCAGCGATCACGATGTGGGGATTCTCCGCCCGGCTCAGCTCCAAGGCCTCCACTGGGTCGGTGCAAAGCTTGACCGAGATTTCATCCCGGGGGAACGATTGGCGTACGACGCGGTGCAGCGCTTGAAGTACGTTGACTTCGTCATCAACCAGCAGCAGACGTAACATAGCTTTCCCAATCCAAATCCCGACTCATGCCCCGGGTCGCTGCCGCCCATGCCGCATGTGCCGTTCGACCGCATCCCTTCGGCTTCGGACGCAATATTCAAGGGCCGGGATTCGAAGAACAATAGGTATATTTACTCACAGCATTTCTATTGACCGCATGAAATAGGTTCTCTTACATTTGTCGCTGCTTTTGTTGCCTTCCGGCAATAACGTCTCCTTTTTATTGCCATTTCGCACCTATGCGGCACGTATCCTCAGGCGTGAACACGGCCGCGGCCCGTCTCACAATCGCACCCAAAGCGCAGACGGTCCTGCGCGAACTCGCCGACAACGGGACCACGCTGGTCTGGACTACGGACGCCGAGGGCAGGTTGACAATCCTGAATCCCGCCACCCGGTTTTTGTTTCGCGATGCCGGACCGGTCCATTTATCGGACTGGCTGGCGTTCGTGCACGCGGATGATGCCGAATCGGTCCGCAACGCGCTTGCCGTGGCCCGGGAGGAACACACGGAGTACCGGTTCGAATACAGAATTGTCCGCAGCGACAGCATGGTCCGCTGGATGCTGTGTGTCGGCGCACCACGATTTGCCGAGGACGGCACGTTCGCGGGCCACAGCGGCGCGACGATCGAGATGCCCCATCATCACGAGGCGTTCGCCCGGCTGGCCGCCAGCGAGGCGAATTACCGGCTCCTGGCAGAACAGAGCTCCGACCTCATTTGCCATTGTGACGCCGAAGGCATTTATACCTATGTATCACCGTCCTATCATCAGGTGCTGGACCTCGACGCATCCGTCCTCATCGGCGAAAACGCATTCGACCGCCTCCATCCGGACGACCGGCAGGCCTTGTACAACGAGGCGCGGCGCCAGCGGCTCGCCGAAAATGACGGCGGTGAGTGTCCTGTCATCGAGCTGCGTGTCCGACACCGCAATGGCCACTACCTGTGGCTCGGAACGAAGGTCCGGGTCCTGCGCGACCCGGTAACCGGAGCCGCAATCGGCTCTGTAGTCGTATCGCGCGACATTACGCAGGAACGCCAAGACCGGGAAGACCGGCGCACCAGCGAGGAGCGGTTCCGCAGCCTCACCGAATTGTCGTCCGACGGGTACTGGGAAACTGACACCGACGGGCGCATTACTTTCATCTCCGGCGGCCTGCTGCGCGTGCTGGGCGTCAACGAGGCTGCGCTGATCGGTCGGCACCTCGACGAATTTGCACTTGACCCCAGCGACTCCGAGCTGATGGCCTATCGCCAAGCCATTGCACGGCGAGAGCCGTTTCGCAATATTGCTTATGCCAGCAGCCTATCTGCCAATGGGGCAATGGTCCATATCAGCCTGTCGGGCGAGCCAAAAGTCGAGCATGGCCGGATCGTCGGCTACCGGGGCGTCGGGCGCGATGTCACGGCCGAGCGCGAGACGCTACAACGGCTGGCCCAGCTGGCAGACGCGAACCGTGCACTGATCCAGAATTCGCCTGACAGCCTCATGGTGTTCAACGATGCCGGACAAATTTGCCGTGCCGAGGGCGCAGTCCTGGACGTTCTCGGCTACGAACCCGAGGAACTGGTCGGGCGGCATTACCTGGAATTCCTGGTGCCGGAGATGCACGACGAGGTGAGGCTCGCGGTCGAGCGGGCGCATCGCAGTCGCGGGTCCATCCCCAAGGCGATAACGCGCTGGCAGCGCAAGGATGGCGGCATCGTGCACCTGTCCTGGGCGGGACGCCGGTCCGGCGACCAGCCCCATCTGGTCTATACGACCGCCCGCGATGTGACCGAGGCACACCACACCCAGCTGGAACTGCACCGCGTCAACCAGCGCTTATGCGCCACGCTGGAGAGCATCGGCGATGCCTTTTTTTCGCTGGACCGCGAATGGCGGCTGACGTACATCAATCTGAAAACCGCTCGGTTCGTGGGACGCGACCGTGACGCAATGCTGGGCAAGCTGCTCTGGGAAGCTATCCCGGAAATCCTCGACTCGTCGGTGTTCCCGCATTATCAGCGCGCGATGGAGTCCGGCGAAAGCATCTTCTTCGAGGGTTGTTACGAACCGTCCCAAGCCTGGGTCGACGTGCGAGCCTATCCGCACGAAGAGGGAATGTCGGTCTACTTCCACGATATAACCGAAGGACACGAGACTAAACGGCTGGCGCGCGAGCAGGAGCGGCGGTGCCACAACATGATCTCTTTGACGCCGGCCGGCTATATCGAGACCGATGCCAACGGCGTCGTACTGGACGTCAATCCCGCGCTGTGCAAGATGTCGGGCTACGCCCGCGAGGAGCTCATCGGTCAGGACATCACCGCCTTTATCGATGACGATTGGATCCGGAACGCGCTGATGGAACGGGGCGGCTGCGTTTCGGTCCATGGCAAGGAACTCGTGCTGCGCCACAAGCAGGGACCCGGCATGCACTTGCTGGCCAACCTGGCCATTGAGCGCGACGCGGCCGGCAATGCGCTGGCGCTGACCGCGTTTGTCACCGACATCACCGAACGCAAGAGGACCGCCGACCAGCTCGAGCATTTGGCCACCCATGACCCGCTCACCGGTTTGCCAAACCGGCTATTGATCCAGCGACGCCTGCAGCAGATGCTGGATGAAAACCCGCCGGACGAGACGGTCGCGGTTATGTTTGTCGATCTCGATCGGTTCAAGCGGATCAATGACTCAATGGGCCATGTCGTCGGCGACCTGATATTGCAGCACGCGGCGAGGCGCCTGGAACGGACAATCCGCCCCGGCGACACGATCGGGCGCTTTGGCGACGATGAGCTCATCGTTGCTGCGCATTGCCAAGACGGGCGGGCGGGGGCCGCGGCGCTGGCCGAATCGCTACAGGCGGCGTTGGCGATGCCGTTCGACGCCGATGGCCAGGAGGTGTTCATCGGTGCCTCAGTCGGCATCGCCATGCTGACGAGGGATGCCCGCACGAAGGGCGTGTTGTATCAGAACGCCAATGCGGCGTTGTACCGTGCGAAGGCGGCTGGGCGGAACCATTACCGCTTTTTCGAGCTCGAGATGGCGGCCGAGGCAAAGGAGCGCATGGCGCTGGAAGGCGCGCTGCGCCACGCGCTGGTGCGGGGCGAGCTGGAAGTGCGCTATCAGCCGCAGGTGGACTTGTGCTCCGGCCGGGTCGTCGGCGTGGAAGCGCTGCTGCGCTGGCAGCACCCCGTCTGGGGCGAGGTGTCGCCGGCACGCTTCATACCGGTGGCCGAGGAGACCGGCACGATTGTGGCGATCGGTTCCTGGGTACTGCGGACGTCGTGCCGGCAAGCCGCAGCTTGGCGCGCCGCCGGGCTCGGCGACCTGCGCGTCGCGGTCAACCTGTCGGCGCGCCAATTTGCCCAGTCGGACGTTGTGCAGGTGGTCGCCGCCGCGCTGAAGGAAAGCGGTCTTCCAGCGGATCAACTGGATCTTGAGCTGACCGAATCCATGGTGATGGATGATCTCGAGCGCACGGTCGCGCTGCTGAACCAGCTCAAGGATTTGGGGGTCAAGCTGTCGGTCGATGATTTCGGGACCGGCTACTCCAGCCTTGCGTATCTGAAGCGCTTCCCGATTGACATGCTCAAGATCGACCGCTCGTTCGTGCAGGAGATTTCACATTATTCGTACGATGCGGCAATTCCGGACGCAATCATTGCGATGGCGCACAGCCTTGGCATCCGAGTCATCGCCGAAGGAGTGCAATCCGAGGTCCAATGCGAGGTCCTGTCTCGCAGGATGTGCGACGAGATCCAGGGCTTTCTGTTCGCCGACGCACTGCCGCCGGACGAAGTGGAGCATCTCATCCACAGCGGGCAGACGCTGCCTGGCCACCTGCTGCGCATGCACCGGCGGCCGCGAACGCTGCTTCTGGTTGACGATGAACCAAACATCCTGTCCGCTCTACGTCGCCTGCTGCGCGGGACGGGCTATCAGATTCTGACCGCGGGCAGCGGGCCCGAAGGTCTGGACGTGCTCGCGACGCAGCATGTCGACGTCATCGTTTCCGACCAGCGCATGCCAGGGATGACCGGAGTTGACTTCCTGCGCACGGTCAAGCAACTGTATCCCGAAACAGTTCGCATCGTGCTATCCGGGTTCACGGAACTGCAGGCGGTCACAAGTGCGGTCAACGAAGGCGCGATCTACAAGTTCCTGACCAAACCCTGGGACGACGCTCAATTGCGGGAGCACATTGCCGAAGCCTTCGCCTACAAGGAAATGGTCGACGAGAACCGGCGACTGAGTTTGGAGGTGCGGGCAGGCAACCAGGGGCTTGCTGCCGCCAACCGGCAGCTCGAGGATGTCCTTCGGCAGCAGCAGGAACGGATCCAGCATGATGGGGTCATGCTGGACATCGTTCACGAGGTGCTGCAGCACGTGCCGGTGCCGGTCGTCGGCCTGGACGACGACCAGATCATCGCGTTCGCCAACACTGCCGCTCACCGCCTGTTCCCACAGGCCGGATTGCCGCTGGGCGGCGACGCGCAAGACTTGATGCCGCAAGTATTGCGCGTGCTTCGCGGCCTCAAGGAAGGGCAAACCGCCATAGCAGACCTTGCCGGGAGTGGTTTCGAGATTGCCTACCGGCGGATGGGCAACGGCACCCGGTCCCGCGGCATCCTGGTCACGTTGACACCCACGACCCTGGCCTCCTTTCCCGTCTGACCGGACATACCCCATCACTGAACTGGATTTACTGTATGGCTGACATGGATGAGCGGCGCCGGCAATTGACGGTCAAGCTGGTCTATTACGGCCCGGCGCTGTCGGGCAAAACCACCAACTTGACCCGGCTGCACGACCTGCTGTCGGCCGAACTGATCGGCGACATGATGACCCTTGAGACCCAAGGCGACCGCACTCTGTTCTTCGATTTGCTACCGGTTGGGTTCGTCGCGCCGTCCGGTCTCACGATCAAGTTCAAGCTTTTCACCGTGCCGGGGCAGGTCGCGCACGACGGCACCCGCAAGGCACTGCTGTCCCGTGCTGACGGTGCCATGTTCGTGGCCGACTCGCAGCGCCATCAAGCGGTCAACAACGGCGCCTCGTTTGAGAACCTGGCGGCCAATGTCGGTGCCCTCGGCATGGATCTGGCGACGCTTCCGCTTGTCGTCCAGTTCAACAAGCGTGACATGGAGGACATCTTGAGCGAGGAGGAAATCCGCGCACGTTGGTCCGCCGCCCCATGGCCCCTGTTCTTCGCCTCGGCCATGGAAGGTCGCGGCGTGCTCGAGTCGTTCGCTGCACTCCTGGGAGGCGTCTATGTGCGGCTGGACCAGATGTTTGCATTGAGCGCGGAACACGGGCTTTCGCGCGCCGCATTCGTCGGTTCGGTCGGAGGCTTGGCATGACGGAGGCGCCGGCCAACTTCGACCGCATCGCGACATTGCCGGAACTGCTGCGCGCAGTGCCGCGTGAGCGGCTGCAGGCCGCGCTGGACAGGACAATCGGCGGTCGCTGGCGGATTGTCGACGCTGACGGCGAGACCGTTTGGGAGAATGGCAAGCCAACCAGTGATCCGGAAATCGCTTTGCAGCTTACGGTTGGAATCGATGTTGTCGGTCGGCTGGTAACATCGGCTCGTCAACGCCAACAGGCTGGTTTGGCAGTGCAGTGGCTGGACATCGTGCTGGCTAGTGCCCTCCGCTATCAAATGGCAGCCGACCTGCATTTGGAGGCGGTCCATGCCGATTACGAGGCGCTCGAGGCGAAACACGCGGCGCTCCAGGCCTCGGAAGACCGGTACCGCATCTTGGCCGAAGAGCTTGAACGGCGCGTCCAGGCGCAGGTCAGCGTCATCGAGCACGCGCAGCGCAAACTGTTCCAGTCGGCCCAGATGGCAGCCATCGGCAGTCTCGCCGCCGGGATGGCGCACGAAATCAACAATCCGATCGGTTTCATACGCAGCAATCTCGGCACCGCGGCGAGCCACCTTGAACAGCTAGCCACGATCCTGGTCGCATTTCGGCGCGGCGACGCGGCGATGGCGCAGGCGGATTGGGCCAGGTCCGACATTGACTATGTGATGGCGGACTTCGGTGAGCTGCTATCTGAGTCGGCCGCTGGCGCGGATCGCATAGCGCGCATTGTCAGCAGCCTGAAGGCGTTCGCCTGTGTCGACCGCGCAGTCGGGCCGACGGACCTGAACGAGGCGGTGCGTGCTGCCTCCAGCCTGGTGCGCGAGCAGCTCCCCGATGGCATCTCGCTGAATATCGACCTGCAGCCATTGCCGCTGGTCCCCTGCGATCTCGCGCGGATGAACCACGCGCTGTTCGCGCTGCTGCAGAACGCGCAGCAGGCATGCGAACCTGGCGGTGGTGCCATCCACATTTCTACCGCAGTGGCCGGCGACGGGATCCGGATCGCCGTCCGCGACAATGGTTGCGGCATGGCCGAGACTGTGCGTGGGCGCGTCTTCGAGCCCTTCTTCACCACGCGCGGCGTCGGCGGTGGCATGGGAATGGGACTGACCGTAGCCCACGATATCGTTCGTGCGCATCAGGGACGCATCGAGGTGGAATCGGCGATCGGGGCTGGCAGCACCTTGACCGTATGCCTGCCATGGTCGCGACCAGAAGACATGGAAATGGCACGATGAGCTACGCCCACCTGTTTACCGGCGCGCCGGCCTCCCTGGACTCGCCGGAACCAACGTCAGCTTGCTATCGCATCCTGCTGGTGGATGACGAGCCGAATGTGCTCTCTGCGCTGCGCCGCGCCTTCCGCCAAGAGAATTATGATGTGGTCTGCTGTGTGCATCCGCATGATGCGCTGGCCCGGTTGCGCGACGAACCGTTCCAGCTGGTCATAAGCGACTACATGATGCCGGACATGAACGGCGGCGATTTGCTCAAGCAGGCGCGGGCCATCCAACCAGACACGGTCCGCATCATGCTCACCGGCCATGCCGACGTCAATGCCGTAGTTGGTGCGATGAAGGCCGGCGCGGTCTACAAGTTCATCTTGAAGCCATGGAATGACGAGGATCTGCGGGTGACCGTTGCCAGGGCGATCGAGCAGCACGAGCTGAAACGGAAGAACCGCGCGCTCAGGCAGAAAAACGAAGTGCAGGTGTCCGAGATGGAACGCCTTGCGCAGGCCAATGCCGCCAACCGAAGCCAGCTGGCGGTGCTGCTCAACAAGCATGGTTTGCTCTCGATCGCCCAAGTGGAGGAATTGGTTCGGCTGCAGCAGCGCCGCAAGGACCCTCTCATCCGTCTGATTACCGAGCGTGGCTGGGTCACCGAAGCGGCTCTGCATCAATTGCTGGCGAAGGAGCTAACGCTGCAGCAAGTGGCGCTTGATGAAATCCGGGTCGACGTGGCAGTCGGCGCGCTGGTGCCTGCCGCGCTGTGCCGGCGCCATCTGGTGGTACCACTGCAAATCGCGGAGCGGCGCCTGACGCTGGCAATGGCAGACCCGCTCGACGCCGGTCTGCTGCAGGACCTGCGCTTCGTGACCGGTCTGGAACTGGTGCCGGTGCTGGCGCCAATCGAGGCGATCGAGGCCAAGGTGGCCGCCGTCTACGGCACCGGTGCGGACATCACCGAGCTCGAATCGGTGTTCGGCGCGCCCGACCCGTACGAAGGGATTGAGATCCTGATCGAGGATGACGGCGATGCACCCCACCTCGAGGATTTGCTGCAGGAAACCGAAGCGCCGCCTGCCATCCGGTTGGTCAATGCGATCCTGCTGGAAGCGATCCGGCTTGGCGCCTCGGACATCCATATCCAGCCGCGAGCCAAGCATGTCGTGGTTCGCTTCCGGATCGATGGCGTGCTGAACGACAAGATGCAGTTCCCCCACAACATGCACCAGGCGATCGTGTCCCGAATCAAGGTCATGGCGGAACTCGACATCTCTGAGCGACGCCGACCCCAGGACGGGCGGCTTGCGGTCAAGACGCCCCAGCGTGCGGTGGACGTGCGCATTTCGACACTGCCGACAATCAATGGCGAAAAGGTCGTAATGCGCCTGCTCGACCGGAACTCCCCGGTGCTCAATCTCGACGCTCTTGGCTTCAGCCCGGCCGATCTGGCGAAGATCCGCCATGCCGGCGACAAGCCGCAAGGGATCGTGCTGGCCACTGGGCCGACCGGCAGCGGAAAGACTACAACGCTCTACAGTCTCCTGCAGAGCAGCGTGACGCCAGAAAAGAACTACGTCACGATCGAAGATCCTGTCGAGTACTATCTCGACTCAGCCGGGCAAGTGCTGGTGCGCGAGAAAATCGGCGTCACTTTCCCGCTCGTCCTGCGCGCGATCCTGCGGCAGGATCCGGATGTACTGCTGGTGGGCGAGATCCGCGATTTCGAAACCGCGGAGGTGGCGTTCAATGCGGCGCTCACCGGTCACCAAGTGCTTTCCACGCTTCATACCAATTCCGCGATCGCGACCATCTCGCGCCTGTTTGACCTCGGATTGAAACCCTTCGTCGTCGCAACTGCGCTCGAGGCGATCGTGGCGCAGCGCCTGGTGCGCCAGACCTGCGAACACTGCCGTACGGCGGTGACCCCGGACGCGGACCTGCTGCGCCGCCTGGGTGGACGATTCGCGGCCGAGCGTGTCGTGGTCTACAAGGGGGCTGGTTGTGAAGCCTGCCATGGCAGCGGTTACAAGGGCCGTATTGGCCTGTACGAAGTCCTGGCGCTGGACGACCATCTGCGCCACCTGATCGCGATGCAGGCCGCCATCACCGAAATTAGCGACTATGCGCGGCAGCATGGTTTCCAAAGCCTGCGGGACGATGCGTTCGTCAAAGCGCAGAGCGGGCTGACCACCGTGGACGAAGTGTTCCGGGTACTAGGGCCGGAATAGACGGCGCCGGGATAGAGGCGGAACAGACGCCAATGGACTTAACAATGATCAGCCGACACATGGAAATGGACCTGGATGCAGTGGCCGCCGGTATGGTGCTGTCCCAGGATGTATTGGATAGCAATGGCGGAGTGCTTCTGCCGCAAGGGACGATACTCACGGACGCTTTGCTACGGTCCCTGCAGCGGCGCGGCGTCGATACCGTCCGCGTGGTTAACAACGCCATTTCGGAAGCACAGTTGCAGGCGGAGCGCGAACGAGTGCAGCAATGGCTGGACCGACGGTTCCGGACAGCGCGCGGCGGGCGTGCGGCGGAAGTCTTGCGAGCGGCGATCATGCGGCACCGGCTGGAGGGCCTGCAATGAACAGGCTCGACCATACCGATATCATCAAGGGCATACGCGATCTGCCGGCGCTGCCACTGGTTGTCGCCGAGCTGATCCGCAGCTTCGACCAGCCCGAAGTGAGCACGGGCGCCGTGGCCGACTGGGTGTCCCAGGATCAGGCGCTTGCCGCGAAAACCTTGCGCCTGGCGAACTCCTCGTTCTATGGGCTGACACGCAAGGTCAAGACGATCCAACAAGCCATCACCGTGGTCGGGTTCGACAGCGTGCGGTCGATGATCATCGCCGTCGGCATCATTGATGCCTTCGCCGGCACCGCTGACACGAACTTCAACTTTACCGGATTCTGGCAGCATGCGATCGGCACGGCCCTGTGCGCAAAGGGTCTGGCGCGCGCATGCAACCTGTCGCAGGACGACGGTTTTATCTCTGGCCTCCTGCACGACATTGGCACGCTCGTTCTGGTGACCCAATTCCCGCAACAGCATGCAGCTGCCATGGCTGAGCGCGCTGCACGCGATTGCCATGCGGTCGAGGCCGAGCGGCATCTGCTTGGCACCGACCATGCCGCTGTCGGCCGGGCGTTGGCCGAGCACTGGAAGTTCCCGACACTGATCCAAGAGGCAATCGCCCATCATCATTCGCTCATTGTGGCGAACGGCGGCATTCCGAGCGTGGTGCATGTCGGCAATGGTATCGCCCATGCAATGGGGCTCGGGGGGCAAGACGACGACCTGGTGCCCCCTATATCGGACAAGGCCTGGGATAGCCTGCGTCTGGATGAGGCAAGTCTGCGCAGAGTGTTCCGTGACGCGGAAGCCCAATTCGATGAGGCGTGCCAAACCCTGGCCATTTGATACAGCAGTGAGAAGTACATGAGCGACATTAGCGAGAACAGCATGAACCCGTCACCGGGGAAAAATGAACCGAGCGACGCAATGGATGCCGCTCGACTGGACGAACTGGAAGAGCTGGTCGCCAAGCGCACTTCGCAGCTGGCGCAGGCCAAGGAGCGCCTCGAGCAGGACATTCATCGACGTGAAACGGCGGAGGCGGAACTGGTACGGCGCAACAAGGAGCTTACCGAACTCAACGCGAAGCTCTCGATGGCGCAGGAGCAATTGATGCAGTCTGAAAAGCTCGCCTCGATCGGCCAGCTGGCAGCGGGAGTCGCCCATGAAATCAACAATCCGATCGGGTACGTGTTTTCCAATTTCGGTACGTTGGAAAACTACATTGCCGGCGTGCTCGAGATGTTGCGTGCCTATGAAGCGGCCGAGAGCAGCATCGGAACGGCCCACGTGGTGGCGTCCCTGCGCACAATGCGCGAACGCATCGACCTGGACTTTCTGATGCAGGACATCCCCGCGTTGATGGCGGAGTCGAAAGAAGGCATTGTCCGGGTGCGCAAGATCGTGCAGGACCTGAAGGACTTTTCGCGCGTGGAGGCCGACCAGGAATGGCAATGGGCGAACCTGCACCAGGGTGTCGATTCGACGCTGAATATCGTCAGCAATGAAGTCAAGTACAAGGCCGATGTGATCAAGGAATACGGAACTATTCCCGACATCGAGTGCCTGCCATCGCAGATCAATCAAGTCATCATGAACATCGTGGTCAATGCCGCCCATGCGATCACGGGCCCACGCGGCCGCATCACGATCCGTACCGGCACGGAAGGTGATCACGTTTGGCTCACGATCGCCGACAACGGCTGCGGGATTCCGCGCGAGATCCAGTCGCGCATCTTCGACCCGTTCTTCACGACCAAGGCGATCGGGAGCGGCACGGGCTTGGGCTTGTCGCTTTCCTACGGCATCATCCACAAGCACAATGGCCGGATTGAAGTCGACAGCGAGCCCGGCGAGGGCACCTCCTTCCGGATCACACTGCCGATTCGGCAGGCCGAGGCCCCTCCGGGAAGCAGCGGAGAGCGCCAATGACAGCGTTTGAGGGTGCTGACGCGCCGGGCCGCGGCGCGGCGGTGGTTCTCTGCGTCGATGACGAGCCGAACATTCTCTCAGCCTTGCGGCGCTTGTTCCGGCCCATGGGGTATCAGGTGCTGACCGCGGAGAGCGGCGGTGCCGGACTGCGCGTGCTGGCAGAGCAGCCAGTCGACGTCGTGATTTCCGACATGCGCATGCCGGGCATGGACGGCGCACAGTTCCTCGAACACGTGCGCCAACGCTGGCCACGGACGATGCGCATCATGTTGACCGGCTACGCCGATGTCGAGCTGATCATGGACGCGATCAACCGTGGCGAAATCCACCGCTATATCACAAAGCCCTGGAGCGACCATGACATGCTGCTGGTGATGCGTCTCGCGCTGGAACGCCAGTCGCTCGAGCGCGAGAGGGTGCGACTCGAGACGCTGACCCGGCAGCAGAACGAGCAGCTGAAACTGCTCAATGCCAGTCTCGAGGACAAGGTCGCGGAACGCACTGCCAAACTCGCGCGCACGCATGATGAACTGTTGTCGGCCAACGGCAAGCTGAAGGCTGGCTTCCTGACCTCGATCAAGGTCTTGTCGAGCATCATCGAAATGCGTGCCCCCAATCTTGCCGGTCATTCGCGGCGTGTGGCGGACTTGGCGCGTCGCGTAGCGGCCCGCCTGGGTCTCGACGCTGGCGAGGCGCAGACGGTGTTCGTCGCCGGTCTGCTGCACAACCTCGGCAAGGTCGGCTTCCCCGACGACTTGCTGGCGCTGCCGGTGCCGCTCATGAATGGCGAGCAGCTCGGGCTGTACCGGAAATACCCGAGCCGCGGCGAACAACTGCTAATGCCGCTGGCAGACCTGCAGGAGGCGGCGTACCTGGTGCGTACTCATCAGGAGCGATTCGACGGGAGCGGCTTTCCCGACGCCCTGGCCGGCTTTGATATCCCGACCGGCGCCCGCATCCTTGCGGTGGTGAGTGACTATGACAACCTGCAGATTGGCGTGCTGCAGCAGCGCCCGCTGCGGCCGGAGCAGGCAGCGGCGATAGTGATCGAGAATCGAGGTAAGCGTTACGACGGTGCGATAGTTGCCGCCTTTCAGGATGTGATTTCCGGGAGCGTCGCGGTCGAGGCGGTGCACGACGAGGCGCTTCCCGTGGCGCAACTGCGGCCCGGGATGGCCATTAGCCGCGATCTGATGCGCCGCGACGGCTCGCTACTGCTGTCGGCCGAGTATGTGCTGACCGAGAGGCTAATCCGGCAACTCGCGGAATTCGAAATCGCAGCGGGCGCGCCGCTAACCGTTCATGTCCGAATAACAAAGCAGGAAGCATGACGCGAATCCCCCTTCCTGGATGACCAAGCAGCTCGGTGCACAGACTATGTTCCGGGTCAACAAGATGGGGGACCGCCTGGAAGCGAAATCCAGCCCAAGAGCACCATGACTGAAGCAAGACAGAATCAGAAACAATCATCCTCGGACGCAGTCAGCGACGGCACCTACGACTTTGCGGTCAGCCTGATGGTGCAACTTATCGTTCCCGCATTCGTCCTCAATGTGCAGGGCCGCGTCGTGATCTGGAATCGCGCCTGCGAACACCTGACGGGCGTGGCGGCCGAAGAAGTGGTCGGGACGTCGGATCATTGGCGCGCCTTTTATCGGAAGCAGCGCCCGACACTTGCCGACATGATCCTGAATAATCGTATCGACGATGCGAAGGCACTGTACTCGATCCACAGCGTGTCTTCTGGTGAAGACCCGAATGACCGGCGGCAGGACATGCTGAGTGCAGCAGGATGGTGCGAGATGCCGCGGGCCGGAGGCCGCCGGTATCTGATCATTGACGCAGGCCCCATTTACAACAAGGCAGGCGAATTATTCGGGGTGCTCGAAACGTGGAGGGACATGACAGTGCAGAAGGAGGCCCAACTTGCGCTGGAAAGCCTGGTCATGCGCGATGGGCTGACGGGCATTGCGAATCGCCGCTGCTTCGACCAGACCTTGCTCAATGAATGGGCGCATACAAGCCGAGAGGGGCAACCGCTATCATTGCTGCTGGTCGACGTGGACCATTTCAAGCGTTACAACGATACGTTCGGTCATCCCGAGGGAGATGAGTGCCTCAAGCGGGTTGCCGCCGCATTATCAAGCCAGGTGCGCACCTATGACCTCGTCGCTCGTTATGGTGGCGAGGAGTTTGCGATCATCTTGCCGAATCAGACACTATCCGACGCAGCAACCGTCGCGGAGCGCGTGCGAGCTGCCGTAGAGCAAAATTCGTCGGCAGATCTGGGTTCCGCAGGTGGACAAACAACTGTCAGCATCGGTGTTGCCGCTTGCATGGCAAGGCAGCTCACATCACCTGAACAGCTTCTCGCCGAAGCGGATGCCGCGCTTTATCGCTCCAAGCGAGATGGGCGTAATCGCGTCACGCTGCACGAATAGGAATAACGGCCGTTTTGATTGCCTTGAAACCTCAAGTCGACGAAACGGTCGCCCTCGATCGCCAATGCCCTTGGGTCTCTGTCGCGGCTTTTAAAATCAGGCCGCTACTAATCGCAGCTAGCACTGGCAAGGAACAGTCAACGCGAACCACAGGAACTCCCCTTACCGAGTTGTCCTGACCTGCTTGGCGCAAAAAGCCATGCGGCGTATCCCCCGTGTGAGCGTCCCGCCATGCTGGCCGCGGCAATGGGCAGCGCAGAAAAGCAAAAAGCCGTCGCAAGCGACGGCTTTTCACCCCAAAATTCATCCCAACAATTCCGGCTGAGTATTCTAAGTTATTGAATTCAAACAGATTGTTGGTAGGCACGATTGGACTCGAACCAACGACCCCTACCATGTCAAGGTAGTGCTCTAACCAGCTGAGCTACGCGCCTAACGAAGAAGCGAGATTATAGCCAGCTTTTTTGCCACATGCCAGCACTTTGTTTCGCCCAGAAAAACCAATCAGTGACGATGCACTTCATGCACGCCCTGCACTTCCTCACGGATCGAATTGAGCGCCTTGCTGAGCTGGGAGGTGGAGCCGATCTCCGCCGTGAAACTCATGCGCGCCTGGCCCTTGGCGCTCTGGGTGGAGACGCCGATCACATTGATCTTCTCGCGCAGGAATATCTCTGAAATATCGCGCAGCAAGCCCTGGCGATCGGCCGCCAGCACGAAAATATCCACCGGATAGACCGTGTCGGCGCCGGTCACGCCCCACTCGGTTTCGATCACGCGCTCGGGTGCCCGCTGGCTCATCTCGGCAAAATTCTTGCAAGTGGCGCGATGGATGGAGACGCCCTTGCCGCGCGTGACAAAGCCGACGATGGGGTCCGGCGGCGCCGGCTTGCAGCAACGCGCCAATTGCGTCAGCAAGCCCTCGGTGCCGACCACCAGCACGCCCGACTTGGCGCCCTGCATCACGCTGGAGGCGCGGCTCTTCCTGGCCACCACCGCTTCATCGGGATTAGTCTCGCGCGGCTCTTCGCCATGCAGCGCCGCTTCCACATGGCGCAGGCTGAATTGCTCCTTGCCCACCACCATGAAGAAATCGTCCAGCTTGGCAAAACCCAGCTTGTGCGCCAACTCGTCCAGGTTGACCGCGGTCTTGCCTTCGCGCTGCAAGGTTTTTTCGATCAGGGCGCGACCGGTGGCCAGCGTCTGCTGATGCTCCACCGCGTTGAACCAGGCGCGGATCTTGGAGCGCGTGCGGCTGCTGGCGGTATAGCCCGGCGAGAGCCAGTCGCGCGAGGGACCGGCGGTGCCGCTGGCGGCCTGCTCGCCCTTGGCGGTAATGATTTCCACCGTCTGTCCGTTCTGCAAGGCGGTATTGAGCGGCACCATCACACCATCCACCTTGGCGCCGCGGCAGCGATGGCCGACATCGCTGTGCAGATGGTAGGCAAAGTCGATCGGCGTGGCGCCATTGGGCAGCTCGATCACGCGCGCTTGCGGCGTCAGCACATAGATGTGTTCATCCAGGGTGGCGGCCTTGAGCTTTTCCACCCATTGCTGCTGCAATTCTTCCGGCCCCAGCACGCTGTCGACCACCTCGCTCTTCCAGGCCAGCAATTGCCGCAGCCAGGCGATTTTTTCGTCGTATTTCTGCGCGGTGGTGGCGGAACTGCCGCCGGTTTCCTTGTAGCGCCAGTGCGCCGCCACGCCGTATTCGGCGAAGTGGTGCATCTCGGCGGTGCGCACCTGCACCTCCAGCGCGCGGCCGTCTTCGCCCACCACCACCGTGTGCAGGGACTGGTAGCCATTGGGCTTGGGGCGGGAAATGTAGTCGTCGAATTCCTTGGGAATCGGGGTCCAGATGTTGTGCACGATGCCCAGCACCGTGTAGCAGTCGCGCACGTTATCGACGATCACGCGAAAGGCGCGCACGTCGTACAGCTCGGAGAAATCGATCGACTTGCCGCGCATCTTGGACCAGATGCTGTAGATGTGCTTGGGCCGGCCATACACCTCGGCCTTGATGCCGGCCGCCGCCAGCTCCGCCTTCAGGCGCGCAATCGCATGGGCGACGAAGGCTTCGCGCTCCAGGCGCTTTTCTTCCAGCATCCTGGCGATGCGCTTGTAGGCTTCCGGCTCCATGAAGCGGAAAGACAGGTCTTCCAGCTCCCATTTCAACTGCCACACGCCGAGGCGGTTGGCCAGCGGCGCATACAGCTCGAAGGTTTCGCGAGCGTATTTTTCGCTGCGCTCATCCTGCAGCTTGTTGTCGGCAAAAAAGCGCAGCGTGGTCAGGCGCGAAGCCAGGCGCACCATCACCGCGCGCATGTCGGAGGCCATGGCCAGCAGCATCTTGCGCAGGGCTTCCACCTG
>JAEVZY010000304.1 GCA_023392035.1 Pseudomonadota bacterium | reverse complement strand
TCGTGCTGGTGCGCATGAACATCGTCACCATCGAAAAGCTGAAATCGATCCGCCCCTACGTGGTGGTGGGCGCCTTCATCATCGCCGCCGTGGTCACGCCGCCGGACGTGATGAGCCAGATGTTCCTGGCCGTGCCTCTGTGCCTGCTGTATGAAGTGGGCTTGCTGATCGCCCCCATCTTCGTGCGCGCCACGCAGGCGCCGGAAGAGCAGACGGAGTCTTGATTCTCAGTTGATGGCCCGAAGCCAGGTCACCAGGGGCAGGGCATCCTTGAAGCGCGCCACCATTTCCTTTTCCAGGTCGGCCGGCAGTTTCTTGCGCAAATCGCGCTCCATCCAGACCATGTAATTCTTGTTGCGGATGAGGTCGATGTCCGGATGCTCGGGGTCCCAGCCCTTGGGCGCGCGCGCCAGCCGGCCTTCTTCCTGCAAGCCGCCGAAGGTTTCCTTCAGGGCCTTGCCGTTCAGGGCTTTCTTCAGACCCTTGGGGTCGTTGTCGATGGCCTGGCGAATCTTCAGCAGGCGATCCGGCGGTGGCATCCATTCGCCGGCCGCCAGCAGCAGCGTGCCTTCGGAATTGATGTGGAAATAATAGGCCGGGCCGCCGCCCTGGCTGGGCTTTTTCAGTCCGCTGGCTGTGATGGCGGCCGAGAACGTGTCCTTGTACGGCGCCTTGTCCTTGGCGAAGCGGGTGTCGCGGTTGATGCGGAACAGCGCCTTCTTCGGATTGCAGGCCAGCACCGCCGGATCGAATTTTCCGATGTCGCGTATCAGCGCCGTCACCAGCTCCAGGAACTCGGCGCGCAGGATGTCGTAGCGCGGCTTGTTCAGCGCGAACCAGGCGCGGTTGTTGTTGCGCTGCAGGTCACCCAGGAAACCGATCAGGTCAGGCACATGCATGAGGACCTCATTCAGTGGTGTCGGGGCGACGCGGCGGACGGGTGCCTACCGCGATCTCCAGCGTGTTCTCCTGCTTGCCGCGCAGGATATTGACCTTCGCCTTGCTGCCCGGCGCCAGTTGCGCCACGGTGTTGAGCATGTCGGTGGTATCGGTCACCGGCTTGCCGTTGATGGCGGTCAGGATGTCGCCCGGCTTGAGACCGCCGCGATCGGCCGGACCGCCGCGCAGCACGCCGGCGATGATGGCGCCGGAACGCCGCGCCAGGCCGAAGCTTTCCGCCAGTTCTGGCGTGATGTCCTGCGGTTCGACGCCGATCCAGCCGCGCACCACCTTGCCGGTCTTGATGATGGATTCCATCACCTGCTTGACGGTGGTGGCCGGTATCGCAAAGCCTATGCCCAGCGAACCGCCGCTGCGCGAATAGATGGCGGTGTTGATGCCCAGCAGATGGCCATTGGTGTCCACCAGCGCGCCGCCCGAATTGCCCGGGTTGATGGCGGCGTCGGTCTGGATGAAATTCTCGAAGGTGTTGATGCCAAGGTGATTGCGGCCCAGCGCCGAGATGATGCCCATGGTGACGGTCTGCCCGACACCGAAGGGATTGCCGATGGCCAGCACCACGTCGCCGACCCGTGCCGCATCGAGATTGCCCAGGGTGATGGCCGGCAGATCCTTCATGTCGATCTTGATGACGGCCAGATCGGTTTCGGGATCGGTGCCGACCAGCTTGCCGCTGATCTTGCGGCCGTCGGCCAGGGCGACTTCAATCTCGTCGGCCGATTCCACCACGTGGTTGTTGGTCAGCACGAAGCCGTCCGAACTGACGATCACGCCGCTGCCCAGGCTGACCTGTTTCTCCGGCTGGGCGCGCTGCTCGCCGCCGAAGAAACGCCGGAACAAGGGATCATCCAGCAGCGGATTGCTGGGCTGGCGAACGGCCTTGGACGTATTGATGTTCACCACCGCCGGCATGGCGCGCCGCGCCGCATCGCGGAAGGATGAATGCGCCGGCGGCGCCAGCGTGGATTCCTGCATCGGCACGATGCTCGATGCGCTTTGGGTCGAGCCTTTGCCCAGGGAGTGGGAAGCCAGCCACTCGGGCTTGAGGGTCGCTACAATGAACCACAGCGCAAGCCCGACAGTTACGGTTTGCGCGAAAAGCAGCCACAGTCGTCGCATGGACTATTCGTTGAAAGGTAAGTATGAACGCAGGCGCAGACCGGGATGAATTGACGCAATATCTGGCCCAGGCTTTGGATATTAACCGCTTTCGCGATTACTGCCCTAATGGCTTGCAGGTCCAGGGGCGTGACCGGGTGCGCCTGCTGGTGAGCGGCGTCACCGCCAGCCTGGCATTGCTGGAACAGGCCCGTGCGCACAACGCCGACGCGGTGCTGGTGCACCACGGTTACTTCTGGCGCGGTGAAGACCCGCGCATCGTCGGCCAGAAGCATGCCCGGCTCAAATTGCTGCTCCAGTCCGACATCAATCTGCTGGCCTATCACCTGCCGCTGGACGCCCATCCTGAATTCGGCAACAACGCCCAGCTTGGCGCGCGCCTTGGCCTTCAGGCCAGCGGCCGCTTCGGCGAAGACGGCATCGGCTGGCTGGGCCAGGCCGAACCGGCGCTGAGAACCGTGGGTGAGCTGGCGGCGCGGGTGGGAACTGTCCTGGGTCGGGCGCCGCTCCTGATCGGTGACCCCGAGGCCGCGCTCGGAACGCTGGCCTGGTGCACCGGGGCTGCCCAGGGCTATCTGGGCGATGCGATTGCGGCTGGTGCCACCTGCTATCTCTCCGGCGAAATCTCGGAGCCAACGGTTCACCTGGCGCGCGAGAGCGGCGTCGCCTACCTGGCTTGCGGACACCACGCGACCGAGCGCTATGGCGTGCAGGCGCTGGGCGAACACCTTGCGCAGCGATTTGCTATCGAACATCGCTTCATCGACATCCCCAATCCGGTCTAAATCGGACCCAAATATTAGTGCTTGGCTAACCTGGGCGAGGCATTGTCAGCATGCTAAGCTTTGCGCCATCTTAGCCTCTGCGGGAAGCCCATGTTGCAGGAAGCCGCTCCGGTGGCGCCACGATTGCGCGTCGCCATTGTCGAGGACGATGCGGTGACCCGAAGCCTGCTGTCTTTGGCAGTGGAATCCGAACCGCGCCTGACCTTGATTGCCGTCTTCGACCGGGCCAAGCCCGCCGTCACCTGGCTGGCCGCCAACAAACCCGATTTGCTGTTGACCGATCTTGGCTTGCCCGACGGCTCGGGCGTCGACGTGATCCGCGCCTGCAGCCGTTACAGCCCGGGAACGGGCATCCTGGTCATCAGCATGTCCAGTGACGAAGACGCGGTACTGGCCTGTATCGAAGCCGGCGCCTCGGGCTATGTGCTGAAGGATGCCGGGCGCACCGACATCGTGAAGGCTCTGCTTGAATTGCACGAGGGCGGCTCGCCCATCAGCCCCCTGATCGCGCGCAAGGTGCTGGAGCGCATGCGTGGCGGTTCCATCCTGCGCGCAGAGGCGGAAAGCCGCGCGCTTTCGCTTTTGACCCGGCGTGAAACCGTGATTCTGGAACGGATCGCCCATGGCGACAGTTACGGCGACGTGGCCGCGCAGCTGGGGCTGTCGGTGCTGACCGTACAGACCCATGTCAAGAACATCTATGGCAAGCTGTCGGTCCATTCGCGCGGCGAGGCGGTCTATGAAGCCCAGCGGCGCGGACTGATCCGCCTGGCCGGACGCGACGACGGCAAAATGTGACCGGCGGCTTGCCGCAACCGCTGCCTAGTTCAGGCTTTCGGCGTTCTGCTTGGCTTTGGGGGCGCCGGCCACCAGCGAGTCACGAATTTCACGCAGCAGGACCACTTCCTCTGCAGGCGGGGGCGCCACCGGCGGCGGGGCGGCCGCTTCCTCCGATCCGCGCGCACGCTGGATCAGGCGCACCATCTGGAAAATCACGAAGGCCAGCAGAATAAAATTGATCAGGATGGTCAGGAAATTGCCATAGGCGAGCACCGCGCCGGCTTTCTTGGCCTCGGCCAGCGGCAGGCTCCACCCCTGGTGATTCAGCGGGATGTAGTAACTGCTGAAATCCAGGCCGCCAATGATTTTCGAGACCACCGGCATGATGACGTCGCCCACCAGCGAATCGACGATTTTGGCAAAAGCCGCGCCGATAATCACGCCGACGGCCAAATCAATCACATTGCCCTTGACGGCAAATGCTTTGAAGTCCTTCAAAGTACTCATTCCCTTTTCCCCTTGTACGTAAATGACTGCATCTTGCATGGATTCGGGCGCTTGTTTGCGTCTCCCTCCATGTCACAAGATACCATTCCCCGCTCCGCTTGCCGCTTCCGCCTGGGCAGTTTTGCTTTAAAAAAAGGACATCGCTCGATATAATCGACGGTTGCTGATAGCTGGTTGCAGGATCTGGTTCAAATTCCGATTCAACTTTTTGGGGTTGGTATGAGTAACGAGAAGGCAGTCGACTCCGGTCGACGGGGCTTGCTCGTCGCGACCTGTGCGGCGGGTGGGGTGGCTGGTTTGGCAACTGCAGGTGCGTTTGTTTCAAGTTTCCAGCCATCGGAGCGGGCCAAGGCGGCCGGTGCCCCGGTGGAAGTGGATATCGCCGGCATGGCGCAGGGCGAAATGAGAACCGTCGAGTGGCGCGGCAAGCCGGTCTGGATCGTGCGCCGTTCGCCGGCCCAGGTTGAAGAGCTGCCCAAGCTCGATCCTTTACTGGCCGATCCCAAATCGCAGCGCAATCCGGATGAACTGACTCCGACTTACGCCCGCAACGAAAATCGTTCGATCAAACCCGAATACCTGGTGTGCGTGGGGATTTGCTCCCATCTCGGCTGCTCGCCCACGGCGCGCTTCCAGGCCGGCCCCCAGCCTTCGCTGCCGGACGACTGGCAGGGCGGTTTCCTGTGCCCCTGCCATGGCTCCACCTTCGACCTGGCCGGTCGCGTGTTCAAGAACAAACCCGCACCTGACAACCTGCAAGTCCCGCGCCACATGTACGTGGGGGATACCAAGCTGGTGATCGGCAAGGACGAGAAAGGCGAGGCTTGAGATGGCATTCGTAGAAAAGAAAGTACCGGAGACAGCGTCCACGTCCGAGAAAGCCCTGGCCTGGATCGATTCGCGCTTCCCGCTGACCAAGCTGTGGGAAGACCAATGGGGCAAGTACTACGCGCCCAAGAATTTCAACTGGTGGTACATCTTCGGCTCGCTGGCCATGCTGGTGCTGGTGATCCAGATCGTCACCGGCATTTTCCTGGTGATGCACTACAAGCCGGATGCCAACCTGGCCTTCGCCTCGGTCGAATACATCATGCGCGAGGTGTCCTGGGGCTGGTTGATCCGCTACATGCACTCCACCGGCGCCTCGGCCTTCTTCATCGTGGTCTATCTGCACATGACGCGCGGTCTGCTTTACGGTTCCTACCGCAAGCCGCGCGAACTGATCTGGCTGTTCGGCGTGGGCATCTTCCTGATGCTGATGGCTGAAGCCTTCTTCGGTTACCTGCTGCCCTGGGGCCAGATGTCCTACTGGGGCGCGCAAGTCATCGTCAACCTGTTCGGCGCCATTCCTTTCATCGGCCCTGACCTGTCGCTGTGGATTCGTGGCGACTACGTGGTGTCGGACGCCACGCTGAACCGCTTCTTCTCCTTCCACGTGATCGCCATTCCGCTGGTGTTGCTGGGCCTGGTGGCGGCGCACCTGATCGCGCTGCACGAAGTGGGCTCCAACAATCCGGACGGCGTCGAGATCAAGGACACCCTGGGACCGGACGGCCACCCGCTGGACGGCATTCCCTCGCATCCCTACTACACGGCTCACGATGTCTTCGGCACCTGCATTTTCCTGGTGATCTTCAGCTGCATCGTGTTCTTTGCGCCGGAGATGGGCGGCTACTTCCTGGAGTACAACAACTTCATTCCGGCCGATCCGCTGAAGACGCCGCCGCATATCGCGCCGGTATGGTACTTCACGCCTTTCTATTCCATCCTGCGCGCCACCACCTCGCAATTCATGTGGGCCCTGATTGCCGGCGTGGTCGGCTATGTGGCGCTGGTGTGGCTGAAGTCGCGCCTGTCCTACAAGGTGAAGGTCGCCTTTGCAGTGGTTGGCCTGGCCATCATCGCCGGCATGCTGGTATTGGACGCCAAATTCTGGGGTGTGGTGCTGATGGGCGTGTCGGTGCTGATCATGGCCGGCCTGCCCTGGCTGGACCGTTCGAAGGTCAAGTCGATCCGCTATCGTCCCAGCTGGCACAAGTATGTCTACATCCTGTTCGGCATCGCCTTCCTGGTGCTGGGTTATCTGGGTGTGATGCCGCCGACCGAGAGCCGCACCCTGGTGGCCCAGATCTGCACCTTCATCTATTTCGGCTTCTTCATGCTGATGCCGTGGTGGAGCGAAATGGGCGAGTTCAAGCCGGTACCGGCACGCGTGACGTTCAAGCCGCACTAAGCCGCGAGGGATAACAAGAATGAATCTGCTGAAAAAACTGTTCGCGCTTGCTGCCCTGCTGCCGGCCCTGGCCCTGGCCAATGAAGGCGGTTTCCCGCTGGATCGCGCGCCTGAAAAGAACGATGTCGCTTCGCTGCAAAACGGTGCCAAGCTGTTCGTGAACTATTGCCTGAACTGCCACTCGGCCAACTCCATGCGCTACAACCGCTTGCGCGACCTGGGGCTGTCCGAAGACCAGATCAAGAACAATCTCCTGTTCACCAGCGAGAAAGTGGGCGACCTGATGAAGATCAGCATGAACCCGACCGACGCCAAGAAATGGTTTGGCGCGATCCCGCCTGATCTGTCGGTGATTGCGCGCGCCAAGTCTTCCGAACTCGGCTCGGGTTCAGACTGGATCTACACCTACCTGCGCACCTACTACAAGGATGACACCCGGCCCACCGGCTGGAACAACATGGTCTTCCCCAACGTGGGCATGCCGCATGCGCTATGGGAGCTGCAGGGTGTGCGCAACGCCAAGTTCGTGGAAGAAAAAGATCCGCACGACGCCAACAAGACCATCCACAAGTTCGCTGGTTTTGAACAGGTCGCGCCCGGCAAGATGTCGGCTGTTGAATATGACAACGCCGTGGCTGATCTGGTGTCTTATTTGAACTGGATGTCCGAGCCGGTGGCGACCAAGCGCAAGCAGGTTGGCGTCTTTGTCGTGCTGTTTTTGGCCTTGCTGATGATTCTTGCGTGGCGTTTGTCCGCTTCGTACTGGAAAGAGATCAAATAGACCCAATATAAGCGCCCTGGAGCCGGCAGCGGTTTGTCGGCAGGGGCGCGAGCTGAAGGGTGAGCCCGAATCCCGGTCTCACCCTATTTGTTTCTGAGGAACGCCAAGATGATGGTTCTATATTCGGGCACGACTTGCCCATTCTCCCAACGTTGCCGCCTGGTGCTGTTCGAAAAGGGCATGGACTTTGAAGTCCGGGACGTGGACCTCTTCAACAAGCCGGAAGACATTTCCACCATGAATCCCTATGGTGAAGTGCCGATCCTGGTGGAGCGCGACCTGATTCTCTACGGATCGAACATCATCAATGAATACATCGATGAGCGCTTTCCGCATCCGCAACTGATGCCGGCCGACCCGGCGATGCGGGCTCGGGCGCGCCTGATGCTGTTCAATTTCGAGAACGAACTCTTTGTGCATGTTCATTCTCTGGAAAATGACAAGTCCAAAGGCTCGGAAAAGGCGCACGAAAGGGCGCGCAACGAGATCCGCGATCGCCTGACCACACTGGCGCCCCTGTTCCTCAAGAACAAGTACATGCTGGGCGATGAGTTCTCGATGCTGGATGTGGCCATTGCACCGCTGTTGTGGCGCCTGGATCACTATGGAATTGAACTTTCCAAGACTGCAGCGCCCCTCATGAAGTATGCCGAGCGGATTTTCTCGCGTCCCGCCTACATCGAGGCGCTGACGCCTTCTGAAAAAGTCATGCGTCGTTAAGCGCGGCCAAACCGGCCCGCGGGAGCGCCATCCCGCGGGCGCATCATGCAGAGGCGCCCATGACGGCAACTTCAGACAAACCCAATTCCACCAAGCCTTACTTGCTGCGCGCCATTTATGAATGGTGCACGGACAACGGCTATACGCCCTACATCGCGGTGGCCGTGGACGGACGTACCGTCGTCCCCAAGCAGCACGTAAAGAATGGCGAAATCGTACTCAACATCAGCTTCGTCGCCACCCAGGGACTGAAGATGGAAAACGAGTACATCTTCTTCACCGCCCGCTTCGGCGGCGTGGCGCGCGACCTGATCATCCCCGTCGATAATGTGCTGGCCATCTATGCACGCGAGAACGGCCAGGGCATGGCTTTCGAGCGCACCATCAGCGAATCGGACGAAGCACAAGGCGGCGCGCCTCAGGACGCCCCGGAATCGCTGCCCGAGCCAGGCTTGAGCGCGGTGCCGATCAATGAAAACACACCCGCTGGCGACCATGAACCGGAGCCGCCCAAGAAAGGCGGCGGCCGGCCGACGCTGACACGCATCAAGTAGGTGTCCTGCATCGCGTATAATCGGCTTCCTTTTTCCGTGCCGGCTTAGCTCATCCGGTAGAGCACCTGATTTGTAATCAGGGGGTGGCGGGTTCAAGTCCTGCAGCCGGCACCAAGTTCTTCAAACAAAAAGCCCAGTGCATGCGACTGGGCTTTTTCGTTTTGCGGCGCGTTCGGGCGTCGCTGGCGGCAATCACGTCATCCTTGTCGCCGCCACTCAGGTCCGCCTGGCTACAAGAGAAATTCCGGCGGCACTGACTCAGTCAGCCATACGCCGTTCTCTGCGCGCCGGAAGGAAAAGCCCTGTTCCGCCATGCTGGCCGCTTGTACGGTGACGATGACGCGCTCGGCCAGTGGCGGCGCCAGCGAGTTGGCGGTCTCTGCATCGTCGAACAAGTGCAGCATGTGGTTCGGGCGCGAGCGCAAGCCCCGGCTCAGGATTGCGCCCAGGAGGCGGGTCGAGGTCGGGTAGTAGAGGTGTGCCGGGGGAGTTTCGGGACGATGCAGCGGCATGTGGCTCAAGAGATTGCTGAGTTCGGTGGACGTATGCATATCACTGTCATCAAGCGGTGTTTTTCTATGTGGCTGGCGCCTGTGCCGGGTTCCGCACACTGAAGCAGATCCAATCCCGGGGAAAAGCCATAGCGTTGAGCGCAGCCTTGATGAGATTTTCGCCCACGAAATCGATCGACGCACAGTTGCCGCCGCTCGCTCTAATAAACGTGTGCCGGTGGTTCAACGCATGCGACAGTTCCCGCCAGTCCAAATGCGGGGATCAGGATGCACCTTCGCATGCACCTGACTTCGCCGATTTCACGAATCCCTCTTCGAAGACGGCAAGCCATGTCACTGACTTCATACATCTCTTCCGGCACGGTCCGTATTTCAGGTATCCGGTCCATGTCCGAAACCGCAAATTTTCTGGGCCAGATTTTCGGCGTGATGTTCGAGCCGGCGGAAGATCCCGGGCCCGGATATACCACCTGGATCGGCAAGCGCGGTGGATTGCGCTACATCTTCTCTGCCGCGCGCAATGCCGACCCCTCGTCGGAAGAGTCGCTGGCGGAAGGCGATTACGAGCTTTCCGTGCAATCGATCAATTCCGCCACGGGCGCGCGCGAGCTTGAAATTGCCGATTATCTGGTCACACGCATACGGCGTGACGGCAGGCTGAATTGCTGGCCCGACTACCATTCGCGCGCGGTCGCGCGATGAACGCGGTGTCCCTGCTTGGGCGGGCCGAAGGCGTGGCAAGCTTTGATTGTTTTGCCGAGAAATTCTTCGCCGCGCTGGACCTGCCCCTGATCAAGCAGCGGCCCCTGGAGTCAGAGGCCGGACAGCCCTTCTACCATGGGCGCAAGGACTTGCTGCAATTCCGCCTGACCTCGCCCCATCCCGATTCGGTCCTGGACGGTCAATATCCATGCAGCATATGCATCAGCAGTTCTGCGCTCGACCACGACGCGCTGATGCATGAGGTGCAGCACATGATGCAGTCGGTTCTGCGCCATTGCGGCTTTGAATTCAAACGGATGGTGGCAGTCGGGCGCGTCGATGACGGCTGCAATTTGCGCTGAGCATTCAGCGCCAGTGCCCATGCACGGCCAGGCTTGAGTTGCTTGCCTCGGACTGGCGCCGCGGCCGGCACCTGAGTGCGGTGCCGGTCGCGGTCTTTCAAGCCAGCGCGCGCGCCGCTTTCAGCTGCAAACGCCAGCCATGCAACAGCGGCTCGGTATATCCGCTGGGTTGCTCCAAACCCTTGAAGACCAGATCGCAGGCGGCGCGGAAGGCAAATGAAGATTCATAGTCTGGCGCCATCGGCGTGTACACCGGGTCGTTGGCATTCTGCTCGTCGACCACCCTGGCCATGCGCCGCAGCGTGGCCTTGACCTGCTCTGCATTCACCACGCCATGCAGCATCCAGTTGGCGATGTGCTGGCTCGAAATGCGCAGCGTTGCGCGGTCTTCCATCAGGCCGATGTTGTGTATGTCGGGCACCTTGGAGCAGCCCACGCCCTGGTCGATCCAGCGCACCACATAGCCAAGAATGCCCTGGCAATTGTTGTCCAGTTCCTGCTGGATGTCGGCCGCGCTCCACTGCGCCTTTTCCACCACTGGAATTTCCAGCAGTTCGCCCAGCAGGCGATCGATCTCGGCCCTGGAGTCCTGCTTTTCCAGCGCTTGCTGGATGGCGGCCACGTCAACCTGGTGGTAGTGCAACGCGTGCAGCGTGGCGGCGGTGGGCGAGGGCACCCAGGCGGTATTGGCGCCGGCTTTCGGGTGCACGATCTTCTGCTCGAGCATGGCTTTCATCAGGTCGGGCATGGCCCACATGCCCTTGCCGATTTGCGCCTTGCCGCGCAGACCGCATTGCAGTCCGATCAGCACATTGCTGCGCTCATAAGCCAGCAGCCATTTGCTGCTCTTCATGTCGCCCTTGCGCAGCACCGGACCCGCGCGCATGACGCTGTGGATTTCATCTCCGGTGCGATCCAGGAAGCCGGTGTTGATGAAGGCCACCCGCGGCAGCGCTTGCGCAATGCAAGCCTTGAGGTTGACGCTGGTGCGTCGCTCCTCATCCATGATGCCCAGCTTGACCGTGTTTTCCGGCAGGCCGAGCAGCGCTTCGACGCGCCCGAACAGCTCGCTGGCAAAGGCCACCTCGTCCGGGCCGTGCATCTTGGGCTTGACGATGTAGACCGAGCCGGTGCGCGAATTGCCGATCTCCTGTCCCGGCCTGCGCTTCAGATCGTGCATGGCAATGGCCACCGACACCAGCGCATCCAGTATCCCTTCCGGAATTTCACTGCCGTCTTCCAGCAGGACGGTCGGATTGCCCATCAGATGGCCGACATTGCGCAGGAACAGCAAGGACCGGCCATGCAGGGTGAGCATGCCGTCCCTGGCATCCGTGGCGCCGACGCCGGCGTGGTAGCGCCGATCCGGATTCAGGCTGCGGGTAAAGGTCTTGCCGTTCTTGGTCACGCTTTCCGACAGGCTGGCCTGCAGGATGCCCAGCCAGTTGGCATAGGCCAGCACCTTGTCGTGCGCATCCACCGCCGCAATCGAGTCTTCCAGATCGAGAATGGTGGAAAGCGCAGCCTCGATCACCACATCGGCCACGCCGGCGGCATCGCTGCGGCCGATCGCTGTTGCGCGGTCGATGATGATGTCGATGTGCAGGCCATGGTTCACCAGCAGCACGGAAGAGGGCGCGGCCGGCTCACCCTGGTAGCCGACGAATTTGTTCTCGTCCTTCAGGCCGCTGGTTTCTCCGTTGCGCAAGGCCACCTGCAGCTTGCCGTCGACCACCTTGTAAGTGCTGGCATCGGCATGCGAGCCGGAGGCCAGCGGAGCGGCCTGGTCGAGAAATTTGCGGGCAAAGGCGATCACCTTTGCGCCGCGCAGCGGATTGTAGGCTTCGCCATTTGGGCCGATGCGGGTCGCGCCATCGCTTTCATCGATTGCATCCGTGCCGTACAGCGCGTCATACAGCGAGCCCCAGCGCGCATTGGCGGCGTTCAGGGCATAGCGGGCGTTGAGAATGGGCACCACCAGTTGCGGTCCGGCTTGCAGGGCCAGCTCGGCGTCGACATTGGTGGTGGTGATGCTGGCCTGTTCGGGCACCGGCGTCAGATAGCCGATCGATTCCAGAAAACGACGGTAGGCGGCGCCATCGCGAATCGGGCCCGGATGCGCTGCATGCCAGGTGTCGAGCTCGGCCTGCAGGCGCTCGCGCTCGGCCAGCAGGCCTGCATTTTTCACGGCCAGGTCATGGGCGATGGCATTGAAGCCGCGCCAATAG
>JAEVZY010000296.1 GCA_023392035.1 Pseudomonadota bacterium | reverse complement strand
GCCGTTGGCAACAGCCGGCGCCTGCGTTGCGCCGGGCACGGGCGGTCGGCGGGTATTGCCGCGCGGGTCCAGCACAAAGTGGACCTCGATCGGCGCTTCCCAATACTGCATGGCCAATTCGTTGATGCGATTGGCAAACTGGGTTTTCACCCAATCGAGCTTGAACCGGTTCGGGGCGGCGATGCGTAGCCGTCCTTCCTCGAAATCAAGCGGCGCAAGCGGTTTGATCCAGGCGCTGAACTGTTGAGGCGTCAGCTCCTGTTCCAATTGCGCGGAACATGTCTGCCAAAAATCTTCCATTAATTCTTACTGAGTGTGCGGGGGTGCAGCAGGGGCCGGTGGGGACTTGTTTTTTTGTTCATCGGCGCCGGGAACGAGTACCGCTATTTTACCTCGCCGACGCCTAGTTATCCACAGGACGGCGGCTTTTTTTGCCGGCTGGAAGTCCCGGCGACAGGACTGGATTCTCTGCTAAGTGATTGACACGGAAGGCGAAAGCAGAGTCTAATCACGGGTTCGCTGTCCGAGCTTCCCGCATCGCATTGTCGAGCCGGCATTTGCCTGGCTTCAGCAATCGATCAGCGTGGCATGGCCGGCAGGCAAGTCCGGCGTCAATTCCATGAGTTGGCGCGCGGCGCGCAGCCCGGGAGGCCGCGCAACCGCTCCGGCAACAATCTCATTTGCGATCCGGCTGCAGCGTCCGGCTTCCAAGATCCCAGCTATAGCTATAGAAAGCGAGAACGATAATGAAACGTACCTACCAGCCTTCCGTTGTCCGTCGCAAGCGTACCCACGGTTTCCGTGTGCGCATGGCCACCCGTGGCGGCCGCGCCGTGATCAACGCTCGTCGCGCCAAGGGTCGCAAGCGCCTGGCCGTCTAAGGTCAGTCCTGCGCCTGACGCCCCCGCTGGCGTGACCGCACAGCTGCCCGCATCCAGGCTTCAATCCCGGCTTGCACCTTATACCCGCGCGCAGCGTTTGCTCAAAACGGATGAGTTCTCATCCGTTTTTCGTTTGCGCCCCGTGGCAAAAACCAGCAACTTCGTGCTGTACACCCGCAAGAACAGCCTGCCGCAAGCCAGGCTGGGCGTGGTTGCGGCCAAACGCCTGGCGCCACGCGCGGTGACGCGCAATCTGGTCAAGCGCATTGCGCGCGAGCAGTTCCGGCTGTCTTCGCTGCCCAGTCTCGACTGCGTCATCCGCCTTTCGGCGCCGCTCAACAGCAAGAGCGATCCGGCCTCCGGCAGCGCCATGCGGCGCCGGATCCGGGAACAAATCCTCAGCCTTTTGGCCAGCGCAAAATGAGCCGTCTCCTGCTCCTGCTGCTCAAGGCCTACAAGCTGGCGATTTCGCCCTACCTGGGGCGCAATTGCCGCTTTTATCCCAGCTGTTCCGACTACGCCGCGCAAGCCGTGCAGAAACACGGCGCGCTCAAAGGCAGTCTTTTGGCCGGCGCCCGCCTGTGCAAATGCCACCCCTGGCATGCAGGCGGGTATGATCCGGTGCCGGAAACAAACGTGCAGGGCCACAAGAATCGCCCGCCCCACACCCATCTGAACTGAAAACTTAACCATGGATATCCAAAGAACTGTCCTCTGGGTCGTCTTCTCGATGTCGCTGTTGATCCTGTGGGACAACTGGATGCGCTACAACGGCAAGCCCTCGATGTTCTTCCCGACGCCGGTCACGCAACAGGCGGCCAACAACTCGGCGCCGCCGAACGCGGCCAAGGCGCCGGAAGTGCCGGCCGCCAGCAGCGCCGCCACGCCTGGCGCCAGCGCCAATACCGCACCGGCACCGGTCGCCGTGACGGGTGAGAAGATCAACATCACCACCGATCTGATGAAAGTCGAGATCGACAGCGTGGGTGGCGAACTGCGCCGTCTGGAATTGCTGAATCACCGCGATACCAATGATCCCAAGAAGAACGTCGTGCTGTTCGACAACAGCGCTGCCCGCACCTACCTCGGTGAAACCGGCCTGATCGGCGGCAGCTTCCCCAACCATCGCACGCAGTTTGCAGTGCGTCCCGGCCCGCGCGAGCTGGGCGACAAGAACCAGCTGCAGCTGGTGCTGGAAGCCGAGCAGGGCGGCGTCAAGCTGGTGAAGACCTACACCTTCAACCGCAACGACTACGCAATCGGTCTGCGCCATGAAGTGCACAACCTCGGCGCGGCGCCGGTTTCGCCTTCGGTCTACATGCAGATCGTGCGCGACGGCGGCAAGCTGGAAGGCGAGTCGCACTTCTACAGCACCTTCACCGGCCCGGCCATCTATACCGACGAGCACCACTTCCAGAAGATCGACTTCGACGCCATCGCCAAGGGCAAGGCCGAGCATCCCACCAAGTCGGAAGACGGCTGGTTCGCCATGGTGCAGCACTACTTCGTCTCGGCCTTCATTCCGCCGGCCAAGGGCCAGCGCGAGCTGTTCACCAAGAAGCTCGACAACAACCTGTTTGCCGTGGGCGCCATTCTGCCCATGGGCGCGATCGCTCCCGGCGCTTCGGCCAGCATGGATTCCAAGCTGTATTCCGGTCCCCAGGAAACTTCGCGCCTGGAGAAAGTGGCGCCGGGCCTGGAGCTGGTGAAGGACTACGGCTGGCTGACCATCATCGCCAAGCCCATCTTTGCGCTGATGGTGCTGCTGCACAAATACATCGGCAACTGGGGCTGGACCATCGTCGCGTTGACGGTGCTGATCAAGCTGCTGTTCTTCCCGCTGTCGGCGGCCAGCTATCGCAGCATGGCCAAGATGCGCACGGTCACGCCGCGCATGACGGAAATCCGCGAGCGCCACAAGGGCGATCCGCAGAAGATGAACCAGGCCATGATGGAGCTGTACAAGACCGAGAAGATCAATCCGCTCGGCGGCTGCCTGCCGATCGTGGTGCAGATTCCGGTCTTCATCGCCTTGTACTGGGTGCTGCTGGCCAGCGTGGAAATGCGCAATGCGCCCTGGATCGGCTGGATCCACGATCTGTCGGCGCCGGATTCGCTGTTCGGCACCTATCAGATCGGTCCTTATCTGGTGCCGATCGGCCTGCTGCCTATCATCATGGCGGCATCGATGTTCATCCAGACCAAGCTGAACCCGACTCCGCCCGATCCGGTGCAGGCCAAGGTGATGATGTTCATGCCGATCATTTTCTCGCTGATGTTCTTCTTCTTCCCGGCCGGCCTGGTGCTGTACTGGGTGGTGAACAACATCCTCTCGATTGCCCAGCAGTGGGTGATCACCAAGCGCATCGAGGGCGCCAAGCCGGCCTGAGCCGACTGCAGCCTTCAGCCGCAAAAGCCTGCGCCGCATTTCGCCGCGCAGGCTTTTTTGTTTTCGGCCTTGCAGGGAAGAAGGGGTGCAAAGCAGCGCGGTCGACAGGCTAAAATATCGCTCATGCTTTTCGACTCGCTTCCCATCGCAGCCATCGCCACCGCCCAGGGCCGGGGCGGAATCGGCGTAGTGCGCATCTCCGGCCGCAATCTTGGAAACATCGCATCTGCCGTGTGCCGTCTGGCGCCGGGCAAGAGCCTGGAGCCAAGGCATGCGACTTATCTCGATTTCATCCGCGAAGATGGCTCGCTGATAGACCGCGGCATTGCCATCTACTTCAAGGCGCCGCACTCCTACACCGGCGAAGACGTGCTGGAACTGCACGGCCACGGCGGCACGGTGGTGCTGCAAATGCTGTTGCAACGCTGCCTGGAAGCCGGCCAGGAGATCGGCCTGCGCCTGGCCCATCCCGGCGAATTCACCCAGCGCGCCTTCATGAACGGCAAGATGGACCTGGCCCAGGCCGAAGCAGTGGCAGACCTGATCGAGGCTTCCACCGAAGCGGCCGCGCGCTCGGCTTCGCAATCCCTGTCGGGCGCGTTTTCCAAGGCCATCCACGAACTGGTCGACAGGCTGATCCAGCTGCGCATGCTGGTGGAGGCCACGCTCGATTTTCCGGAAGAGGAGATCGATTTTCTCGAACAGTCCAACGCGCGCGGCCAACTGCAGGCCATACGCGATACGCTGGAAGCCGTGTTTGCCCAGGCCTCGCAAGGCGCGCTGCTGCGCGAAGGCATCAATGTGGTGTTGGCCGGTCAACCGAACGTGGGCAAGTCTTCGCTGCTCAATGCCCTGGCCGGCGCCGACATCGCCATCGTCACGCCAATTGCCGGCACTACCCGCGACAAGATCAGCCAGACCATCCAGATCAATGGGGTGCCGGTAAACATCATCGATACCGCCGGCATCCGCGATGCCATGGAAGCGGTCGATGAAGTGGAACGAATCGGCATCGAACGCAGCTGGCAGGCGGTGGCCAATGCCGACGTCGTGCTGCACATGCTGGACGCCAGCCGCGGCCCGACGCGCGGCGACGAAGCCATCATGGAAAAGCTGCCGAGCCACGCGCCGGTGATTCGCTTGTGGAACAAGATCGATTTGTCCGGCCATGCGCCGGCACTGGATCGCCTGCCCGACTCCACGCACATCTATCTGTCCGCCACCGACAAGACCGGCCTCAATTTCCTGCGCGATGAATTGCTGCGCATCGCCGGCTGGCAACAGAGCGGCGAATCGGTCTACCTGGCGCGCGAACGCCACTTGATCGCCTTGCAGGCGGCCCGTGAACACCTGCAAGTGGCCAGCCAACTGGCCGAGCGCAACGATCAGGCCCTCGACTTGTTCGCCGAGGAGTTGCGGCTGGCGCAGGAACGCCTCAACAGCATCACCGGGGAATTCACCTCGGACGATTTGCTGGGCGTGATCTTCAGCCGCTTCTGCATCGGCAAATAAGCGCCTCATCCATCACGATTGGCCCGACGCCGTCGTGATCTCAAAGCACAGCCTTTCGCCCGCCGCAAAATCAAAATGCGAATGCACTGTGCGCGAAATTTGTGATGTTGACCCTGAAAGAGCGGTTTAAACTTGGTCGACAACAACAAGGAGATTCCAACGTGAAATACGCATCCGCCGAACAATTCGTGCAGCATGTCGCCGACCGCAATCCCGGTCAGCCCGAGTACCTGCAAGCCGTCACCGAGGTACTGGGAAGCCTGTGGCCTTACATCGAGAAGCATCCCAAGTATGCGGAGCAGGGCCTGCTCGACCGCTTGGCCGAGCCCGAGCGGGTGGTGATTTTCCGCATCTCCTGGGTGGACGACCATGGCCAGGTGCAGGTGAATCGCGGCTATCGGATCCAACACAGCATGGCGATCGGCCCCTACAAGGGCGGCTTGCGCTTTCATCCCTCGGTCAACCTGTCGGTGCTCAAGTTCCTGGCCTTCGAGCAGACCTTCAAGAACGCCTTGACCACGCTGCCCATGGGCGGCGCCAAGGGCGGCTCGGACTTCGATCCCAAGGGCAAGAGCCCGGCCGAGGTGATGCGCTTCTGCCAAGCCTTCGTGTGCGAGCTGTTCCGCCATCTCGGCTCCGAGACCGATGTTCCGGCAGGCGACATCGGCGTGGGCGCGCGCGAAGTCGGCTACATGGCCGGCATGATGAAAAAGCTCACCAACCGCGCCGATTGCGTATTCACCGGCAAGGGCCTGAGTTTCGGCGGCTCGCTGATCCGCCCGGAAGCCACCGGCTACGGCACCGTGTATTTCGCCGACGAGATGCTCAAGCTTCACGGCCGCTCGTTTGACGGTTTGCGGGTCAGCGTCTCCGGTTCCGGCAATGTCGCCCAGTACACGGTGGAGAAAGCGATGGAATTGGGCGCGCGGGTGATTACCGTGTCCGACTCCAGCGGCACCGTCATCGACGAAGAGGGCTTCACGCCTGAAAAGCTGGCGATATTGATGGAAGTGAAGAACCATCTTTACGGCCGCGTCAGCGACTATGCAGCACGTACCGGCGTACGCTTCGAGAGCGGCGTGCGGCCCTGGCATGTACCGGTGGATGTCGCCCTGCCATGCGCCACCCAGAACGAACTGGACGCCAAGGACGCGGCCACGCTGATCCGCAATGGCGTCTTTTGCGTGGCCGAGGGCGCCAACATGCCTTCCACCATCGACGCCATCAATGCTTTCGAAGCCGCGGGCGTCCTGTATGCGCCGGGCAAGGCCAGCAATGCCGGCGGCGTCGCCACCTCGGGCCTGGAGATGAGCCAGAACGCCGAGCGCATGTCCTGGCCGCGCGAGGAAGTCGATGCCCGCCTGAAGCAGATCATGCAAGCCATCCATGCGGCCTGCCTGCAATATGGCCGGCGCGACGATGGCAAGCTCAGCTACCTGAACGGTGCCAACATCGCCGGCTTCGTCAAGGTGGCGGATGCGATGCTGGCGCAAGGCGTGATCTGAGGCAGCGCGCATGCCTCCCCATTCCTCGCGCTTTTCCATCGCCGTTCCCGCACCGGGGACGCCAGCCGCCGGGCGCCCATGCAGTTGCTGATCCTCGTCCTGCTGCCTTTCGCGGGTTGCGTGCTGGCTGCGCGCATGCAGACCAATGCACGCAACCGTGAAGCGGTATTGGCGAGCCTTGTCACGCTGTCGGCTTTGCTGATCGCCGCGTTGCAGGTCCCGCAAATCAACCGCGGCGAGGTGGTGCAGTATCGCGCCGCCTGGCTGCCAGGTTATGGCGTGGATTTCACGCTGCGCATGGATGGCCTGGCGCTGGTATTCACCCTGCTGGTATTGGTGATCGGTCTGCTGGTGACGGTCTACGCGCGCTACTACATGTCGCCCAAGGATCCGGTGCCGCGCTTCATTGCCTTCCTGCTCGCCTTCATGGGAGCGATGCTGGGCGTGGTGCTGTCCGGGAATCTGATCCAGCTGGTGGTGTTCTGGGAGCTGACCAGCCTGACCTCATTCCTGCTGATCGGCTACTGGCATCACCGCATCGACGCCCGCCGCGGCGCCCGCATGGCGTTCACCGTGACCGCCACCGGCGGCCTGTGTCTGCTGCTGGGTGTATTGATGCTGGGCCACATCGTCGGCAGCTACGAGCTGGACGCGGTGCTGGCGGCCGGCGACAAAGTGCGCGCGCATCCCTGGTACAGCGCGGTGCTGGTCTGCATTGCCCTAGGCGCCCTCACCAAGAGCGCCCAGTTTCCCTTCCACTTCTGGCTGCCGCATGCCATGGCGGCACCGACTCCGGTGTCGGCCTACCTGCATTCGGCAACCATGGTGAAGGCGGGCGTATTTCTTTTGATTCGCCTGTGGCCGGTGCTGGCCGGCACCCCGGAATGGACCTGGCTGATCGCCGGCGCCGGCGTGTGCACCATGCTGCTCGGCTCCTTCACGGCGATCTATCAAGCCGATCTGAAAGGCCTGCTGGCCTATTCCACCATCAGCCACCTTGGCCTGATCACGGTTCTGCTCGGACTGGGAACGCCGCTGGCCCTGGTGGCGGCGGTATTCCATACCCTCAATCATGCGATCTTCAAGGCTTCGCTGTTCATGGCCGCCGGCATCATCGATCATGAATGCGGCACCCGCGACATGCGCGTGCTGGGCGGCCTGTTCCGCAAGATGCCCTACACCGGCACCCTGGCCATCGTCGCCAGTGCGGCCATGGCCGGCGTGCCCCTGCTGAACGGCTTCCTGTCCAAGGAAATGTTCTTCGCCGAAACCGCCTTGGTGGGCGGCACGCAGGACTGGACGATGTCGGTGTTCGCCGGCTTGATGGGCATCTTCAGTGTGACTTACTCGATGCGCTTCATCAGCATCTTCTTCAAGAAGCCGACGCAAGCGCTGGAGAAAGAGCCGCACGAACCCTCGTACTGGATGCGCCTGCCGGTCGAGGTCCTGGTGTTGTTGTGCCTGGTGATCGGCATCGTGCCGGGTGCAAGCATTGGGCCGGTGCTGCAACTGGCGGTGACGGCCGTGCTGGGCCAGAACACGCCGGAATACAGCCTGCATATCTGGCACGGCTTCAACCTGCCGCTGTTCATGAGCGCGCTGGCGCTGGCCGGCGGCATCGCGCTCTATTACATGCTGCGCAAATACTATGGCCTGGCCATGCGCGACAAGACGCCCTTGCTGAGCCGTTTCAATGGCGCCCAGGCCTACGAGAGCACGATCCTGTGGCTCGGCGCTGGCGCCGCCTGGCTGATCAAGCGGCTCGGAACCCAGCGCCTGCAAACCCAGCTGCTGATGCTGATGGCGGCGATGGTGGGGGCGGCTATCTGGTGGGCGCAGCCGCTGGCTCACGCTGCGCTGCCGGGCTACGCCGCCCACGATGCCCTGTTCGCCGCGCTGTGGGCCATCGGTTGCGCCTGCGCCGTGGGGGCCGCCTGGCAAGCCAAGTATCACCGCCTGGCCGCGCTCATGCTGGCCGGCGGCGCCGGCGTCGCCACCAGCCTTACCTTCCTGTGGCTGTCGGCGCCCGACCTGGCATTGACGCAATTGATGGTGGAAACCGTGACCACGGTGTTGATCCTGCTCGGATTGCGCTGGCTGCCGCCGCGCTTGACCCCGCGCGAACTGAATATCGCCGTGCCGCGCCAGGTGTGGTTGCGCCGCTCGCGCGACATGCTGCTTGCCATCCTCGGCGGCCTGGTGATGGCGCTGCTCAGCTATGCCGTCCTGACCCGGCCGGCGCCGCACAGCATCGGCGACTTTTTCCTGCTGCATTCGCTGAGGGAAGGCGGCGGCAGCAACGCCGTCAATGTGCTGCTGGTGGACTTCCGCGGCTTCGATACGATGGGCGAGATCACCGTGCTTTCCATCGTGGCCTTGACCAGCTTTGCGCTGTTGCGCCGTTTCCGGCCGGCGCCGGAAAGCATTGCCATCCCGGAGCAGCAGGCCGATGACGTCGATCCGGCGGTCGGCCAGCCGCCGGCCTTGCAGGCAAACCAGGGCTATCTGGCGGTAGCCGGCGTCTACCTGCGTTTCCTGCTGCCGCTGATATTCGTGGTGGCCGTCTACTTCTTCATGCGCGGCCACAATCTTCCGGGCGGAGGTTTCGTCGCCGGCTTGATCGTCGCCGTCGCCATCATCCTGCAATACATGCTGGCCGGTACCGCCTGGGTCGAAGCGCGCATCAGCCTGCGGCCGCAGCGCTGGATCGCGCTTGGACTGGTGATCGCTTGTGCCACCGGACTGGGCGCGCTGGTTTTCGGCTATCCATTCCTCACCAGTCATACCCTGCATGCGCAACTGCCGCTGTTGGGCGAGGTTCATCTGCCAAGCGCCTTCTTTTTCGACCTCGGCGTGTTTGCGGTGGTGGTCGGCACCACGCTTCTGATCCTGGTGGCGCTGGCGCACCAGTCGGTACGCAGCCACCGGCTGCCGCCGGGCTCAGCCGTATCCAGCGAGGCGCTGGCCCAGGCGCGATCGGAGGCGGCCTGATGGAACTGGTTATCGCGCTTTCGATCGGCGTCCTGTTCGGCTCGGGCATCTGGCTGATCCTGCGCCCGCGCTCGTTCCAGGTCCTGACCGGCCTGCTGCTGATGTCCTACGCGGTCAACCTCTTCATCTTCATGATGGGGCGGCTGTGGGTCGACCGCCCGCCCTTGACGCCGGGCGCGGCTTTGCCCGACCCCGCCACGCTGGCTGATCCCTTGCCGCAGGCGCTGGTGTTGACCGCGATCGTGATCGGCTTTGCCACCACGGCGCTGTATCTGGTGCTCATGATCGGCTCGCGCGGCCTGACCGGCACCGACCATGTGGATGGCCAGGAGCCCGAGGAATGAGCTTGAACTGGCAACAGCACCTGATCCTGGCGCCGATCCTGCTGCCGCTGCTGTGCGGCGCCGTGCTGATCATGGTCAACGAGCGGCATCACCGCGCCAAGTTCTTCCTGAACCTGGCATCGCTGCTGGGCTTGCTCGCCATCGCGCTGCGGCTGATGTGGATGGCCGACTCGGGCCACTGGCCGCAAGGCATCGGCGTCTATCTGGCGGCGAACTGGGCCGCGCCCTTCGGCATTGCGCTGGTGGCCGACCGCCTGTCGGCATTGATGCTGCTGCTGGCCGCCTTGCTGGCGCTGGCGGCACTGCTGTATTCGATGCAGGGCTGGAGCCGCATCGGCGTGCATTTTCATTCGCTGTTCCAGTTCCTGCTGATGGGCCTGAACGGCGCCTTCCTCACGCATGACCTGTTCAATCTGTTCGTCTTCTTCGAGGTGATGCTGGCCGCGTCCTATGGCCTGCTGCTGCATGGCTACAACGTCAAGCGCATCCGCGCCGGCATGCAGTACATTGCGGTCAACCTGGTGGCGTCGCTGCTGTTCCTGATCGGCGTGACGCTGATCTATGCCAACGCCGGCACTCTCAACATGGCCGATCTGGCGGCGCGCCTGCAATCCTTGAAGCCGGATGAATTGACGCTGCTGAAAACCGGGGTGGCGGTGCTGGCGATCGCCTTTCTGGCCAAGAGTGCGATGTGGCCGCTCGGCTTCTGGCTGCCAACCACCTATGCTGCGGCCTCGCCGCCGGTGGCGGCCATGCTGGTGCTGATGACCAAGGTCGGCGCCTACGTCATCCTGCGCCTCTGGCTGCTGATGTTTTCGCCGGAAGCGGGCGCGGCGGCCGGCTTTGGCCTTGACGCGCTGTTTTGGGGCGGCATGGCGACCATCGTGTTTGGCGCGGCCGGCATGCTGGCCACCGAGGCGCCGGGACGGCTGGCGGGTTATGCGGCGATCGTCTCTTCGGGCATCTTGCTGGCGGTGGTTGGCCATGGCCAGACTGCGCTGGTGGCCGCCGGCCTGTATTACCTGCTGGCGTCCACGCTGGCCCTGGCGGCCCTGATGCTGCTGCTGGAAGCGATCGAACGGCTGCGCTCGCCCGGCGCGCAATTGCTGGCGCTGACGATGGAAGCCTTCGCGGTGGAGGAGGCGCCGGAAGTCCCGGTGGGCGTCAACATCCCGGCCGCACTGGCCTTCCTCGGCTTGTCCTTCGCCGCTTGCGCGCTCATCATCGCCGGCTTGCCGCCGCTCTCGGGCTTCGTCGCCAAGTTCGGCCTGTTCCATGCGCTGTTCAATTCCGGCACCGGCCAGCCCACGCCGCGCGCCTGGACCATGGTGGCATTGATCCTGCTGTCGGGACTGGCCGCGATCATCGCGCTCTTGCGTTTCGGGGTGCGTACCTTCTGGGCCGCCGGCAAGGTGGCGCCGCCGCCGGTGCCGCGCTCGCAAGCGCTGGCTATCGGTCTGCTGCTGCTGTTGAGCGTCATGCTGACCGTGCAAGCCGGTGCGGTGCTGCGCTATCTTGAGCGCACCAACCAGGACCTGCACCATCCGCGGCAATATATCGACCGGGTACTGTCGGAACCGGTGCTGCCCGGTGTTCTGAAAATGGAGCCGCAATGAAACGCTGGCTGCCCTCGCCACTGATGTCGGCCATGCTGCTGCTGCTGTGGCTGCTGCTCAACCAGGGCCTGGCGCCGGCCGACTTGTTGCTGGGCGCCGTGCTGGCGATCGTCGCGCCGCTGCTGGCCCGGCCGCTGATGCAGCCTGTCGGTTTTCCGCGCCTGGCCAGCTTCGCAGCCTTGTTGCGCCTGCTGCCGATGGCCCTGCTTGAAATCGTCCGTTCCGCAATCAACGTCGGCACGTTGATCCTGTTTCCCGGCCGCGATGGAGTGAACGCGCAATTCATCAGGATTCCGCTCGACCTGCGCAACCCGTATGGATTGGCGCTGCTGTCCTGCCTGATCAACATGACGCCGGGAACGGTCTGGGTCGAGATCCTGGACGAAGGGCATGAACTGGTGCTGCATGTCTTCGATCTGCAGGACGCGCAGTGGTGGATCGACACCATCAAGACGCGCTATGAGAAACCCATCATGGAAATTTTTCGATAGGAGACCACGACCGTGCTCGCCCTGGCAATTGCTTACGCGCTGGTGTGCATCGTGCTCGCCATGCTGTTTTGCGCCGTGCGCCTGTTGATCGGCCCGGCCGCCCATGATCGCGTGCTGGCCCTGGACAGCTTGTGGATGTGCGGCATGCTGCTGGCCTTGATGCTGGGCATTCGCTATGGCAGCCAGATCTATTTCGAAGCGGCGCTCCTGCTGGCCTTGCTCGGCTTTGTCTCTTCGATTGCGCTCGCCAAATTCCTGATGCGCGGAGAGATCATCGAATGAGCCCGGCATCGTCCCTTCCGCTGTGGGCGTTGATTTTGCTGGTGCCGCTGCTGATCATCGGTGCCAGCATCATCCTGATCGGTGCACTCGGGCTGCTGCGCTTGCCCACTTTCTATCAGCGCATCCACGGTCCGGCCATTACCATCACGCTCGGCGCCGGCTGCCTGGTGCTGGCTTCCATGCTGAACTTCAGCGTGCTGCAGTCGCGCTGGGTGCTGCATGAATTGCTGATCGCCGGGTTCATCCTCATGACGGCGCCGGTGGTTTCGATGCTCATCATGCGCGCGGCGGTGTACCGGGATTTGCGTGCCCGGAAAGGTGACAGCGGCGTGACCAATGGCGATGTTTATCGCGTACCTGATCAGGTGCAGGAGAACTCATCGGATCAGGCCGCAGGCCCAGACCAAGCCACGGCGGCGAACCAGCGCGAGAACCCGCCCAAAAAATAAGGGCGCCGCGGCGCCCTTATCGTCTGCTGCAATTCAGTGCTTCATGCCGCCAGATCCAGCTCGGCTTCCACCGGCACCTGGACCAGCTTGGCGCGGGTGTCGCGCAGCAGGCGGGTCATGTTGCTCGAAATAAATTCCGCTGCCAACTCCAGTCCCTCTTGCCGCAAGAGCGCGGCGCCGGCTTCGATCACTGCGCGCGATTGCTCGTCGGCACGTTCCAGCACTAGTGCAAGTTTGACGTCCTCTTTCAACTCGATTGCTTGAACATTTTGCAGCAGACTTTCCAGGGACATCATTTTGCGCTCTCCAGGGCAGGGAAATGGGATGAGTGGATAGTACGGAGCTTCCTTGCCTAGGAAAAGTCCTAACAGCATCGGGTTTGACTTAGAGCAACTGGCGACATTTCCGACACATGAACGTCCGGGACGCGCATAAAAAAAGCCCGCACGTTGGCGGGCTTCAAGCTGGTCACTTCCATTCCTTTGCAGGAGCCTGTAGTGTCGTCCAGACAGGGCGCTTGCGTAAGTGTGGCTTCCACTTAGCTGACAATTCACTGTCAGTCCCGCCTCAAATGCGGCGCGCTTATATGTGGTATTGCCACTTGAAATTGGTAAGTAGCGGGGCGCAGACCTATATTCCTCTCATAAACAGATTCAATCAATTCAATTACTTACGAGGAAATCGCCATGTCCGCTTCGATCGCTCTGCGCAGCGCCACGCTTCCGGTTCGTCGTCAAGCCGCTTCCGCCGGCAGCAGCTTCAGCCTGGTCGCCGCCCTCTCCAAAGCGCTGCAACTGTCCCGCCTGGTGAGTGACACCGGCGCCGTCAGCCCCAGGACCGTCGCCAAAATCCGCAAGCAAATCCTGGCCGACTGAGTACATCGCCGAACGGCAACGCTGATCGGGCACACGCTGCCTGATACCATCAAAGCCCGCATTTTCGCGGGCTTTTTTCATGGGCGCGCATGCAGCAACTGGATCGTGATTTCTATGACCGCGACACGGTGGCGGTGGCGCGCGACTTGCTGGGCAAGCTTCTGGTGCATCGAACACCAGCCGGCACCAGGATCGGCCGCATCACGGAAGTCGAGGCCTATGTCGGCGAGCATGATCTGGCGGCCCACTCGCGACGCGGTGTCACGCCGCGTACGCAAGTCATGTTCGGACCGCCGGGACATGCCTACGTCTATCTCATCTACGGCATGCACCACTGCCTGAATGTGGTGACCGAAGCGCAAGGGCGCGGCTGCGCAGTCTTGCTGCGGGCGTTGGAACCTGTGAGTGGAATTGCGCTCGACACACGCGGACCAGGCCTGCTGTGCAAGGCCATGGACGTGAATCTCGGCAACAACCGTGCCGATCTGTGCCAAGGCCCACTCTTCATTGCCGCGGATGATTACGCAGTGGGCGAAATCCTGACCACTCCGCGCATAGGCGTGCATTACGCTGGGGAATGGGCGCAGGCACCGCTGCGTTTCCTGCTTGCCGACAACCCCTGGGTTTCCGGCAAGCCGCGCCGCTTTTCAAGGAAAGCATCGCATCTGCCTTGATGCGCTTCGTTGCGTGGCGTCGCCCCGACCGGCCCTATTTGCACAATCTCAACCGGGCGCCCAGTGAAGTCATATGTAATAAAAGACTGCAAGCTCGGTTCCTGTGATCCACGCAAGACTCGCATTTCAAGAACGTGCATTCAATGATTCCCTGGCATTCCATTACCTTTATCGGCGACAGCCTGATTACCATGCCGGCCGCCGCCGCCATCGTGCTGTGGCTGGCCAGTGCCGGCGCCTGGCGCATGGCATTCACCTGGTGCGTCCTGTTCGGCGCTGGCTCCTTTGTGGTGCTGGCCAGCAAGATCGCTTTCATCGGCTGGGGCATCGGTATTCCCGGCCTGGACTTTACCGGCGTGAGCGGACATGCCATGCGCGCCTGCGCCATCCTGCCGGTGCTGGGCTGGCTCTTGCTGCGCTCGGCCGCGCCGGGCTGGCGCAAGACCGGCATGTTGCTGGCCACGGCCCTGGCCATGCTGATTTCCGTTTCCCGGCTGGTGCTGCACTTTCACTCGCTGTCGGAAGTGGTTACCGGCGTCGGCCTCGGGCTGCTGGTGGCGATTACCTTCATCAAGCGCTTTGAACACAGCCCGGATTTGCGCTTGCAGCGCTGGGTGGTCGGATTGACCATGCTGTCGCTGATTCCCACCACCTATGCCGAGCCGGCGCCGACCCAACGCTGGGTGACCAGCATGGCACTCTATCTTTCCGGGCATGATCGCCCTTACGTGCGCAAGGCCGACGGCGAATTCACCCGCGGCCCGGCCATCGAGCGCGCCAGCAACGCGGGCGGGTTGACTAGCGGGTAGTAAAGCTCCAGCTGCGGTCGACCGCCACGCCATCGACGCTGCCGGTGAAATGCACCTGGTGCACGGTGCCGGAAGCCAAAGGCATGATCGGAATGATGGCCGCGACCGAAGAAGGTGTTTCCGTATCGGTGGCGCTGGAAAGAAGCTTGGCCGCCAGGGGACTGCCGCCCTGCGGCTGCACGGTGAAGGTGTTGACCACCACACTGGAGGTGATGTCGGCATGCACGCTGATCGGAAATCCCACCTCGTTGCGCTCGGGCACCGGATCGGGTAGTTCCCGGTCGGAAAAGAAATTCACCGGCACACCCTGCTGGGAAGGCCGTGGATACATGACGAACATGCCGCGTCCGAGGCCGTGATCCAGTCCGTTGGCGGTGAAGTTGGCGGTGAAATAGGTGTATCCGCCGGCGACGGTGGCACTGCCGCCGCCGGTTTCGTAAAACGTCGGCTCGAAAATCACGAAGCGGTGATAGATGGCCGTGATCAGGTCTTCCGCGGCGGCAAAGCCGGAGGTGCTGCCGGTGGCCGATATCACTTCACCATAGGCGAAGCGGTTGGAACTGAAGACATATCCCGTGGCGGCAATGCGTTGGCCCAGGTCGCTGCCGGTATAGCCCGGCGAGCCGGGCGTCTCATCGTGCGAGATGACGTTGTTCTTCTGCTGATAGACGGAGTGTGCCAGCGCAGCCTGGTCCAGCTGAGGATTGCGGCTCATTGCCGACAGGCCGATTTGCTGGCGACGATAGTTGAACCAGGCCAGGCCATCGGTCGCGGTGTCATTGACCGCCGCCGGCGCGCTCGGTTCAAACGACAGATTGAGCGAACTCCCCGAACTCTGCGAACTCAAGGTCCCCGAGTTGTCGCCGCTGCCGCCACCACACGAGACCATCAGGAAACACGCAACTGCAATCACCAATCTTCTGCGGTCACGCGAGATGGTCTGCCAAGACATGAATTTGCCCTCTGAACGAAGCCGCCGGTGGTCCGGTGCGGTCTTTGGTCCAGACTAAGCAAGTCAGCACTCTCCGAATACAGGTTTGGACAATATCGACGGCCTTGGCATATGAAATTGCTCATGCTTGGCGCAGAGCGATGCCGAAGATTTCGCAAGGCCAACAGTTCAGGATCAGGCAAGCGGAATGAAGCGGAATCTTTCAGCGTCGCTCGAAGCGACCGGCCTCGCGATTCTTGCGCACTTCATCCCACTTGAAGAGCGTGCCGTTCATCGCCACGTACACCCCGATGGGCAGGTGCTGGGCCAGCGCCAGCGCATAGCCGAAGTTGAACAGCGCATCGGAGCGCGCCACATCAAACGGAATCATGGCGCCGGTCAGCACGATGGTCTTGCCAAGCGTCGCGCGCGCCAGGGTTTCGGCCGTGGTCTGCATGGTGTCGGTGCCGTGCACGATCACGACGCCGGGCTCGCTCGCCTGACGACAGGCCTGCGCGATGCGTTCGCGATCGGCATCGACCATATCCAGCGAATCGAGCAAGGGCAGGACCTGCAGGCGATGCGGCGCAGTGATGCGGCTGTCCTGCAGCACCTGCGGCAGATGGCTTTCGCCAAAATCCAGCACGCCGCGAATTTCATCGTAGCGCTTGTCAAACGTGCCGCCGGCGGCGATGACCAATACAGACATGGGCGAATTCATGAAAAGGGGTTTTTGATTGTAGTTATTTTCGCCTTCGGCCGGAATTAAATCGCCGCCACCCGCTCAAAACTTGGCCACTTGCCAAGCCTTGTCTTCTGGCGATTCCCCAAGCAACATTCACTCTCGATATTTGCGTACAGGCCCTGTCGCAAGCGCGGCATTGTTCGTTACACTGGGCCCTCATTGAACCGGATTTGCCAATGAAACCTGTTGCACCAGGCACTGTCATCTTTCATCGCCATCGTGGTTACGGCGTGGTCACGTCGGTCAATCTCATGACCGGCTGGATCAGCGCGCGCTTCGGCGCGGAAGGCCGCACCCTCGATCTCAATCTGTCTTCCGATGGCGTGCAACATGCCGACGGCGAACCCATCCTGTTCAGTCGCGCGCGTCCCGATCGCATGCCGCATGCGCGCCTGATGGCGATGGTGCGTGAATTGCATCGCGCCGGCTATCAAAGGCTTTATCTGTACAGCTGGCCCAATGCCTCCGGTTTGCACTGGCGCTGGCATTTGTTTACCGGGCCGCGCCATTGGATGCAGCGGCGGCGACGCGAGGGCTGGTATGGCTCGGGCTCCGACTACAACCTCAATCCGGTGATGGGCTGGGGCGACGCACCCGGCGCCAGCACCTCCGACCTGGCCTCCGAGTTGGCGCGCTTCGATCCGGAAGGCCTGGCGCATGCGCTGGGTCGCGATGAAGACCATGCCGCCTGGTTCGAAACGGTTTGCGAGGCCCTGCTGCCCAATTACGCCTATACCCTGGGCTGGGATCAACGCGATGGCCCGATTCCCGAATCGCTGCCGGTGATCGCGGTCAAGCAGGGTGTGCCGCCTTACCAGGGCCCGGCCTTGCCCTGGCCGCCGGGCTGGGTGCATCTCGGCCGCACGGCGCCGCGGCGCGAAGTGGTGGTGCGTACCCGCCTGGATTTGTCCACCGATCTCAACGGCTGACCAAAGCGGAACCTTCAAGCGCGACCGGGCGCAATCCTCACCTGTGCCGCTTTCACGGCGGCCCATTGCGAGAGCAGCATCGCGCATGCGATCAAGATGCTGCCGGCAATCGGCAACCAGCGACTGCCGCCGGCGGCGATCAGGGCTCCGCCGGCCAGGGCGCCGATCGCCTGTCCCAGATAGATCGCCGATGAATTGAGTGCGACCGAGGCGCTGGCCAGCGTCGGCGCCAGGCTCACCAAGCGCGCCTGCTGGATGCCGTTCACCGAAAAACAGCCCAGTCCCCACAAGGCGATCAACGCCGCCGTCAGCACGGTCGAGCCGGTGGCCAGCGGCCACAAGGCATGGGCGCTGGCCATGCAGGCCATGGCCAGCAGCACCACGCGCGCCGCACCCAGACGATCGATGAAGCGCATGCCAAGCAGGTTGCCGCTGACACCGGCTATGCCGAAGCAGGCAAACATCAGGCTGATCAGGGTCGGGCTGGCCGCCAGCGAATCGCGCAACAGCAAGGCCAGGTAGGACAGCACGGTGAATTGGCCGGCCGCTTGAACGGCGGTGACAGCCACCGTCAACAGCAAGGGCGTGTGCCGCGCCAGGGCACGCCAGGCGGCGCGGTCCATGGGCGCAACGTAAAGGCCGGCGGGCACCTGGCGCCAGACCAGCAGGGCGCACAGCGCCGACAATAATCCCACCAGCGCCATGGTCGGCCGCCATCCGATGTGGGCACCAAGCCAGGAACCCATGGGCAAACCGAGCACGGCGGAAATCGACCAGCCCAGGAATACCATCGCAATGGCGCGGCCGCGCTCGCTGGGCGCCACCATCAGGCTGGCGCTGGCCGCCGCTTGCGAGGTGAACAGGGCAGCGCCGATCGCAGTCAGGACGCGCACCAGCAGCAGCATCTCGTAGCTGGACACCAGCGAAGCCAGCAGGTGCATCAGCGCATAGATGCCCAGGCAAGCCACCAGCAAGGGACGACGCTCGATGCGGCTGGTGAGGCCCGCCAGCGGCGGTCCGCCGAGGCAGATGGTGAGGGCAAAAGCCGAGATCACCGCGCCGATAGCGGCCGGCGTCACATGCAGGCCGGCCGTCAAATCGTTGAGCATGCCGGCAATGATCATGGCCCCGGTGCCGATGGCGAAATTTCCGAGCGTGAGCGACCAGAGCCTGGTTTTCATGAACAATGCGCGTGGAATGTGGGGCGGCCAGTGTAGCCAAGACGCCGGTTTCTTGCCGGCCGGCGCCCGGCCATGCCGCCTCAGGGATTGAGGACGTTCTTCGGCCTGCCTTCGATGAAATCGATCAGGTTCGAGAACGCGGCGCCGAAGTACATCTCGTAGCCATCCTTCTCCACATAACCCAGATGGGGCGTGGCCAGCACGCTGTCCATGCGCAGCAGAGCGCTGTCGCGCGGCAGCGGCTCGGTCTCGAACACGTCAAGCGCTGCCCGACCCGGTCGGCCGGCGTTGAGTGCGGCTTCCAGCACACCGGGCTGCACCAGCTCGGCCCGGCTGGTATTGACGAACAGAGCGGTCGGCTTCATGCGCGCCAGATCTTCTGCATTGACCAGTCCCCGGGTTTCCGGCGTCAGGCGCAGATGCAGGCTCAGCACATCGGCGCCGGCAAAAAATTCTTCGCGGCTGGCGGCTGCGGCATGACCATCGGCCGCGGCGCGGGCGCGGCTGCTTTCACTGCCCCAGACCCGCACCTTCATGCCGAAGGCGCGACCGTAGCCAGCCACCAGCTTGCCGATTTTGCCGTAGCCCCAGATGCACAGCGTGCGGTTCTTCAGCGCCAGGCCAAGGGTGTTCAAGCGCGGTTCATCGGAGACATGCTGCCAAAGCCCTTGCTTGAGATTGGCCGCGTATTGCGGCACGCGGCGCATGGCGGCCATGATCAGGGCCCAGGTCAGTTCGGCCGGCGCGGTGGGGTCGCCGCTGCCTTCCAGGATGCGGATGCCGCGCGCGCTGGCGGCAGCGACATCGATGTGGCCCGAGACCTTGCCGGTCTGCGAAATGATGCGCAAATTCGGCAGCCGCTCCAGCAATGCCTTCGGGAAGCTGGTGCGTTCACGAATCAGGACCAGCGCCTCGAACGGCGCCAGCCGCACGGCAAGATGGCCCACGCCTTGCGATCCGTGGCGGAAGATTTTGACCTCATGGCCGTCCAGCAAACGAAAGCAATCGAGCTGGCGAACCACGTCCTGGTAGTCATCGAGTATGGCGATTTTCATGGCGAAATTCTAAGGCAGGCCGCGGCTTCCTGCGCTGCACGTTCCAGCCCAAAGCACTCGCCGCAGTGCAGCATGGGATTACTACATTCCCGTGCTACTTTCTACTACAGCTTTGACTTGAAGCATTGAGACCGTATTTTTTTGAGGAGTAAAATCCACCCACTCTTCACCCATCACTTCGCGCTCATCCCTCCGCGCCAGCCCGTATGCGTGATTCGGGCGAGGCTCGCATCTGGACCAGAGAATTCGTTTATTAACTCGAAAGACCAGGAGAGCTTTATGAATCAACCCCGCGCCGGCGGCCTTGCCGCCGTAAACGCACCGTCTTACGTCAAGAATCAAAAGCTGATCGATTGGGTGGCGGAAATCGCGACCCTGACCAAGCCTGATCAAATCGTCTGGTGTGACGGTTCGCAGGAAGAATACGATCGCATGTGCCAGCAGCTGGTGGACGCGGGCACCATGCGCAGACTCAATCCGGCCAAGCGGCCCAACAGTTTCCTGGCCTTGTCCGACCCGAGCGACGTGGCGCGGGTGGAAGACCGCACCTACATCTGTTCCGAAAAAGAAGAAGACGCCGGCCCCACCAACAACTGGGTGGCGCCGGGCGAAATGCGCGCCACGCTCAATGGCCTGTTCGACGGCTCGATGCGCGGCCGTACCATGTATGTGATGCCGTTTTCCATGGGACCGCTGGGCTCGCATATTGCGCAGATCGGCGTTGAGCTGTCCGATTCACCCTATGTGGTGATCAGCATGCGCATCATGACCCGCATGGGTCGGGCGGTGTACGACGTGCTGGGCAAGGATGGCTATTTCGTCCCCTGCGTGCATTCCGTGGGCGCACCGCTGGCGCCCGGTCAGAAGGATGTACCCTGGCCCTGCAATGCGACCAAGTACATCGTGCACTATCCGGAGACGCGCGAGATCTGGTCCTACGGTTCCGGCTATGGCGGCAATGCCCTCCTGGGCAAGAAGTGCCTGGCCCTGCGCATCGCCTCCAACATGGGGCGCGATCAAGGCTGGCTGGCCGAGCACATGCTGATCCTCGGCGTGCAATCGCCCGAAGGCAGGAAGCACTATGTGGCAGCGGCCTTTCCCTCGGCCTGCGGCAAGACCAACTACGCCATGCTGGTGCCGCCCAAGGAACTGGGCGGATGGAAAGTCACCACCATCGGTGAAGACATCGCCTGGATCAAGCCGCAGGCGGATGGTCGTCTGCATGCCATCAATCCGGAAGCCGGTTACTTCGGCGTGGCGCCCGGCACCAACGAGCACTCCAATCCGAATTGCATGGCCTCGATGCGTGAGAACGCCATCTTCACCAACGTCGCGCTGACCGATGACGGCGACGTCTGGTGGGAAGGCATGACCGATCAGCCGCCCGCGCATCTGATCGACTGGCAGGGCAAGGATTGGACGCCGCAAATCGCCAAGGAAACCGGGCGCAAGGCCGCGCATCCCAATTCGCGCTTCACGGTGGCGGCCACCCAGAATCCGGTGCTCGATCCGAACTGGGACGATCCGAATGGCGT
>JAEVZY010000279.1 GCA_023392035.1 Pseudomonadota bacterium | reverse complement strand
CGTTCCACCCGGATCAGGATGTCGTCGGCCGGACTGAGATTGACCGCGCCGCCCCAGGCGATGCAGCCGCCCTCCTTTTCCACCACGCGGCGCATGGTGGCCAGGTCCAGTTCCACCGGCGCCACCGTTTCCATGGCGTCGGCGGTGCCGGCCGGCGAGGTGATAGCGCGTGACGAGGTCTTGGGAATGGTGAGGCCGCAAGCGGCGACGATGGGCACTACCAGCATGGTGGTGCGGTTGCCCGGCAGGCCGCCCACGCAATGCTTGTCGAGGATCGGCGTCTTGCCCCAGTCGATGCGGCCGCCGACGGCCACCATGGACTGGGTCAGGGCAATCATCTCCTGCAGGTCCAGGCGCTGTCCGGCACAGGCCGTGATGAAAGCCGCCAGCTCGATGTCCGAATACAAGCCGGTGACGACGTCGTGAATGATGGCGTCGATGTCCTGCTGGCCGAACCTGCGGCCATAGATTTTTCCGCGCACCGCGGAAAACGAATCGAGCGGCCGGGCGTGGGAGATGCCCAATTCAGTGCCGTCCGCCACGCCCAGCTTGCGCCAGGCCGACTCAGACAAGCCCAGCTCGCCGACCCCGAGGATGGAATTGGACACCACATTCAAGGTGGCGATGACTTCGGCGCCTGCGCATGAGATCGCCAGGCGCGACTGGGCTTCAAAGCCTTCCGAACGGCAGATGTGGCAATCGGAGCGCATATAGACTACCGGCTCCTGGTAGGTATCGATATGCAGCCGCCTGGCCTTCAATACGTTGTGATGCGACGGCATGGGGGCTCCCTGATTCATAAGGCGTGAACGCGATGGCTTGAACACGCTGGCATCAGCGCAGATCGAATTCGTCGCCCAGTCCGGGTACCCTGCAGCGCCACTTGAGCCTTTCCTCAATGGTGTGGCGCAAGGCGTCCGCCGCGTCCGGTTCTCCATGCGTGATGAAAGTCAGCCGGGGCGGCCGCTCCATCCGGCCGAGCCACTGCAGGATTTCCTCGCCATCCGCGTGCGCGGAGAGATTTTCGACCAGGGCCACGCGGGCGCGCACGGGAACATATTGGCCATGAATCTTGACGGTGGGCGATCCGCCCAGCATGGTGGCGCCGCGCGTGCCGGCCGCCTGGAAACCGGCGAACAGGATGGTATTGCGCGGGTCGGGGGCAAAGGTCTTGAGATGGTGCAGGACCCGCCCGCCGGTCGCCATGCCGCTGGCGGCGATGACGATCATGGGCATGTGCTTCTGATCGATCTCCTTGGATTCTTCCACACTGTTGATGATGGTCGCCGCATGGCACATTTGCGTGCACTGCTCGGGCGTGAGTTTGTGGTCGTGTCGATGCTTGTGATAGATGCCGGTCGCATCCTTGGCCATCGGACTGTCGAGAAAGACCGGCATGTGCGGCGCAATTTCACCGGCCGCCTTGAGCAGATGAATGGCGTACATCAGGGCCTGCGCACGGCCGACCGCAAAGGACGGGATCAGCACCACGCCGCCGCGGCTGGCGGTCTCGCGAATCTCCTGCGCCAGGGTCTGCAGCGCATCCACTTGCGGATGGCGGCGATTGCCGTAGGTCGATTCGACCACCAGGTAGTCGCTTTCGGAAATGACCGCGGGCGGCGGCATCAGCAAGTCCTGCTGGCGCCCGAGGTCGCCGGAAAAGGTAATGCTGCGCTCGCCGTCGCTGACCGAAACGATGGCCGCGCCCAGGATGTGGCCGGCCGGCCGAAACACGACCCGGATGCCCGGCGCCAGCTCGATGGACTGGTCGAATTCCAACGGCGCCAGCTGGCGCAGGCAGCGCTGCGCGTCTTCCTCGGTATAGAGCGGAAGCGCCGGGTCGTGCTTGCTGAAGCGGTGGCGGTTGGCGAAAGCGGCGTCTTCTTCCTGCAGGTGGCCGCTGTCGGGCAGCAGGATGCGGCACAGGTCGGCGCTGGCCTCGGTGCACACGATCTTGCCGCGAAAGCCGTTCTTCACCAACAAGGGCAGATAGCCGCTGTGATCCAGGTGCGCATGCGTCAGCAGGACGACATCGATCTGCGCGGGCGGCACGGCCAGCGGCTCCCAATTCAGCAAACGCAGTTGCTTGTAGCCCTGGAACAGTCCGCAATCCACCAGGATACGCGTGCCGCCTATGGTGAGCAGGTACTTGGAGCCGGTCACGGTTCCTGCCGCACCGAGGAATCGGATTTTCAATTCTTCTCCTTTGGAAAGTTCGGAAGCAATCGTCTCAATCAGGCTTGGACAATTGATTGATCTGAATCAAAAATTCCGGAGAGCTGCCGAGGCGTCGATCCGCGTGCGGACGGATCGCGCGGACGCCTTGCGCTGCACATCAATGAAGGAAGGACAGGCCAAGGCGAAGCTCCGCCTTGGCCTGGCTTGATCACGGCGGAGTGACCGGAACCCTTTCCCAATTGCCGTAGCATTCGGGCACGTAAGGGTAGTAGCCGGGTGGATTGGCGCAGTAGTACCAGTATTGCGGTTCGTAGTCCTGCCATTCGTCCGGCGGAGCCGAGATGGCGGCAGCCGGACCCGGCAGATAGGGGTCGGGATAGGGATAAACCGCCACCGGATACCAGTACCAGTTCAGGCCCACTATCCACCACCAGCCATCGCGGCCGCCATGCGGTCCGTGATGCCAATGACCAGCGCGCCAAGTGGGGAAATCATTTCGCCGAAAGTGGCGGATATCGCCATGCCATGGTTCGATGCGGCGATGGTCCGGCACGGCGTGACCCGCTTGCGCTTGATGCCCGCTCGCGCTTCGCGCAGCGTGTGATGTCGGGGGCGGGGGGACTTGTTGCATTGCGATGGCTGGGTGCGGCCCTGACGGCTGCACCGGTCGCGCCTGTTGCAC
>JAEVZY010000254.1 GCA_023392035.1 Pseudomonadota bacterium | reverse complement strand
GGCCATGATGGTGCTGCCCTTGCCCGCGTTTGTGCTGGACATGTTCTTCAGCTACAACATCGCGCTGTCGATCATCGTGCTGCTGACCAGCCTCTATACCGTCAAGCCGCTGGATTTCATGGCTTTCCCGTCGGTGCTGCTGGTATCGACCATGTTGCGCCTGTCGCTCAACGTCGCTTCCACGCGCGTGGTGCTGACCGAAGGCCATACCGGGCCGGATGCGGCCGGCAAGGTGATCGAGGCTTTCGGCCACTTCCTGATCGGCGGCAATTACACGGTGGGTATCGTGGTGTTCGTCATCCTGACCCTGATCAACTTCACCGTGGTGACCAAGGGCGCGGGCCGCATCGCCGAAGTCGGCGCGCGCTTTGCGCTGGATGCCATGCCCGGCAAGCAGATGGCGATCGATGCCGCTCTCAACGCCGGCCTGATCGGCGAGCAGGACGCGCGCGCCCGCCGCACCGAAGTGGCCCAGGAAGCCGAGTTCTACGGCGCCATGGACGGCGCCTCCAAATACGTGCGCGGCGACGCCGTGGCCGGCATTGCAGTCACCGTCATCAACGTCGTCGGCGGCCTGGTGGTGGGCATGCTGCAGCATGACCTCGACTTCGGCTCGGCCATCAAGAACTACACCCTGCTGGCCATCGGCGACGGCCTGGTGGCGCAGATTCCTTCGCTGGTGATTTCGGTTGCGGCCGGTATCGTGGTCTCGCGCGTGGCCAGCGACCAGGACATCGGCGGCCAGCTGCTGGGGCAGCTGTTCGCCAAGCCGCAGGTGCTGGGCATTACCGGTGCCATCGTCGGCGGCATGGGGATATTGCCCGGCATGCCGCATATTCCCTTCATCTTTCTCGGCGGCCTGCTGGGCGGCGCCGCCTGGCTCCTGCGCAAACGCGCCGAGGAAGCGCGCCAGAAAGAAAGCGCGCCGCCGGCGCAGGCCGCCATCGTCGCGCCGGAAACCGAAGAAGCGACCATGGCCGACATCGTGCCGGTCGACGCCCTCGGACTGGAAGTGGGCTACCGCCTGATTCCGCTGGTGGACACCAGCCAGGGCGGCGAGCTGCTCAAGCGCATCAAGGGCATACGCAAGAAGTTCGCGCAGGAAGTCGGCTTTCTTTCGCCCTCGGTGCACATCCGCGACAACCTGGAATTGAAGCCCTCGGCCTATCGCATCACCTTGAAGGGTGTGGAAGTGGGGCAGGGCGAAGCCATCACCGGCCAGTACCTGGCGATCAATCCCGGCATGGTGACCGGCAATCTGCCGGGCGCGCCCACCACCGATCCGGCCTTCGGCCTGCCGGCGGTGTGGATCGAGTCCGCCCTGCGCGAACAGGCGCAGAACATGGGCTATACCGTGGTCGACGCCGGCACCGTGGTGGCGACCCATCTGAATCACCTGATCGTCAGCCATGCCGCCGAACTGCTGGGACGGCAGGAGCTGCAGCAATTGCTGGACCACTTGGCCAAGGAATCGCCCAAGCTGGTGGAAGACCTGGTGCCCAAGACGGTCAGCCTGGCGACCTTGCAGAAGGTGCTGCAAAACCTGCTGGCCGAAGGCGTGCACATCCGCGACATGCGCACCATCATCGAAACCATTTCCGAACATGCGCCGGCGCAGTCGGACCCGAACGAATTGTCGGCGCTGGTGCGGGTCGGCCTGGGCCGCGCCATCGTCCAGCAGATCTTCCCCGGCCTGAACGAGCTGGCGGTGATGGCGCTGGACAACCGGCTGGAGCGGCTCTTGATGCAGGCGCTGCAAGCCGGCGGTGCCGATGGCGCCGGCATCGAACCTGGCCTCGCCGATACCCTGCTTTCGCAAGCGGTGGAAAGCAGCCGTCACCAGGAAGCGCTTGGCCTGTCGCCGGTGCTGCTGGTGCCGGCGCCCTTGCGTTCCCTGCTGGCGCGTTTCCTGCGCCGCGCACTGCCGCAGCTGCAGGTGCTGTCGCATGCGGAAATCCCCGATTCCAAGACCATCAAAGTCACCAGCCTGGTTGGAGGCTAAACCATGAACCTGAAGAAATTCACTGCTGCCACCCCCCGCGACGCCTTGCGCCTGGTGCGCGAAGCGCTGGGACCGGAAGCAGTGATCCTGTCCAACCGCAATATCAATGGCGTGATCGAGATCGTCGCCCTGGCCGGCAACGACATGGACAACCTGGTTGGCGCGCCCGAGCGCGCGCCGGCCAGCGTCGCCTCGGCAGCGCCGCGCGCGAGCGAGTCCAAGCCGGCCACCCCGGCCTGGGCCTATGCGGCGCAAGCGGCCATGGCGCCCGAGGACGATGAGGACGAAGACGAAGATCCCTTGTTGGCCGCCTTTGCCCGCCAGCGCGAAGAGCGCGAGCGCATCGAGCGCGAACGGGCCGAACGCGAGCAGCTCGAGCAGGAACGCCTGGAACGCGAGCGCCGCGAAGTGCGCGCCGCCGCCCGTCCGGCGCCGACCCGCCATGAGTTCGGCGCGCCGGCCAGCGCCGCCATGCCGGCCCGGCCTGCCGCCCCGGCCAAATTGGCCGCGCCCATCGAACTGCCCGGCGCCATCAGCGAAGTGATGAATGAAATCCGCTCCATGCGCGGCATGCTGGAGTCGCAACTCACCGAACTGGCCTGGAGCACGCGCGCCAAGCGCGAACCGGCCAAGGCCATCGTCCTGCGCGAGATGCTGTCGGCCGGCTTTTCGGCCAGCCTGGCGCGCTATCTGACCGAGCGTATTCCGTCCGAACTCGGCACCGAGCCCTTGAAGTGGATTCAATCGGTATTGCTGCGCAACCTGAGCACCCGGCCCAACGAAAACGAAATCCTGGAGAAGGGCGGCGTGTTCGCCCTGGTGGGGCCGACCGGCGTGGGCAAGACCACCACCACCGCCAAGCTGGCGGCGCGCTGCGTGATGCATCACGGCGCCGGCAAGCTGGCGCTGATCACCACCGATGGCTACCGTATCGGCGGCTTCGAGCAGCTGCGCATCTACGGCAAGATCCTGGGCGTGATGGTGCATTCGGTGAAGGACGAAGCCGACTTGCGCATTGCCCTGTCCGAGCTGAAGAACAAGCACACGGTGCTGATCGACACCGCCGGCGTCGGCCAGCGCGACCAGATGGTGGCCGAGCAGGTCGCCATGCTGCAGGGCGCCGGCACCCCGGTGCAGCGCCTGTTGTGCCTGAACGCCACCTCCACCGGCGAGACCTTGAATGAAGTGGTGCGCGCCTATCGCGGCGACGGCCTGGCCGGCTGCATCCTGACCAAGCTGGATGAGGCCGCCACCATCGGCAGCGTGCTGGACGTGATCATCCGCCAGAAGCTGATGCTTTATTATGTTGCAAATGGGCAACGAGTGCCGGAAGATCTGCACCTGGCGCGCGGCCAATACCTGGTCGACCGCGCATTCAAGCTCAAACGCGAGACCGCACCCTTTCAGTTACAGGACGACGAATTGCCCACTGTAGTTGCAGCTACCCATACGGCGCGCGAAGACCGCAGTCTGCGCGAGGTGCGCCTTGGCTAGTTTTCGCTTCGACCAGGCCGAAGGCTTGCGGCGCATGGTGTCGGGCCCGCGTCCGCGCGTGCTGACCGTGCTGTCCAGCGCGCCGGATGCCGACAAGACGGCGCTCCTGGTCAACCTGGCGGCCTCGCTGCACCAGGCCGGCAGCCAGGCGCTGCTGCTGGACGCCTGCGGCCAGCGCCACGGTGTGGCGCGTCGCCTGCAGCCCGGATTGCCGTCCCTGATGGCGGTGGCGCGCGGCGCAGGGTCGCTGTCCGCGGCCGTTGCCAATCCGCAGGAAGGCTTGCAACTTGCCACCCTGTGCGGCGCTGGCGACATGGCCGCTGACGACACCGCGCCCGTGCAAGCGCTGTTTGAACGCCTGGCCGCGCAGCATGACGTGGTGCTGGCCGATGCCGACCTCGACCGCCACGGCGACTTCCTGCTGCCGGCCCTGGCCGATGGCGAAATCCTGGTCCAGGTCTGCGAGCGCGAGGCCTCCATCACCGGCGCCTATGCGCTGATCAAGCGCCTGCAGGCGCGCCTGGGACGGCGCCCGGTGGGCGTGCTGGTCACCGGCTGCGAGCGCGCGCGCGCGGCCACCGTCTACCGCAACATGGCGCAGGCCGCCAGCCGCTACCTGGCGGTGGAGCTGCACAGCCTGGGTTGCGTGCCGGCCGATGACAGCCTGCGCCAGGCCAGCCGCCTGGGACGCAGCGTGGTCGATGCATTCCCGCTGGCCGATGCCGCAATCGCCTTCCGCGGCCTGGCCGGGCAAGTCCTGCACAGCGCGCCGCTGCCGCTGGAGGCGCGCCATGTATAACGTGCAGGGCAAGGCCGACAAGAAGCATCTGCTGCAAGCCCATGCGCCGCTGGTGAAAAAGCTGGCGCACCTGATGAAGGCCAAGCTGCCGCCCAGCGTCGATGTGGATGACCTGGTGCAGGCCGGCATGATCGGCCTCTTGGACGCCATCAGCCGCTATGAAGACACCCATGGCGCGCAATTCGAAACCTATGCCGTGCAACGCATCCGCGGCGCCATGCTGGACGAGTTGCGCAACAGCGACTGGATGCCGCGCAACATGCGGCAGAACATGCGCAAGATCGAAGAAGCGCTGACCACGCTGCAGCAGCGCCTGGGCCGGCCGCCTTCGGAAACCGAAGTGGCGGCGCAGCTGAAGCTTTCGCTGTCGGCCTACCAGGAAATGCTGGCCGAATCGGGCGGCCACCAACTGGTCTATTACGAAGATTTCCACGACAGCGAAACCCACGAGCATTTCCTCGACCGCTATTGCGAAGATCCGGGCGCCGATCCCCTGCAGTCGCTGATGAACAGCGGCTTTCGGGAAGCGGTGATCGAGGCCATCCTGGAATTGCCCGAGCGCGAAAAAATCCTGATGGGTTTGTATTACGAGCAGGAGCTGAACCTGAAAGAGATCGGCGCCATCATGGGCGTGTCCGAATCGCGGGTCTCGCAATTGCACAGCCAGGCCATTGCACGCATGCGTGCCTATCTGCGGGAGCGAGAGTGGACTGGGGTAGCGTAGCCGGCATATTGCTGGCCATCGGCGGCATCGTGCTTGGCCAGAAACTCGAAGGCGGACACCTGTCCTCGCTGGTGCAGCCCTCGGCCTTTGTGATCGTGGCGGTGGGCACCATGGGTGCGGTGCTGCTGCAGTCGGGGCATGTCACTTTCCTGCGCGGTTTGCGCATGGCGCGCCGTGCCTTCATTCCGCAGCGCGACGACACCGCGGCCATGGTGCAGGACCTGGTCGACTGGAGCGCCACCGCGCGCCGCGAAGGCCTGCTCTCGCTGGAACGCGTCATCGAATCCCAGAGCGATGCCTTCCTGGCGCGTGGCCTGCGCATGATCGTCGACGGCGCCGATCCGGAACTGATGCGCCAGGCGCTGGAGATGGATATCGACGCCTGGGAAAACGGCCAGAAAGCCGCAGTCAAGGTGTGGGAGTCGGCCGGCGGCTATTCGCCCACCATCGGCATCCTCGGCGCCGTGCTGGGCCTGATCCACGTGATGGAAAACCTGTCCGACCCCGGCAAGCTGGGCGGCGGCATCGCGGTGGCCTTCGTGGCCACCATCTATGGCGTGGGTTTGGCCAACCTGCTGTTCCTGCCGCTGGCCAACAAGCTCAAGCACCAGATCGCGCGCGAGGCCTTCCGCCGTGAAGTGTTCATCGATGCCCTGGCCGGCATTGCCAGCGGCGAGCATCCGCGCATGATCGAGGAGCGCCTCAATATCCTCGTGCGTCGCGCCTAGGAGCGCTTGGGAATCCCATGGGTCGAAGGCGCAAGCGGCAAGCCGAGCAAGAGCACGAAAACCACGAACGCTGGCTGGTGTCCTATGCCGACTTCATCACGCTGCTGTTTGCCTTCTTCGTGGTGATGTACGCGATTTCCTCTGTCAACGAGGGCAAGTATCGGGTGCTGTCCGATGCGCTGGGCAATGCCTTCGGACGCGAAGGCGGCAACCTGATTCCCACGCTGCCGATCAATCCGCCTTCCGGGCCCTTGCGTCCCAATGTGCGCAAGGGCAGCCGCTCGCCGGCGATGGATGCGGCGATGAAGCGCGAGCGCGAGCAGATGACCAATATGGCGCGCGAACTGCTGCTGGCCTTGTCGCCGCTGGTGGACCAGGGCAAGGTGCGGGTGACGCAAACCGTGCGCGGCGTGACGGTGGAAATTTCCGCCAGCGTGCTGTTCGATTCCGGCGAGGCCAACCTCAAGCTGCTGTCGGTCCAGGTCTTGACCGCGGTAGCCGAGGTCTTGAAAGAAGATTTCCACGCCTTGCAGGTGGAAGGGCATACCGACAATATGCCGATCTCCAGCCCGATCTTTCCCTCCAACTGGGAATTGTCGGCCGCGCGTGCCAGCGCCGTGGTGCGCCTGTTCGCCGCCAACGGCATCGCCGAAACGCGCATGGTGGCGGTGGGGCACGGCGCCAACCAGCCGCTGGCTACGAATGCCACGCCGGAGGGACGTTCAGCCAACCGGCGCGTGAGTTTGCTGATCTTGTCGGCGATCGAGGATGCCGGGACCGAGTTGCCGTACGGGGCGCCTTGAGCAGCTAGGCAAAGAACCAGTAACACACGGCGATGGAAGCCAGCACGCCGGCCAGATCAGCCGTCAGCGCGCAGGCCACCGCGTGGCGCGCCCTTTGTATGCCCACCGCGCCAAAATAAACCGCCAGCACGTAGAAGGTGGTTTCGGTACTGCCTTGCACGGTGGCCGCAATCAGTGCCGGAAAGCTGTCCACCCCGTGCGTCTTCATGGTCTCGATCAGCATCGCCCGCGCGGCGCTGCCGGAGAAGGGCTTGACCAGGGCCGTGGGCAGGGCATCCACGAAGCGGGTGTCGAACCCGCCCGCCTGCACCAGCCAGCGCAAGCCGGCCAGGGCCTGGTCCAGCGCACCCGAGGCGCGCAAGACGCCGACCGCGCACAGCATGGCAACCAGATAGGGCAGCAGATCGCGCGCCACATTGAAGCCTTCGCGCGCACCTTCGACAAAGGCTTCATACACCGGCACCCGGCGCCAGGCACCGGCCAGCAGGAACACCAGGATCAGGCTGAACAACACCAGGTTGCCCAACAGCGAAGAGAGGGCCGACAACGCGGCCGCCGACAAACTGGCAAGGAAGGCGATCGCCCCGCCCAGCAGCAGCGCCGTGCCCAGCAGCCAGGCCAGCACCACCGGATCGAACAGCTTCAGGCGCTGGGTCAGCGCCACCGCAAAAAAGCCGGCCAGGGTCGAAGCGCAGGTCGCCAGCAGGATGGGCAGGAACACCAGGGTCGGATCGGGCGCACCCTGCTGCAGGCGATACATGAAGATCGAGACCGGCAACAGGGTCAGCGAGGAAGCGTTCAGCACCAGGAACAGGATCTGCGCATTGCTGGCGACCTTCGGCTCCGGATTGAGCGACTGCAGTTCGCGCATGGCCTTCAGGCCGATGGGGGTGGCGGCGTTGTCCAGGCCCAGGGCGTTGGCGGTGAAGTTGAGGGTGATGAAGCCCAGCGCCGGATGACCGCGCGGCACTTCCGGCATCAGCCGTGCAAACAGCGGCGCCAACAGGCGCGCCAAGCTGTCCACCAGTCCGGCCTTCTCGGCGATGCGCAAGAATCCCAGCCACAGGGTGAGGGTGCCGAACAGCAGCACCATGACTTCCACCGACAGGCGCGCCATGGCGAACAGGCTTTCCACCATGGCGGCAAACACGGTCGGATCGCCGAACAGCCAGCGCGCCAGGCTGGCCAGCGCGGCGAGCAGGAAAAATCCCAACCAGAGACCATTGAGCATGCGAAGTTTTATGCGGTTAACTCTTGCGGCCGGGCCATCATGCGGGCAAAGTAGGCGAGCGTCAACGCTGCCCCAGTGCTGACGCCGCGCTGACGCCTCGCGCCGACACGCGGCGCCGGTCGGCCCCTCGGTGCGTGCCCCACATTTCAAGAAATTTGCGAGACAAGAGCTTTGCCCAAACAGCAGAACGCCCCAACAGGTTCACGGTCTGAACTTCAAGAGCATTCTTTCGACAAGTACCGCATGCCAGCTGCCCAGGACAAGCTGCTGTATCACAGCATACTGGCCCAGACCGAATTGCCCACGCTGGGCGGGCCGGTACTGCGGGTGGTGCAGCTTACATCTTCCGACCAGCAAGCCTTGCCGCAACTGGCGCGCGCCATCCTGAGCGACGTCGCGCTCACCCAGAAAGTGCTGCGCCTGGCCAATGCCGCGGCCTATCACACCGGGGCCGGCGGGCCGGTGTCCACGGTCAGCAAGGCAATCTATCTGCTCGGTTTCGAAAAGGTGCGCAGCACGGCGCTGGCGATGATGATGGTGGAGCGCTTTGCCGCCGGCCACACGCCCGGCGTGCGCTTCGAATTGCAGCGCGCGCTGTGCGCCAGCGTGATTGCGCGCGAGCTGGCCCGTGACAGCGCCTGGCGCGACAGCGAAGAGGCGGCAGTGGCGGCGCTGTTTCGCAACCTGGGCCGGGTGATGGTGGCGGCCTACAGCGAAGAAGTGTACGGCGGGATCGAAGCGGCCATCGACAGCGGCCGCGAGTTGCCGGCGCGCGCCTCGGCCCTGGCCATCGGTTGCAGCTACGATGAAATCGGCCAGATCGTTTTGCGCGACTGGCAAATGCCGGAAAGCGTGGTGCAGGCGGTGGCGACCTTGCCCAATGGCCCGATGGCGCCGGCCAGGACGCGCCAGCAGTGGCTGCAGCAAATGGCCAGCTTCAGCATGCTGGCCGGCGGCATGCTGGTGCGGCTGCATGAACCCGAAACCGATGAAGCCATCGCCCGTTTGCAGGCCCGTTATGGCAATGCGCTGGATTTGAGCATGGACGCCCTGCAGGCCTTGCTGCAGCAGGTGCGCGAGGAAGCCGATCTGCTGACTTCCAGCGCGCGCCTTGAACAGATGCCGCGGACGACATCGAAGCCTTCCGCGTCGCCCGCGCCCGCACCCGCGCCATCGCCGGTGCCGGCCGCGGCGCCGCAAGAGCAAGCCTTGCCGGCCGGCCTGCTGATGCCGGCGCCCGTCACGACCGCGCCCGCGCCGCGC
>JAEVZY010000242.1 GCA_023392035.1 Pseudomonadota bacterium | reverse complement strand
CTCGCGCGTGCGCGGCGGCAAGGGCTTAATCGCGCTGGATGAAGACGCGACGCCGCTGGCGCCCAAGGTGGTGATGGCGGACGCCAGCGCCCTGGCCTGCCTTTCCGGTGAAGGCCGCCTGCTGGTGTTCGGCCTGGCTGAAGTCAAAACACTTTCCGGCGGTGGGCGCGGTACCACGCTGATGGAGTTGGAGAAGAAGGAAGCCTTGATCGCGGCCCAGCCGATCACGCAAAAAGGCGTGGAAGTGAGCGGCAGCGGTCGCGGTGGCAAGGCGCAGGAAGTGAAGCTCTCGGGGAATTCGCTGGCCGCGCACTTCGGCAAGCGCGCCCGCAAGGGCAGGAAGCTGGAATCCAGGGTGAAACCCGCTTCCCTGAAGCCGGTGCTCTAGCAAGGACAAGGGCCGGATATGCGCGTGCTACGTCATCTGGCCCTGCTCCTGCTGCTGGGCGGCTGCAGCTACAAGAATCCCTATTACGATTCGGCCAAGCCGCATCACACGCCGACCGGGTTCCGCAACAATTACCTGCAGGGCCCGATCGGCGGTTCCTTCCTCAAGTGGCAATGGGAGAGGCGCGTCGCCGGCTTGCCGCCGCCGCCCGCCAATGGCTATCGCTTTCCCGTGCAGCGGCCGGACCTGGCCTGGCTGCAGGCCAATCATGCGGCGCGTCCCTCGCAATTGAGTGCGACCTGGATCGGGCATGCCACCATGTTGCTGCAGCTCGGCGGGCTCAACATCGTGACCGATCCCATGTTTTCCGAGCGCGCCTTTCCCGTGCAATTCATGGGACCGCAGCGCAAGGTGCCGCCGGCACTCTCGCTGGCCGAATTGCCGCATGTCGATGTGGTGCTGATTTCGCATAACCACTACGACCATCTGGACCGCGATAGCGTGCAGGCACTGAACCGCCAGGCCGGCGGGCCGCCGCTGTTCCTGGTTCCGCTGGCGCTCAAGCCCTGGTTCGCGGCGCAAGGCATCACAAATGTGCAGGAATTCGACTGGTGGCAAGGCCTGCAGTGGCGCGGCGTTCAATTCAAGCTGACGCCGGTACAGCACTGGTCGGCGCGCGGACTGCATGACCGCTTCCGCACGCTGTGGGGCGGATGGTGGCTGAAAGCCACGGATGGCGATGCAAAGAGTGTGTTCTTTGCCGGCGACACCGGCTACTCAAAAGATTTCTCGGACATCCGCCAGCGCCTGGGTCCGGTCGATCTGGCCTTGCTTCCCATTGGCGCCTATGAGCCACGCTGGTTCATGCACAACCAGCACGTGAATCCGCAAGAGGCGGTACAGATTCATCGCGACCTGCAGGCGCGGCAGTCGATCGGCCTCCATTGGGGCACTTTCGAGTTGACCGATGAAGCGCTGGATGAACCGCCAAAGGCGCTGGCGCGCGCATTGGCAGAGGCCGGCGACGCGCCGGAGCACTTCATCGTTTTGCAGCACGGCCAGACTTGGCGTCAGCGCTGATCCGGCATGGTGATCGATGCATTGTGTCGGTCACCGATTTCGCTTCAAATCCACTTCTGATTCGGCCTGCAACCATTCCTACCTACCCGCCACCCAGATTTCCGTAGTCCTTGACGAACAGTAGCTTATAAACTACATTGAGGCTCAAGTGCTGGAAATCTACCGCTACCGCGATGAGCGCGGCTGCGAGCCTTTCTCCGATTGGTTGAATGGCTTGCGCGACAAAATCGGTCAAGCCCGGATCCGCATGCGCATACGGCAGCTTGAATGCGGCAATTTTGGCGACTGTAAATCGGTAGGCGAAGGCGTGCTCGAGATGCGTGTACATGTCGGGCCCGGCTACCGGATTTATTTTGGACGGCAGGGCGATGCACTGATCATCCTGCTTTGCGCCGGCGACAAGCGGCAGCAAAGCAAGGACATACGCAACGCCCAGGAACTCTGGTCACATTGGAAGAAACTGCAATCATGGTCAAACTGAACGCCGCTGTTTCGCATCACCAGCGCGAACTGGAAGAACTGCGCCAGGACCCTGAGCTGGCCATCGCCTATCTCAAGGTCGCGCTTGAATCCCTGGAAGATCCAGATCAGGTGGGCGCCGCGCTGCTGGCCCTGCGCACCGTAGCCGAAGCCTGTGGCGGCATGGGCGCGTTGGCCGTGAATGCCGGCTTGAGTCGCGAAACGCTGTATCGCACGCTCTCTGAAAATGGCAATCCCACACTCAAGACTTTGGTTGCCCTGCTCAGCTCATTGGGCCTGCGCCTGACGGTGGAACCGCGGCACTGAACCCCGCGGCGCACTCTTGGTCACGCCTCTTTCAGGCTGCCCGCGTCAAATACCGGCAGTTCCTTGCGACGGGTGCGCCTGAGCAGGAAGTAGACAATCGCCGCATTCATCACATTGAAGGCAAAGCCATTGATGAATGCCGCCTGGTACGAGCCGGTGAGGTCGAAGATCATTCCCGACATCCAACCGCCAAGCGCCATGCCGACCATGGTGAAAGTCATCACCATGCCGACCCGCGCGCCGGCTTCCCTGGCCGAGAAATGTTCACGCACGATGATGGCGTAGGACGGCACCAGGCCGCCCTGGGCAATCCCGAACAGGGCGGAGATGACGTACAGCGAAGCCAATCCATCAAAGGGCAGGAACAGCAGCAGCACCGTGGACTGCGCAATCGAATTGACCAGCAAGGTGCGCAAGCCGCCGATCTTGTCCGACACCACGCCGGAAACCAGGCGGCTGGCGATGCCAAAGCCCAGCATCAGCGACAGCATTTGCGCGCCGCGCGCGGGCCCATAGCCCAGGTCGCCGCAATACGCCACGATATGCACCTGCGGCATCGACATCGCCACGCAACAACCGACGGCCGCCACGCACAGCAGGAACTGGGCCGACCGCGGTGACATGCCAAAGGGTTTGCTGGAATCTGCGCCCAGGCTATGGGCGTCCACGCTCTTGACGGCCGCCACTGAAACTTCATGCAAAGGCGGACGGCGGCGCATGGTCAGCGCCAGCAAGATCATCAGCACGCCGGTGAAAATTCCATACGCCACATAGGTCTGGCGCCAGCCAATCGTTTCAATGAAGTGCTGCACAATCGGCGGCCACACCACGCCAGCCAGGTAATTGCCGCTGGCGCATACCGCCACCGCAATGCCACGGCGCTTGACGAACCAGTGGGAGATGTCCGCAATCAGCGGTGAAAAGGAACTGGCGCAACCGATGGTGCCGATGATCACTCCATGCACCAGCGCGAACAGGATGATGTTGTCGGCGGCAGCCGCCAGGCTGTAACCCGCTGCCAGTGCAATGCCGCCCAATACCAGCGGCACGGTGACGCCGCGCTTGTCGGCCATGCGCCCGAGCCAGATGCCGCCGATGCCGAAGCCGATCATCAACAGGGTATAAGGCAGTGCCGCCTCGGCACGCGTGATGCCGAAATCCGCCTGCACCACCGGCAGCACCACCGGCACCACATACATGCCGCCGGCGCCCAGCGTCATCAGCACCAGCGCTATCAGCATGCGCGCATAGGCATAAGGAGAATCGACCGTGGCCGGTCCGGCCCAGGGATTGCGTGGCATGTGAGTTCCTGTCTCCCGCGAACCGGCTCGAAAAGAGCGGTCCGTTTGTCTGTGGCGCTTCGGCTCGGCGAAGCTTGTCGTGAGTATATGGGCAATTGCCCGACGCTGCTGGACGCTGCCGGACACGCTCTGCGCTACACTGCCCACTCCATGAAATCGATCCACATCCACGCCGGGCCGCGTGCCCTGGCCCGCATTCGCTCACATGGCCTGCAGGCATCCGACATCGGCGTCATACCGGCCGCGGCCGGCGGACCCAAGGGCCTGATCTTCCAGCACCTCGATCAATGGCTGTTTGGCCAATGGCTGCCGACAGCGCCGCGCGAGCGGCTGTTGATCGGCGCCTCCATCGGCGCCTGGCGCATGGCCGCGGCTTGTCACGCCGATCCGGTGGCTGCGTTTGGCCGCCTGTCGAATTTGTATTGCGAAGAGCAGCGCTATCCCGACAAGCCGAGCGCGCATCATGTCAGCACGGTGGTGCGCGATATCTTGAACAAGCTGGTCGGCGGCCATGAAAGCGAAGTGCTGGCTCACCCCTGGAACCGGCTGGTGGTGATTGCCGCCCGCGGCGCCGGCAGCCTGGCGGCCACGGCGCACGCGCGCGCCGAGAAGAAGGGCTTTGCAGTCGCGGCGCTGGCCAATGCGCTCTCGCGCCGCCATTTGGCGCGCCACATGGAACGCGTGCTGCTGCAGGATGCGCGCGCTGCGACTGCCTGGTTGAGCCAGGGCTTCGATCCCTTCACCACGCGCAACGTGCCGCTGACCAGCGACAATCTGCAGGCCGCGCTGCTGTCTTCAGGCACCCTGCCGCTGGTGATGGAAGCGGTGCGCGACGTGCCGCATGCGCCGCCTGGCGCCTACTGGGATGGCGGCTTGGTGGATTACCACCTGGCCCTGCCCTATCACCGCCTGCAGGATGAGCTGGTGCTGTATCCGCATTTCGGCCCGCGCATCGTGCCCGGCTGGCTGGACAAGCACCTGCCCTGGCGCCATGCCGCGCGCCTGCCCTGCCGGCCTTGGCTGGACAACCTGGTGTTGATTTCACCCACCGAAGAATTCTTGCGGCGCCTGCCGCGCAAACGCCTGCCCGACCGCCGCGATTTTCCGCATTACGGTCTGCAACATGAGCGCCGGATTGCCGACTGGAGGACCGCGATCGCCGAAGGAGAACGCCTGCGTGATGAGCTGGCGGCTTTTGTGGAGCGGCCCGATGCCGCCCTGGTCAAGCCGCTCTGACTTGGCTCAGTAGCTCCAACCGAAGCGCCGATACAGCACGCCCAGCACGAACAGCGGGCCGATCGCCAGGAAGCGCAAGTCGTCGAAAAACGATGGCTTCTTGCCCTCGATCTTGTGGCCGATGAACTGGCCGATCCATGCCACCACGAAAATGATGGCGGCTACCGGCAGGATGCTGGCGTGAGGCATGCTGCCCAGGATCACAAGGAAAAATCCGTTCATCACGGCCATACCGAGGGCAAACGGGACGGAAAGGCTGAAGTAGTAGACCATGGTCAGCGCCACCACTACATAGGCAGCCCAGGGATGTGCGGCCCACAACAGTCCGAGCACGGAAAACACGATCGCCGGCACGCAGACGCAATGGATGATCTCGTTCACCGGGTTGAGATGACTCTCGGAATACTTTTCCAGCAGCACATCAATGGCGCGTTGCGCGGAAGCTTCCATGGCTGTCTCCTTGGAATAGGCTCGAATGGGGCCCGAATGCGGCCCCATGCATGCTACACGCTCAGCGGCCGCCGGTCACATCCAGCAGGCTGCCGGCCACATAGGACGCTTCGTCCGACAGCAGCCACAGCACCGCGCGCGCCACTTCTTCCGGTTCGCCGCCGCGCAGCATGGGCACGCTATCCTTGACCCGTTCCACCCGGTTCGGTTCGCCGCCGCTGGCGTGGATTTCAGTACGGATCACGCCCGGCCGCACCGCATTCACGCGGATGCCTTCAGCCGCCACCTCCTTGGCCAGGCCGATGGAAAAAGTGTCGATCGCCGCCTTGGATGCCGCATAGTCCACGTATTCATTCGGCGCCCCCAGTCGGGCAGCGATGGAGGACAAATTGACAATGGCGCCGCCGCTGCCGCCTTGTTTGGTGGACATGCGGCGGATCGCTTCGCGCGCGCAGATGAAGCTGCCGATGACATTGGTGGTGAAGATGCGCGTCAGGCGATCGGCCTGCATGTGTTCGACCCGCGCTTGCAATTCCAGCACGCCGGCATTGTTGACCAGGGCATCCAGCCGGCCGCAATCGCGATCCACCGCTTCGAAGACGGAGACAATGTCTCGTTCATCCGCCACATCGCACTGGTAGGCATCGGCCTGGCCGCCGCGCTTGCGGATGCGGTCCACCACGGCTTCGGCCGCCTGGTGCGACTGGCGGTAAGTGATGCATACCCGATAAGCGCTTGCCGCTGCCAATTCGGCAATGGCCGCGCCTATGCCGCGACTGCCACCGGTAATCAGAACGACTTTGCCGGACATCGTCTGCTCCTCATCTTGTCAATTCTGGCAAGTGTAACCAAGGCGGCAAGACGGAGCCAGTCGGCTTGCCCTGGGTTACCGCCACGCTGGATAATGCGGCTCACTCTGGATGCCGCCCATGCTGATCAAACGAAAATCCATCGAAAAAGAAGAATCCAGTCGTCCACCCAAGAAGGCGGCAGCACGCGCGCGCAAGCCCAGGTTTGCCCCGGTCACCCTGTCGGAAATGGATGGCGTGCGCTACCTGCATTTCGGCACCGAGTGGGTACAGGGCGCAATGCGGGTGCGCAAGCCGAACTGGATAGAACTGGAATACGCGCAGCAGATGATGGCCTGGATGTTGTTTCTCGACGCACCGCGCCAGATCGTGCAACTGGGCCTGGGCACGGGCGCGCTGACCAAGTTCTGCCATCGCCAGTTTCCGGACTCGCAGGTGACGGCAGTCGAACTCAACCCGGCGGTGATCCGCATCTGCCGCGACATGTTCAAGCTGCCCGAAGATGACGAGCGGCTGTCGGTGCTGGAAATGGATGCGGCCGACTACATTGAAGCGGTCAAGCCCGGCAGCCTGGATGTGCTGCAGATCGATTTGTACGACGCCACGGCGCGCGGGCCGGTACTGGACACGCCCGAGTTCTACAGCGCCTGCGCGCGCGCCTTGTCGCCTGGCGGCATGGTCACCGTCAACCTGTTTGGCGACCATCCCAGCTACAAGCGCAACATCAAGGCCATGCGCTATGCCTTTCACACCGTGGTCACCCTGCCGGAAGTCCATGACGGCAATGTGGTGGCGCTGGCCGCCAATGCGCCGCTGGTGCTGGACCATGCCCGCCTGTACGAAGAAGCCGCCGCCATCACCGCCGCCACCCGCTTGCCGGCCAAGAGCTGGGTGAACGGCATCAAAGCCTGGGAGGATGAGTCTTGAACCGCGTCGTCCACAAGAAGCTCGACCTGCAGCAGATCTTCAACTGGCTGCTGGCCGACAAGCTGATCGTCAAGGAAGAAGCGCGCGCCCAGTACAACCAGGCGCAAGGCATCCTCAAGAACGGGCCGGCTGCCATGCATCCGCTGACCGCCTTGGCGCAATGCAAGCTGCGCAGCCATTCCACGCCCTCGCAATTGATGACGCTGGACATGCTCTCCGAATGGCTGGCCAAACGCGTGCAACTGCCCTTCTTTCGCATCGACCCGCTGACTGTCGATTTCACCCGGGTGGCAGACGTCATGTCGGCCAGTTATGCGGCGCGCTTCAACATCCTGCCGGTGGATATGAACGCCAGCGAACTGACCATCGCCACGGCAGAACCACTGGACACGGAATGGGTGGACCAGATCGCCAAGACCTCGCGCCGCGAGGTCAAGCTGGTGGTGGCCAATCCGCTCGACATCGCGCAATACATCACGCAATTCTTCGCCCTGGCCAAGTCGATTCGCGACGCCAAGCGCGCCGGCGGCCAGGACCTGAGCCTGCGCAACAATTTCGAGCAATTGGTGGAGCTGGGCCGCAGCAACCGCCAGCTCGATGCCAATGACCAGCACATCATCAACATCGTCGACTGGCTCTGGCAATACGCATTCGACCAGCGCGCCTCCGACATTCACCTGGAACCCAAGCGCGACTTCGGCGCCGTGCGCTTTCGCATCGATGGCGTGCTGCACCAGGTCTACCAGGTGCCGGCAGTGGTGCTGATTGCGATGACGGCGCGCATCAAGCTGCTGGGGCGCATGGACGTGATTGAAAAGCGCCGTCCGCAGGATGGGCGCATCAAGACCCGTACCAGCGGCGGCCAGGAGATCGAATTGCGCCTGTCCACCATGCCCACCGCCTTCGGCGAAAAACTGGTGATGCGCATCTTCGATCCGGAAGTGGTGGTGCGCACCCTGCCCGAACTGGGCTTTCCGCCGGCCGAAGCCAGAGCCTGGGATGCACTCACCAGCCGACCGCACGGCATTGTGCTGGTGACCGGACCCACCGGCTCCGGCAAGACCACCACCCTGTACACCACGCTGAAAGCCCTGGCCACGCCCGAGGTGAATGTCTGCACGGTGGAAGATCCGATCGAAATGGTGGAACCCAGCTTCAACCAGATGCAGGTCCAGCATGGCATCGACCTCTCGTTTGCCGACGGCGTGCGCGCCTTGATGCGGCAAGACCCGGACATAGTCATGGTGGGCGAGATCCGCGATCTGGAAACGGCGGAGATGGCGATCCAGGCGGCCTTGACGGGCCATCTGGTCCTGTCCACCCTGCACACCAATGACGCCCCATCGGCCGTGATGCGACTGCTGGAATTGGGCGTGCCGCATTACCTGCTGGAAGCCACCCTGGCCGGCATCATGGCGCAGCGCCTGGTGCGCACCCTGTGTTCGCACTGCAAGGCCGGCGATGGCGAGCTCGATCCCGCGCTGTGGAAAGGCCTGGTGCAGGACTGGCCTTTGCCGCTGCCTGCCACCGTGTATCGGCCGGTGGGCTGTCCGGAATGCCGGCAGACCGGCTACCGCGGTCGCACTGGACTCTACGAATTGCTGTCGGTCACGCCCAAGTTTTCGGCCGGCATCGAGGCCGATGCCGACATCGCGACCCTGCGCGCACAAGCCCTGGCCGACGGCATGACGCCGCTGCGCATTGCCGGCGCCAACAAGATCCTTGAAGGCCTGACCACCATGGAAGAGGTGCTCAAGGTGTGTTCGGCGGCTTGAGCGAAGTCTGCCGCAGGAAACTTTCCACATCCGGCCAGCGCAAGCGCACGCCAAGTTCCTGCTTGAGGCGCGCATTGGAAAGACGGCGCGATTCGGACATGAAGGACAGCATCATCGGCGTGACCTGCTGCGCCAATTGCGAGCGCGGCAAACGCGGCGGGCGCGGCAAACCATGGGTATCGGCCACCAGGTCGAAGTAATCGCCCATCTTCAGATCGCTGTCGTCCACCGCGTGGTACACCCGCTGCGGGGCGCCGCGCGTCAAGGCCAGCCGGATGATGCGCGCCAGATCGTCCGCGTGGATGTGATTGGTGAACACATCGTCCTGCGCGAGCAGGGCTGGCGTGCCGCGTTGCAGGCGCTCGATCGGCAGCCGGTCGGCGGCGTAAATGCCGGGCACCCGCAAAATCGAAAGGCGTGAGCCGCTGCGAACGGCCCAGGCGCGCAAGACCTGTTCCGCGTCCACACGGCGCCGGGCGCGCGCATTGACCGGCGCCGTCGCTTGCGTCTCGCTGATGTGAGCCCCATGGCAATTGCCGTACACGCCCGTGGTGCTGACATAAACCAGGCGCGCCCCCTCGGGTAAAATGGCGCTCAGTCTGCGCGTGCGCAGGTCGCGTTCGCCCTCCGCTTGCGGCGGTGCCAGATGCACGATCAGGCGCGCCAGCCTGGCCAGGCGCGGCAAGCTGTGGGCCTGGTCCAGATCACCCAGGATCGGCACGGCACCGGCATGGCGCAATTGCGCAAAACGCTCGCGACTGCTGGTCAGGGCAAACACGCGGAAATGCGCGCGCAAGAGCGGCAACAAGCGCATGCCGACATCGCCGCAGCCTAGGATCAAGAGGCGCGGCGCGCCAAACGCCGGCTTCCTTTGCAACCCGTTTGTTTTCATCACGCGATTTTATGAGTTTCCAGGTAAGGGTAGAACCATCGGGCCATCAGTTTCCATGCGACGAAGGTGAAACCATCTTGGCCGCCGCCCTGCGCGCCGGCATCGGCTTGCCCTATGGCTGCAAGAGCGGTTCCTGCGCCAGTTGCAAGGGCCGGGTCCTGGAAGGGCAGGTCAGCCATGGCCCGCACCAGGAACGCGCCCTGCCCGCGGACGAACAGGCACGCGGCTATGCCCTGTACTGCTGCGCTACGCCGCACAGCGACCTCAGCATCGAGGCGCGCGAAGTGGAAGGCCTGACGGATTACCCGATCAAGAAACTGCCGACCCGGGTCGCGCGCATCGAGCGCCTGAGCGAGGATGTCACGGTACTGCATCTGCAATTGCCGGCCGTGGAAACCTTCCGCTATCGGGCCGGGCAGTACATCGAATTCCTGCTCAAGGACGGCAAGCGACGCAGCTACAGCATGGCCAATGCGCCGCAAAAGGAGCCGGCGCTGAGCCTGCATATCCGGCATTTGCCGGGCGGCCTGTTCACCGATCATGTCTTCGGGCAGATGAAAGAGCGCGAGATCCTGCGCTTCGAAGGTCCGCTGGGCAGTTTTTTCCTGCGCGAGGACAGCGACAAGCCGATCCTGTTCCTGGCCTCCGGCACCGGCTTTGCGCCAATCAAGGCGATGGTGGAAGACCTGATCGCCAAGAACATCAAGCGGCCGGTGCGCCTGTACTGGGGCGGGCGCCGTCCGCAAGACCTCTACATGGACGCGCTGGCCAAGCAATGGGCCCGGGATTTGCCGGATTTCCGCTACGTGCCGGTGATTTCCAACGCGCTGCCGGAAGATCACTGGAGCGGCCGCAGCGGCTTTGTACACCAGGCCGTGCTGCAAGACCTGCCCGACCTGTCAGGCTGGCAAGTCTACGCCTGCGGCGCGCCGCCCATGGTGGAGGC
>JAEVZY010000235.1 GCA_023392035.1 Pseudomonadota bacterium | reverse complement strand
CACCAAGGGTGACGCCATCGCCGCCGTGCAGAACAAGGCAGCCGCTCCGGCCGCACCGGCCCCGCGTCCCGCACTGCAAGCCGTGGCCGCGCCCAGCGTCAACCTGGGCGACCGCCCGGAAGAGCGCGTGCCCATGAGCCGCCTGCGCGCCCGCATCGCCGAGCGCCTGCTGCAATCGCAAGCCACCAACGCCATCCTCACCACCTTCAATGAAGTCAACATGAAGCCGGTGATGGACCTGCGCAACAAGTACAAGGACAAGTTCGAGAAAGAGCACGGCGTGAAGCTGGGCTTCATGTCCTTCTTCGTCAAGGCGGCCGTGGCGGCGCTGAAGAAATACCCGGTCATCAACGCCTCGGTGGATGGCAACGACATCGTCTATCACGGCTACTTCGACATCGGTATCGCGGTCGGTTCGCCGCGCGGCCTGGTGGTGCCCATCCTGCGCAATTGCGACCAGTTGAGCATTGCCGACATCGAAAAGAAAATCGGCGAGTTCGGCGTCAAGGCGCGCGACGGCAAGCTCACGCTGGAAGAGCTGACCGGCGGTACCTTCTCCATCTCCAACGGCGGCGTGTTCGGTTCGATGCTGTCGACCCCGATCATCAACCCGCCGCAGTCGGCCATCCTGGGCGTGCACGCCACCAAGGATCGCGCCGTGGTGGAAGACGGCCAGATCGTGATCCGTCCGATGAACTACCTGGCCCTGTCCTACGACCACCGCATCATCGACGGCCGCGAAGCCGTGCTGGGCCTGGTGGCGATGAAGGAAGCGCTGGAAGATCCGGCGCGTCTGCTGCTGGACCTGTAATCCGGCCACATCGAAACGCTCCGCCGCCCCTGTGCGGCGGAGGCCTTCATACACGGGAACCAGAATATGTCCAAGAATTTTGACGTGGTCGTCATCGGCGCCGGCCCCGGCGGCTATGTGGCCGCCATCCGCGCCGCGCAGTTGGGAATGTCGACGGCTTGCATCGACGAATGGAAAAACGAGAAGGGCGGTCCGGCGCCGGGCGGCACCTGCACCAATGTCGGCTGCATCCCGTCCAAGGCGCTGCTGCAGTCGTCCGAAAACTTCGAGCATGCGGCGCACGGCTTTGCCGAGCACGGCATCGAAGTGAAGGGCCTGGCTATCGACGTGCCCAAGATGCGCGCGCGCAAGAACACGGTGGTCAAGCAGAACAACGACGGCATTCTTTATCTCTTCAAGAAGAACAAGGTCAGCTTCTTCCATGGTCGCGGCTCGTTCGTGAAAGCCGATGCAAGCGGCTATGAAATCAAGGTCAGCGGCGCCAATGAGGAAACCCTGATCGCCAAGCACGTGATCATCGCCACCGGCTCCAATCCGCGCGCCTTGCCGGGCGCCGACTTCGACGAGAAGCTGGTCCTGTCCAACACCGGCGCGCTCGACCTGGAAGCTGCGCCCAAGCGCCTGGGCGTGATCGGCTCTGGCGTCATCGGACTTGAGATGGGCAGCGTCTGGCGCCGCCTGGGCAGCGAAGTGACGGTGCTGGAAGCGCTGCCGACTTTCCTGGCCGCGGTCGACGAGCAAATCGCCAAGGAAGCGCAAAAGCTGTTCGCCAAGCAGGGCCTGGCGGTGCAGCTGGGCGTGAAGATCAGCGCCGTCAAGAACAATGGCAAGCAGGTGACCGTGGAATACACCGACAGCCAGGGCGCGGCGCAAAAAGCCGAGTTCGACAAGCTGATCGTCTCCATCGGCCGCGTGCCCAACACCATCGGCCTGAACGGCGAAGCGGTCGGCTTGAAGCTGGACGAGCGCGGCTTCGTGGCGGTGGATGACGAATGCCGCACCGGCCTGCCCAATGTCTGGGCCGTGGGCGACGTGGTGCGCGGCCCGATGCTGGCGCACAAGGCGGAAGAAGAGGGCGTGGCCGTGGCCGAGCGCATTGCCGGTCAACACGGACACGTGAACTTCAACACCATCCCCTGGGTCATCTACACCCACCCGGAAATTGCCTGGGTCGGTCGCACCGAGCAGCAACTGAAGGCCGATGGCGTGCAATACCGCGCAGGCTCCTTCCCCTTCCTGGCCAACGGCCGGGCGCGGGCGCTGGGCGACACCTCCGGCATGGTGAAAATCCTGGCCGATGCCAAGACCGATGAAATCCTCGGCGTGCACATCATCGGACCCATGGCTTCGGAGCTGATTTCCGAAGCGGTGGTGGCGATGGAATTCCGGGCCTCGTCCGAAGACATCGCCCGCATCTGCCACGCCCATCCTTCGCTGTCGGAAGCCACCAAGGAAGCGGCGCTTGCCGTCGACAAGCGCGCGCTGAATTTCTAGTTGCTGAATTTCCAGTCGATTCCGAGGCGCATATGTGCAAAGCCCTGATGCTGGTGTGCGGTGCAATGCTGGTTGGCTGCGCCAGCCAATCGGATAACGCCAATCAGGGCAATCTCGAAATCCTGGTGGCCAGCCAAGGGCAGGTGGTGCCTGACGCCCGCTGCACGGTCAACACCGCCAGCCGGCGCTGGGACGATGTGCGGCCGCCGACGGTGGTGCCGGTCGGGCCGCCCGACGGCCAGCTGCGGGTGGCTTGCCAGAAGCCGGGCTTTCGCGATTCCGAAGTGCTTTACAGCCCGTCGCCGTATTCGTATGCCGGCAATCCCAATGTCGGCGTCGGCGTCGCCGGCGGCAGCGGTGGCGGCGTGGGCGTGGGCTTCGGCTTCAATTTTCCGGTCGGCGGCGGCGCCGGCCCGGTAGGGGGATACCCGTCCCGTATTACGGTGGAGATGACACCGCAATAAGGGCAGGGCAGGGACAAAGAGCGGCCACCGAAAAAATGCGGCCGCCACAGGGATCAGGTTTGGACAAGACCGACGTCAGACACTACTACGCCAGTGCCCTCGCGGCGCGCGGATACCAAAGCGACGAAGCGCAATTGCGCGCAGTGGAGCGGCTGCAGCGCTGCTATGAGGAATGGGTCGCCTACAAGGCGCGCCGTTCGAGTTCGGTGCGTCGCCTGCTGATCCGGCCGGATGTGCCCAAGGGCATCTACCTTTGGGGCGGGGTGGGCCGCGGCAAGTCCTTTCTGATGGACAGCTTCTACCTGGTGGTGCCGGTGGTGCGCAAGACGCGTATCCACTTCCACGAGTTCATGCGCGGCGTCCATCGCGAACTGGACGAACTCAAAGGCGTGGCCGACCCGCTGCAGGAAGTGGCGGCGCGCATCGCCCGCAAATACCGCCTGATCTGCTTCGATGAATTCCACGTGTCCGATATCGCGGACGCGATGATTCTCTACAACCTGCTCAAGGCCCTGTTCGAATTGAATGTGTCGCTGGTCATGACTTCAAATTACCGGCCCGACGATTTGTACCCGGACGGCTTGCATCGCGACCGCATCCTGCCGGCGATTGCGCTCTTGAAGGACAAGCTGGACATCCTGAATGTGGATGCCGGCATCGACTACCGCAAGCGCACCCTGGAACAGGTGGCGGCCTATCACACGCCGCTGGGCCAGAAAGCCGACTCGGCCCTGCGCCACGCCTACAGCGCCCTGGCCGAGACCGAGGATGAAGATCCGCGCATCCACATCGAGGCGCGCGAAATCCGCGCCCTGCGGCGTGCCGGCACCGTGATCTGGTTCGATTTCGCCACCCTGTGCGGCGGCCCGCGTTCGCAGAACGATTACCTGGAAATCGCCAGCCGCTTCCAGACCGTGATTTTGTCCGATGTGCCGCGCATGTCGGCCGCCATGTCTTCCGAGGCGCGGCGCTTTACCTGGCTGATCGACGTCCTGTACGACCACAAGGTCAAGCTGCTGATGTCGGCCGCGGTCGAGCCGGACCAGCTCTATACCGAGGGCATGCTGGCCCACGAATTCCATCGCACGGTGTCGCGCATCATCGAGATGCAATCGCGGGAATACATGGACAGCGAGCGGCGGGACGTCGCACAATCCATCTCCTGACGCTTGAGCGCATGGGGAGAAAACACTTGGAGCAAGGCAAAACAGTTCTGATGGGCCTGTTGCTGCTGGCGGCGGCCGCTGCATGGGCGCAGGGCGCGCCAAGCCGTTTCAACAGTCCGGAAGAGGCGCAGCAAGTCATCGACCAGGTGACGCGCGAGCGCGCCGCGCTGACCCAGGGCAGCCTGCAGGAAGAGCGGGTCTGCTACGACAAGTTCTTCACCACTTCCTGCCTGGACAAGATCCGTGACCGGCGGCGCGAGGCGCTGGCCAAATTGCGTGACACTGAAGTGGAAGCCCGCGCCTGGCTGCGCAAGGACAAGGCCGACCGGCGCGATGCCGCGCTCGAGGAAAAACGCATTGCCGACGAGCGCGATGCGCGCGAGCGCCAGGCCGACGTGAAGGCGCGCGAAGAAGCGCTGGAACGCAAGCGCCTCTCCAGCGAAGAGCGGCAACGGGAAGCGGCGGCACGACCGGCGGCGCCGGCGCAAGACCCGCGTGTGATGAAGTTCGAACAGGCCCAGCGCCAGCGCCAGGCGCAGGCCGCGCAGGAAGAAGAACAACGGCGGCGCAATGTGGAAGCTTACGAGCGCAAGCGCCGCGAAGCCGAGGAAAGGCAGCGCGACGTCGAGCGGCGCAAGCAAAGCCAAAGCCCGCCCCCGGCCGTGCCGGCAAGCCCGGCTCCCGCGCCATCCACCGAGCCGGCTAAATAACTTTCTCAGGGTGCAATAGCGAAGCGTATTGCACCGGTCCCCGCATGCGGCGCAATACGCTGCGCCAGTGCACCCAACTCAGACCGCGCGTCGCACCTTTTCCGCGCTATAGGTTTTCTTCGGCGCTTCAATGGGCACCAGCTTCACCACCGCCAGGGTGCAATTGTCGCCATTGCTGCCGGCCGCGCGTTCGCGCGCCTTGTTGATCAGCATTTCCGAAGCTTCGCGCGCGCTGTGGGTGGCCATCATCACGCCCGGTTCACGGTCGTCGAAATAGGCCCACAAGCCATCGCTGCAGAGCAGGAAGTGGTCGCCCGGCTTGAGGTCGGCGTGGCGGCCGAGGCTGACTTCGAGGCGGGTGGTGGTGGGGCCCAGCACATTGGCCAGCAGGTTGGAAAGTCGATGATTGCGCGCTTCTTCCGGGCGCAGCTTGCCTTGCTTGACCATGCGCTCCACCAAAGAATGGTCCACCGTACGTTCGCGGAAATTCGGTCCGGCATAGCGGTACAGGCGCGAATCGCCCACGTGCGCCCAGACCGCTTCGCGTTGCGCGGTCAGCACCAGGATCACCATGGTGCTGTGCGGCTGCTTTTCGGATGAGATGCCGGAGAGATTGATGACCGTATGGGCATCCTGGGCGATGGTCTTCAACATGGTCTCGACATCGTCGGTCTCGGGCGAAAAATGCTCGAAAGCCTGGCGTGCCGTGTGGATCACCTGTTCCGCCGCCATGGCGCCGCCGGTCAGGCCGCCCATGCCATCGGCCAGCACCGCCATCATGTAACCCGGTGCGCGCGGCGCCGCCATCAATGCGACCCGGTCTTGTTGCTCTTTACGGTCCCCGATATGCTGGCCGGTGGCAGCTTCAATCTTGTACTGGCTCATTCTGCATCGCCTGCATTAAACTGACTCAACTCTCTATCGGGAAAATATTACACGTGAGCAAGCGGCTTTCCCTTCTCAAAAAGGCAAGAAGGCTCGATTAACGCATCAAAGTGCGCTTTTGCAACGGCGAGACCACAATGAATTCCCCTTCTCTTGAAGCGATCCAGCGCCGCATCACGCTATTGGAGGTGGAGCACCGCGATCTCGATCTGGCGATCCAGACCATGCTGGACGCCCAGACTTGCGAGGAGCTGCAGATCCGCCGCATGAAAAAGCGCAAGCTGCAACTGAAGGACCACATCACCTTGCTGAAAATGCAGCTGGTGCCTGATATCCCCGCCTGAAGCCAGCCCTTTGATGGCGGACGGCCTGCTACACTGCGGGCCGTGCAAGCCTTTCCCATGACATCCTCCGTGGCCCCCGTTTCCGTCCCGCCGCAAGCCGAAGCAAATTCCAGCCAGCCCGAGTCCGGTCGCCATGACCAGGAAGTGGAACAGCTGTTTGCCGACGACGGCCCCTTGGCCGAGGGCGTGCCTGGCTATCGTTCGCGCCGCTCGCAGACCGATATGGCGCGCGCCATCGCCGGCGCCATCGAGCAGAATTCCAGCCTGATCGCCGAGGCCGGCACCGGCACCGGCAAGACTTTCGCCTACCTGGCGCCGGCCCTGCTGTGGGGCGGCAAGACCATCATTTCCACCGGCACCAAGAACCTGCAGGACCAGCTTTACCTGCGCGATATCCCCACGGTGAGAAAGGCGCTGAAGGCGCCGGTTTCAGTGGCGCTGCTCAAGGGCCGGGCCAACTACGTCTGCCATTTCCATTTGGAGCGCACCCTGGCCAACGGCCGCCTGACGGCGCGCGAGGATGTGGGATACCTGCGCGAGATATCACGCTTCGTCAAGACCACCGGCAGCGGCGACAAGGCCGAGCTTTCACGCGTGCCGGAAAACGCGCTGGTGTGGAACCTGGTGACGTCCACCCGCGAGAACTGCCTGGGCGCCGAATGCCAGTACCACGCCGATTGCTTCCTCATGAAGGCGCGCAAGGAAGCGCAGCAGGCCGATGTGGTGGTGGTCAATCATCACCTGTTCTTTGCCGACCTGGCGCTGAAGGACACCGGCGTGGCCGAGCTGCTGCCGGCCGCCAACACCGTGATCTTCGACGAGGCCCACCAATTGCCGGAGACCGCGACCCTGTTCTTCGGCGAAACGGTATCCACCTCGCAGGTGCTGGAGTTGTGCCGCGATGTGCTGGCCGAGGGCTTGGCGCATGCGCGCGACGGCGCGCAATGGCCGCAAGTGGTGGCGCCGGTGGAACGCGCCGCGCGCGATTTGCGCCTGACTTTTCCGCAGGATGCCATGCGGCTGGCGGCGCACCAGGTCGCGCCTTCCAGCCCGTTCTGGCCGGCGCTGGAGAAACTGAAAGACGAGCTGGAAGATTTGATCGGCGTGCTGGGCACCCAGGCCGAGCGCGCGGAAACTTTGGAACAGTGCCGCGCCCGGGCGGTGGAACTGGCGCTGAAACTTGAGAAGTGGAATGCGCCGCGTGATGCGGGCAAGGGACGCGACATGGTGCAGTGGCTGGAAGCCTATGCCTCGTCCTTGCAGCTGCACCAGACGCCGCTGTCGGTGGCGCCGATTTTCAGCAAGCAGCGCGAAGGCAGTCCGCGCGCCTGGATTTTCACTTCCGCCACGCTGGCCGTCAAAAACGATTTCACCCACTATGCGGCCCAGCTTGGCCTGCACGACGCCGCCGCCCACAGCTGGCCGAGTCCCTTCGATTATCCGCAGCAAGCGCTGCTGTACGTCCCCGACCATTTGCCCGCGCCCAATTCACCGCAGTACACCGATGCCGTGGTGGATGCGGCGCTGCCGGTGATCACGGCAGCCGGCGGGCGGGCCTTCCTTTTGTGCACCACGCTGCGCGCCGTGAAGCGCGCGGCCGAACGTTTGCGTGAAGAGTTCGAGCGGCGCAAGCTGGACTATCCCTTGCTGGTGCAGGGCGAGGCCGGCCGCACCGAATTGCTGGACCGCTTCCGCATGGCCGGCAACGCGGTGCTGATCGGCAGCCAGAGTTTCTGGGAAGGCGTGGACGTGCGCGGCGATGCGCTGTCGGTGGTGATCATCGACAAGCTGCCCTTCGCGCCGCCGGATGATCCGGTGCTGGCGGCGCGCATCGAAGCGCTGGAAGGCCGCGGCTTGAATGGCTTTGTGCATCATCAGCTGCCGGAGGCGATCATCACCCTGAAGCAGGGCGCCGGCCGCCTGATCCGTGACACCACGGATCGAGGCGTGTTGATGATTTGCGATTCGCGCCTGATCTCGAAGCCTTATGGGCGGCGCATCTGGCAAAGCCTGCCGCCTTTCAAGCGCACCCGTGAACTGCAAGTGGTGCAGGGCTTCTTCGAAGGCCTGGCTGAGGGTGAGGCTTCACCCGAGCGGTGAAGCCTCTTTCAAAACTCTTCCCATTCGTTGTCGGCGGTGGTGCTGAGGGCGCGTTTGGACGGCGCGTTTGCAGCAACCCGAGCCGGCTCCGCTTTCTTGACCGTTGACACAGCCGGCGCTCTGGCCGCCGGCAGCGGCAGCGCTTGCAGCGGCGCGGATTTTGCCACCTGCGCAGCGTCAAGCTTGAATACCGCCACCGCTTTGCTCAGCACCTCGGCCTGATCCTGCATCGACTGCGCTGCGGCCGACGCTTGTTCCACCAGCGCCGCATTCTGTTGCGTGACGTTGTCCATTTCAGTGACGGCCTGGTTGATCTGCTCGATGCCTGCCGTCTGTTCGGCGCTGGCCGCCGTGATTTCGGCCATGATGTCGGTCACGCGCTGGATGCTGCGTACCACCTCGTCCATGGTGCTGCCGGCCTGGTCCACCAGCTTGCTGCCGGCATCGACCTTGGTCACCGAGTCGTCGATCAAGGACTTGATTTCCTTGGCCGCCGCCGCGCTGCGCTGGGCCAGGCTGCGCACCTCCGAGGCGACCACGGCAAAGCCGCGCCCTTGTTCGCCGGCGCGCGCCGCTTCCACTGCCGCGTTCAAGGCGAGGATATTGGTCTGGAACGCAATGCCGTCGATGACGCCGATGATGTCGACGATCTTCTTCGAAGACTCATTGATCGAACCCATCGTTTCCACCACTTGCGACACTACCTGCCCGCCCTTGGTCGCCACTTCGGAAGCGGTGGTCGCCAGACTGTTGGCCTGGCGCGCGTTGTCGGCATTCTGCTTCACGGTCGAAGTCAATTCTTCCATCGACGACGCGGTTTCCTCCAGGGAGCTGGCCTGCTGCTCGGTACGGGAGGACAGATCGAGGTTGCCGGAGGCGATTTGGCCGGAGGCGGTAGCGATCGTGTCGGTGCCGGCGCGCACTTCGCTGACGATCTTCGCCAGGCTTTCCTGCATGCGCTTGAGTGCGGCGAACAGGACGCCGATTTCGTTGTTGGAGTGCTGATCGATGCGCGCGGTCAAATCGCCGCTCGCCACCCGATCCAGATGCCGCCCGACTTCCTCCAACGGCCTTTGCACGATGCGGCCCAGTGCCCAGCGACTCAAGGCAGCGATCATCAGCGCCAAGGCCATCACGATGACGATGGTGGTTTGCAGTCGAGTGAGCGTGCTGCGCGCTTCGGCTTTTGCCGCATCGCCCTTGGCGGTTGCGCGTTTGACGTGTTTTTCCAGTTCCGCGGCGAATGCACGGGAGGCGGCGATGCTCTCCACTGAGCTGAGTCGGTCATAGCCGGCGGAATCGCCCGCGGCTGCCGCCTTGTACTCTGCCTTGACGCTTTCGGTCAGCGCCGAATAGGTCGCCAGAATTTTCTTGGCCTGATCCCGGTCTTCCGGATCGCTGCGCTCCACCTTGGCAAAGGCTTCGATCAGCTTCTGCCCTTGTTCCATGCGCGTGGGGAAGGTCTTCAAAAGGTCCTTGGAGGCCGCCGCATCTCCCTGGCGGGCCGCGGAGAGGCTCCCCGACAGCACGATGCGCGCGCGCTGGGCCGCCATATAGGCCGCATTGGCAGCCTGCAGTTCATCGCTCACCCCGCTGATTTCTTCGAGCGAGGCGGCGGTGTGGCGCAGGCCGGTCCAGGCCATGTAGTTGTTCAGTGCCAGGAATGCGACAAGCAAAATCAATATCGCAGTGAGGCTGGTGCCCACTCGCAAATTCTTCAACGTTTTCTCCCCCTACGGATGTAATTTGTACGGTTTTAATATTTCCGTAGGGAAACATCTTAATTGCGGCCCGCAGGGCGGTCAATTGCAAAGCGTGGCGTCAACAACAGAAAGAGTGGGCCAGGTCACCTCGGCACGATGACGATCTTGCCGGTCACTTTGCGGGCGGCCATGTCCTGCAATGCACGCGGCACTTCCGCCAGTGCATAGCGTCCCGAAATGTGCGGACGAATCTTCCCTTCCTTCAGCCAGCCCATCAATTGCTGCATGCCCGCCAGATTGGCCTTCGGCTCGCGCTTGACGAAGTCGCCCCAGAACACGCCCACAATCGAAGCGCCTTTCAACAAGGCCAGGTTCAGCGGCAGGCGCGGAATCTCGCCGTTGGCAAAGCCAATCACGAGGTAACGTCCGCGCCAGGCAATCGAGCGGAAGGCCGGTTCGGCATAGCCGCCCCCAACCGGGTCGTAGATCACGTCCGGCCCTTTGCCATCGGTGGCGGCCTTGATCGCCTCCCGCAGATCTTCGCGGCTGTAGTTGATGGTGGCGTCGGCGCCGTGCTCGCGGCACACCGCCAGCTTTTCATCGGAGGAGGCGGCGGCAATCACACGCGCGCCCATGGCCTTGCCGATTTCAATGGCGGCCAGGCCGACGCCGCCGGCCGCGCCCAGCACCAGCATGGTTTCGCCTGGCTTGATCTGCGCCCGATCCACCACCGCGTGCCAGGAAGTGCCATAGGTGAGGGTGATGGCCGCGGCGACATCGAAGTCCATGCCCGGCGGCATAGGCATCACCAAGTGTTCGGCGGTGCAGGTCTGCTCGGCAAACGCGCCCTGGCCGACATAGGCAATTACCCGGTCGCCCGGCTTGAAACGTGTGACGCCTTCACCGATCGCGCGCACCACGCCGGACAATTCGCTGCCGGGTGTGAAGGGCAGGGGCGGTTTGAACTGGTATTTGTTCTGGATGATCAGGACATCGGGAAAGTTGACGCCGGCGGCATGGATGTCGATGGCGACCTGGCCTGGGCCGGGCTGCGGGTCGGGCAGCTCTTGAACCACCAAGCTTTCCGGCGGTCCCCACTCTTTGCACAGCACGGCTTTCATCCCGGTCTCCTTTTGAATGTGCGTTTTGTCCAAGGATTATGCCTGAGGCCGCTCTGAGCACGGGTGCCGGCCTGTTAGAATCCTTGCCATGAAGATCCTGATCAGCAATGACGACGGTTACCGCGCGCCGGGAATCGAAGCCCTGGCCAACGCACTGGCGCCGATTGCCGATATCACCATCGTGGCGCCGGAGAGCAACCGATCCGGTTCCTCCAATTCCCTCACGCTTGACCGCCCCTTGCGGGTCTATCGCTCACCATCCGGTATTTACTCGGTGAACGGTACGCCATCCGATTGCGTCCACATCGCGATGACCGGCCTGTTGCCGGAGCGCCCCGACCTGGTGGTATCCGGTATCAACCAGGGCCAGAACATGGGGGATGACACGCTCTATTCGGGCACGGTGGCGGCGGCGACGGAAGGGTATCTGTTCGGCATTCCAGCGATTGCCTTTTCCCAGATCGAGCACGGCTGGAAGCATCTGGACAGCGCAGCGCGCGTCGCGCGGGAAGTGGTGGAGCGCCGGCTGGATTGCCTGGGCTCGCCCTTCCTGCTCAACGTCAATATTCCCAGTCTGCCGTATGAGCAGATCAAGGGTTGGCGCGCCACCCGCCTGGGCAAGCGTCATCCATCCGAACCCGTGATCCGCAGTGCCGATCCGCATGGCAATGAGATTTTCTGGATCGGCCCGGCAGGACGCGCCAAGGACGATGGTGACGGCACCGATTTCCGCGCCATCGCCGAGGACCATGTGTCGTTGACGCCGCTGCAACTGGACCTGACCCACAACGGCGTACTGGATGCCTTGCGGGGCGCACTGAAATGAGTCGTACCGGCAAGCGCTTTCCCCTCACCTTGTCGGAACTGGACGAGCGGCAGCCGCGCACGCCCAAGACGCAGGCGCAGTCCGGCCGCACCGCCACGCCGCAAACCGCCACCCGCAATGCCGCCAGCCAGTTGCCGACAACGCGGGCGGCGCGCGCGCCGCTGCCCGAACCCAAACCCGCCAAGCCGGTGGCTCCGCTACCCCAGGACCGGCAGGAAGTCATGGTGTCCGAGGCCGTGCGCCGTGCCATGGTGGAACGCATCGCGCGCCAAGGCGTGCAAGATCCGCAAGTGTTGGCCGCGATGGAAGCCGTGCCGCGCCACCTGTTCGTGGAACCGGCCCTGGCCAGCCAGGCTTATGTGGATACCGCCTTGCCGATTGGTCATCACCAGACCATCTCCCAGCCTTATATCGTGGCGCGGATGATCGAGGTCATGCGCGGCCAGTCCCATGCGGGCAAGCTGGGCAGGGTGCTGGAAATCGGCACCGGGTGCGGATACCAAGCGGCCGTTCTTTCATTGATTGCAACGGAAGTCTATTCCATCGAACGCATCAAGCCGCTCCATGAATTGGCCAAGGCCAATCTGCGTCCCTTGCGCATTCCCAACATCCGCTTGCACTATGGAGATGGTATGCTTGGCCTGCCGCAAGTGGCGCCGTTTGACGGCATCATTCTGGCTGCTGCCGGAATGGAAGTGCCACAAGCTTTGCTGGAACAATTGAGCATCGGTGGCCGTTTGATCGCGCCTGTGGGAGGTCGGGATCAGGTATTGCAGCTTATCGAGCGCAAGAGTCGGTTCGAATGGTCAACGGTCACGCTGGAAGCTGTCCGTTTTGTGCCGCTTCGTCCCGGAACAGTTTGAAAGTCTGCTGCCGGCGCATCTGCACCCGGGCCATCTGGCCGTTGAATCAAGTCTGCAATGAGAAATACAAGATCACGATCACGACAGCTGGTCGCGCTGGGAACCTCTGTCCTGTTAGTCGCCTGTACCACCACCAAGACACCGGCGCCGGTGGTTGAACGGCCGCAGGGTCAGGCACGTCCCCGTCCGGCTGCACCAGCTGCTCCCCAGGCCAACACCCCCGCGCCCGTGGCGCAGAAGGGCTACTACACCGTGCGGCGCGGCGATACGCTCAATCGCATCGCCCAGGAATTCAGCCAGAACGTGCGCGACCTGGTGACCTGGAACAACCTGTCCAGCCCGAATGACATCAAGGTCGACCAGATCTTGCGCGTCTTGCCGCCCGAACCGGCCGCGCCGGTTGCCAATGGACCGACCAGCGCCGTGCCGGTCAATCCCGGCGTGGAGGTAAGGCCGCTGGGCCCATCCGCCGCCGGCGCGCCGGTAAAGACCGGACCGCGTGGAGACAAGCGTCCCTATTCGGAAGCCAACCTGGCCGAGCTGCAGAAGCCCGATGCCGGCGCCCCCGCCACGGCGCCCAAGGTCGAAACCCCGGCCAAGCCGGCCGAACCCGCCGTCGCCGAGGCCCTGGATCTGGTCTGGCCCACCGATGGCAAGCTGGTGGCCGGTTTCGATGCCAAGCGCAAAGGTATCGATATTGCCGGCAAGCTGGGCCAGCCGGTGTTGGCGGCCAGTGCCGGCCAAGTGTCGTATGTAGGCAGCATGCGGGGCTATGGCAATCTGGTGATTGTGCGGCACAATGAAAACTTCCTGTCGGCTTACGCTCACAACAAGTCCATTGTGGTGAAGGAAGGCCAGACAGTGGCGCGCGGACAGAAGATTGCGGAAATGGGTAATACCGATTCCGATTCGGTCAAACTGCACTTTGAAGTCCGCCAGCAGGGCAAACCGGTCGATCCCACCAAGTTCTTGCCGAACCGCTGAACCATGAACCGCACCGCCGACGAAGATCTGGATGACGACGCCGGCCCCGAAGGAATGGACGGGCTGGAGCCGGTCGACGCCCAAACCCTGGACGGCGAGGAAGCATCAAGCTCGGCGGAAAACACCGATGGCGTGGATGAGCTGAAGAAGGTCTTGCAGGCCGAGCTTTCCACCGATACCACCCAGCATTACCTGAACCAGATCGGCATGCGGCCCTTGCTGTCGCCGGCCGAAGAAGTGCATTACGCCACCCTGGCCAAGAGCGGCGAATTCGCCGCGCGCCAGAAAATGATCGAGCACAACCTGCGGCTGGTGGTGTCGATCGCCAAGCATTACATCAATCGCGGCGTGGTCCTGCTGGACCTGATCGAGGAAGGCAACCTCGGCCTGATGCGCGCCATCGACAAATTCGAGCCGGATCGCGGCTTTCGCTTTTCCACTTACGCCACCTGGTGGATACGGCAGAGCATAGAGCGCGCCATCATGAACCAGGCGCGCACCGTGCGACTGCCGGTGCACATGGTGCGCGAATTGAACCAGATCCTGCGCGCCAAATACCATCTTGAAGCCCAGCATCGCGATGGCAAGGACGCCAGCGCGGAAGATATTGCCCATCTGGTGGACCGGCCAATCGACGAAGTGCAGGACATCCTGGCTTTGTCCGAGCACGCCGCCTCGCTCGATGCGCCGCTGGACAACGATCCCCAGGCCAGCCTGATCGACCTGCTGCCGGGCAGCGCGGAAGACAATCCCTATGCGCGCGCCGAACAGCATGAATTGTTCGTGCTGGTGCGCGACTGGCTGCAGAAAATGCCCGACAAGCAGCGCATCGTGATCGCGCGCCGCTTCGGACTGGACAATGACGATCCGGCCACGCTGGAAGAGCTGGCCGCTGAAATGGGCGTCACGCGCGAGCGGGTGCGGCAGATCCAGCAGGAAGCCCTGGTCAAACTCAAGCGCGCCCTGACCGCGCGCGGCGTCAACAAGGACGCGCTGCTGTGATTCCCATCCTGGTATTCGATATCGAAACGATTCCCGACACCGAGGGAATCCGCAAGCTCAATAACTTGCCAGCCACCATGTCCGAGGCTGAAGTGGCCGAGTTCGCTTTTGCCGCGCGCCGCGAAAAGACCGGCTCGGACTTCCTGCCGCATCATCTGCAGAAAGTGGCCGCCATCTCTTGCGTATTTCGCGACAACGAAGGTTTTCGGGTGCGTTCCCTGGGCGGCCTGGAAGATGGCGAGGCGCGCCTGGTGCAGGATTTCTTTCGCGTGATCGAGCGCTATACGCCGCAACTGGTGTCCTGGAATGGCGGCGGCTTCGATTTGCCGGTCCTGCATTACCGGGCCCTGGTGCATGGCCTCTCCGCGCCGCGCTATTGGGAAATGGGCGACGAGGACCGCGACTTCAAATGGAACAACTACCTGTCGCGCTACCACACCCGGCATCTTGACCTGATGGACTTGCTGGCCCTGTACACCGGGCGCGCCAACGCGCCGCTGGATGACCTGTCCAAGCTGTGCGGCTTTCCCGGCAAGCTGGGCGTGGATGGTTCGCAGGTGTGGAATTATTTTCAGCAGGGACGCCTGTCCGAAATTCGCGATTATTGCGAAACGGACGTGGTCAACACCTATCTCATGTATTGCCGCTTCCGCCTGCTTCGCGGCGATCTCGATGGCGCGGCCTACGCCCGCGAAATCGAGCTGGTGCGCGCAGCCTTGTCCGCCTTGCCGGGCGAGCACTGGAAGGCCTATCTGCAAGCCTGGCCGGCTGCCTGAGCATCCAATCCGCCGCCCCCGGCGCGGTTTGCGGCACAATCTCATCTTTTTTCGCCGCCACGCGGCTTGCTGTTCTGGATATGCCTGATCCCATCATCACCATTGAATCGCTGGACATGGAAGCCCGCGGCGTCGGCCATCTGCAAAACGAAGATGGCACGCCGGGCAAAGTGATTTTTGTCGAAGGCGCCTTGCCGGGCGAAATCGTGTCCTTCTCGTCTTATCGCAAGAAGGCCAAGTGGGAAGCGGCGCGCATGACCGCCTTGCACAAGGAATCGGCCCTGCGGGTCAAGCCGAAATGCCCGTGGTTTGGCGTGTGCGGCGGCTGCGCCATGCAGCACATCGAACCGTCCGCCCAGGTGGCGGCCAAGCAGCGCGTGCTGGAAGACAACCTGGCGCACATCGGCCGCGTCAAGCCGGAGATGATGCTGCGCCCGATCCATGGCCCGACCTGGGAATACCGCTATCGGGCACGCATGTCGATTCGCTACGTGGCCAAGAAGGGCGGGGTGCTGGTCGGCTTTCACGAGCGTGCGTCCGGCTTCATCACCGACATGACCAGTTGCGAAGTGGTGCCGCGAAATGTCTCGGCGCTGTTGCCCCATTTGCGCGAACTGATCAGCAAGATGTCGGAGCGCGACAAGTTTCCCCAGGTGGAGCTGGCCGTGGGTGAAGCGGGCGGCGAGCGCATCACGGTGCTGGTGCTGCGCAATATGGTGGCGCTGACATCGAACGATGAGCAATTGCTGCGCGAATTCGGCGACACGCATGGCGTGCAATGGTGGTTGCAACCCAAGGGTCCGGACACGGCCTATCCCTTTCATCCGCCGCAGTCGAAGCTGGCTTACGAATTGCCGGAATTCGGCATCACCATGCCCTTCAAGCCGACCGATTTCACCCAGGTCAATCACCAGATCAACCGCGTGCTGGTGGCCAAGGCCCTGGGCATGCTCGATCCGCAGCCGGGCGAACGCATCGCTGACCTGTTTTGCGGCCTGGGCAATTTCACGCTGCCGCTGGCGACCAAGGCGGCCGAGGTGGTCGGCATCGAAGGCAGCGAGGCCCTGGTGGCGCGCGCCCGCGAAAACGCCGCTTACAACGCCGTGGACAACAAGACCAGCTTCCAGGCGCGCAACCTGTTTGAATTCAAGCCGGAAGACTTGATCGCGCTGGGCCGCTTCGACCGCTTCCTGGTCGATCCGCCGCGCGATGGCGCGGCCGCGGTTTGCGAGACGCTGGCGGCGCTCTCGGCCACGCATCCCGACCTGCTTCCGAAGCGCATCGTGTATGTTTCCTGCAATCCGTCCACGTTGGCGCGCGACGCCGGAACGCTGGTGACGCAGGCGGGTTATCGCCTCAAGCAGGCCGGCGTGATCAACATGTTCCCGCACACGGCGCACGTGGAATCGATCGCCTTGTTCGAGCGGGAATAGTTTTCCTCATTGCGCCACGCAACAAAAAACCGGCCCGCGGGCCGGGTTTTTTATCGAGCAGGGAAACTCAATCCCGTTCGCCGCCCAAGATGCCGAGAATGGAAAGCAGGTTGGCGAAG
>JAEVZY010000208.1 GCA_023392035.1 Pseudomonadota bacterium | reverse complement strand
TGGGGCCGGAGTGGTGTATAAGAGACAGCAGGAGAGGACCGGGTCCTTTTCCACAAGCGGCTTTGCGAGCAGTGATTCTTTATCTTTCAATGCGTTGCGGCGAACGTCCGGCAAGGGACTGCGGTTCTGCAATGTTCGACCAGCCTAATGCGCCTTTATGACAGCGTTCTGACAAATTCCAGAACTTCGTCGGCATGGCCGGGGACTTTCACTCCACGCCATTCTTTCACCAATTTGCCGGAAGCGTCAATCACGAAAGTTGAGCGTTCGACACCCCGTACTTTCTTGCCGTACATGTTCTTGATTTTCATGACATTGAACTGATTGCACACGGTTTCATCCGGGTCGGAGATCAGCTCAAAGGGCAGTTCCAGCTTGGCTTTGAAGCCTTCGTGCGAGCGCAGGCTGTCGCGGCTGATGCCGAAGACTTCGGCGCCGGCCGCACGGAAATCAGCATGCAGGTCGCGAAAGCGCAGGCTCTCGGTGGTGCAGCCAGGCGTGTTGTCCTTGGGATAAAAATAGATCACCAGCTTCTTGCCGCGAAAATCCGCAAGCCGGAAGGTCTGGTCGCCGGTCATGGGTGCCGAGAAATCGGCGACCGTGTCATTGAGGCTGGGTGTGTCAGGCAAGGGTTCTCTCCGTATTTCTGTTTTTGTCGGATGTTTCCGGAAATGGACTTGGCCGTCAGGCGAGGATCAGGTCTCCCGAACGGCCCGGCAACTGGCCCCAATGCAGCGGGAGCACCGGCAAAGTTTGCGGATTCAGCGCGGCGTAATACTGGCCCATGCTGGCCAGGGTGTAGCCTTGCTGCCGCCATCCTGCAAGCAACTTGTCGAAGATGGGGGCGAGCTTCTGTCCTTCAAGTTCGGCATGCAAGGTATATACGTGGTCGCGCGGCTCGCGGGTCAGATCGAGCAGGAATTCATGGACGTTGGCGGTGTCGAGTTCGCGCCCATTGATGGTCCGGCCCAGCACTTCGTCCAGTGTCGGCAAGGTGGTGGGGAGTTGTACGCAGGACAAGACTTGATCGCCCGCCGCCAGCCGGTACGGCCCGGCATCGGGGCGTGCCAGGCGGCCGTCTTCACGCAGGGCTTCGCGGCCGTCGGAGGCGTAGCGCAAGCCGCGTGCGTCCAATTGCCGGAATGCGTGCTCGTTCATTTGCCAACCGGCCGCACCATGGGTGGCCGGTGCTTCGCCGAATATTTCCTGATAGCGCTGCCAGGACTTTTGCATGGCCGCGCCGGTCCAGGCCGCATCCTTGTTGCGCACATAGTCTTGCCAGACCACGTGGTCCCAGGTGTGGACGCCGCATTCAAAGCCGGCCTGGCGCGCGCGGACCATGGTCTCGCGGCAGCGCAGGCCGATGTCGGGCGCCGGCAGCAAGACCCCGTAGGACAGGGTCTTCAAGCCGTAGTGCTCCACCACCGAGGTGCGCGACACCTTGCTGAAAAAGCCCGGGCGCAAAGCGCGCTTCAAGGCCCAACCGGTGTGGTCGGGCCCGAGCGAAAACAGGAAGCTGGCCTGCGCCTGGTGCTTGTTGAGCAGGGCGATCAGGCCGGGCACACCTTCGCGCGTGCCGCGAAAGGTGTCGACATCGATCTTGAGAACCAGGAAGGGCATCAGTCCATCAAGGCGCGCGCTTCGGTCACCTGGCTGCGATAAGCGTCAAAAATCTTGCGCAGGGTGTCTTGCATGCCGGTGCTGGGCGACCACTTCAGTTCTTCGCAGGTGTTGGTGATCTTGGGGACGCGGTTTTGCACGTCCTGGTAACCCTTGCCGTAATAGGCGGAGGAGGTGGTTTCCACCAACTGCACGCGCTTGGCCGAGTCGGCGTATTCCGGATATTCCTTGGCCAGCTCCAGCATCATGTGCGCCAGTTCGCGGATGGAGTAGTTGTTGCCGGGATTGCCGATGTTGTAGATCTTGCCGCTGGCCACGCCGCCTTCATTGGCGATGATTTTCATCAGGGCATCGATGCCGTCATCGATATGGGTGAAGGCGCGCTTCTGATGACCGCCATCCACCAGCGAAATATTTTCGCCGCGCACGATGTGGCCGAAGAACTGGGTCACCACGCGCGAGCTGCCTTCCTTCGGCGTATGGATCGAATCGAGTCCGGCGCCAATCCAGTTGAAGGGGCGGAACAGGGTGAAGTTGAGACCTTCCATGCCATAGCCCCAGATCACGCGATCCATGAGCTGCTTGGCGCAGGAATAGATCCAGCGCGGCTTGTTGATCGGGCCGCAGATCAGCTCGGACTCTTCCGGATCGAATTCCTCGTCATGGCACATGCCATAGACTTCGGAAGTGGAGGGAAACACCAGGTGCTTGCCGTACTTGGCGGCCGAACGCACGATAGGCAGGTTGGCTTCGAAATCCAGCTCGAACACCCGCAGCGGCTGCTTCACATAGGTGGAGGGCGTGGCGATGGCCACCAGCGGCAGGATCACATCGCACTTCTTGACGTGATACTCGACCCATTCCTTGTTGATGGTGATGTCGCCCTCGAAGAAATGCATGCGCGACTTGTAGGCCGGATTGTCGAGCAGGTCGGCGATGCGATCCGTCATCATGTCCATGCCATACACATGCCAGTCGGTGGTGTCGAGGATGCGTTGCGACAGGTGGTGGCCGATGAAGCCGTTGACGCCAAGGATGAGGACTTTTTTCATGATGAACGGAAGTTGAAATTATTCTTGCCGGGCCATTCAGCGCTGCGCGGCGCGGCTGCGATCAGATTTTTGATGCGGGTTTTGTTGCGTCCAGCACGCGGGCCAATTCGGCCGGCGCCACCAGCTGGCCGTCTTCCAGCAATTGCTGGATGGCCAGTGCGCGGCCATCGCCGCAAACGCCAAATATCGAATTATCCACTACTGCCAAGCCCGGCGGCAAATCGGCGGGAGCGTGCAGCGCCAGGCGCGCGCGCCCGATCACATAGCGATGGCCGGCGACTTCGGTGAAAGCGCCAGGGTAGGGCGGGGCCACCGCGCGGTGCAGGTTGTACACCGCTTGCGCCGGACGCGACCAATCGATGCGGCCGTCTTCCGGCTTGCGCCCGCCGAAGTAGCTGCCGCTCTTCACGTCATTGGGCAGGCGCGGGGCGCTGCCTTGCATCAGGGCCGGCAGCACTTGCCACAGGGCTTGTTCGGCCGCCACGGCGCATTTGCCGAAGACTTCGAACGCCGTGTCGTCCGGCAGGATCGGCACCGATACTTGCGAAAGAATGGCGCCGGCATCCGGCTTCACCGTCATTTCGTGCAGCGTGGCGCCGGTTTCGGTCTCGCCATGAAGCACGGCCCAGTTGACCGGCACCCGTCCGCGGTATTTGGGCAGGAGCGAGCCGTGCATGTTGAAGGCGCCGTGCCGGGCCAGGCCCAGCAGCTCAGGCGCGATCATGTGCCGGTAGTAGAAGCTAAAGATGAAATCCGGCTCCAACTTGGCGATGCGCTCGAAAAGCGCCGGGTCGGCCGGGCTGTCGGGCGTCACATAGTCAAGGCCATGCTCTTCGCACAGCGCGGCGACCGATTCGAACCAGATAGTTTCCGCCGGATTGTCCTGGTGCGTCACCACCAGCGGTATCTGCATGCCGCGCGCCAGCAAGACCTTCAGGCAGCGCACTCCGACATTGTGGTACGCGAAGACGACCGCGCGCATCAGGGTTGGCGCTCAAGTTGCGCGCGCGGCGCGCGGCTGACCGGCTCGGCGCTTTGCTGCAGCACCGTCTGCACCACGTAACGCGGCCGGCCGCGTACCTGCATGTAGACCCGGCCCACGTATTCACCCACCAGGCCGATGCCGAACAGGATCACGCCCATCAGGAAGAAGTTGATGGCGAACAGCGTGAAGACGCCTTCCACCTCGGCACCGATCACAAAGCGTCGCACCAGCATCACCAGGAACAGAGCCGCGGAACCGAGGGACAGCGCCATGCCGATCAGCGAAAAGAATTGCAGGGGCACCAGCGAGAAGCCGGTCACCAGATCGAAATTCAGGCGGATCAGGCTGTACAGCGAATACTTGGACTGGCCGGCGGCGCGCTCTTCGTGTTCAACCACCACTTCGGTCGGATTGCGCGCGAAGGTGTAGGCCAGGGCCGGGATGAAGGTGTTTACCTCGCGGCACTGGTTGATCAGGTCGATGATGTTGCGGCTGTAGGCGCGCAGCATATTGCCCTGGTCGGTCATCTTGATGTGGGTGATGCGCTCGCGCAGGCGATTCATCCATTTGGAGGCGTGGGTGCGCCAGGCGGAGTCCTGTCGTTCGCGGCGAATCGAGCCCACATAGTCATAGCCTTCGCGCATCTTGGCGATCAGGCGATGGATTTCTTCCGGCGGATTTTGCAGATCGGCGTCGAGCGTGATGACGATGTCGCCCCGGGTCTGTTCGAAACCGGCGAGGATGGCCATGTGCTGTCCATAATTGCCGTTGAACAGCACCACCCGCGTGACGTCCGGCCGGCGCCTGAATTGCTCAGACAAAATCTGCGGCGAGCGGTCGCGGCTGCCGTCATTGACGAAGATGACTTCATAGCTGCTGCCCAGCGCGTCCAGCGCCGGATACAGGCGCTCGAACAACTGGGCCAAGCCGGCTTCCTCGTTGTAGACGGGAATGACGACGGAAATCTCAGGTTTCATTGGTTTGCCGGTTTCACAGGAGCAGGGATTTTACCGCGGCGACCGTTCGATCCACATCGCTATCTTGCATCGTTGCAAACAAAGGCAGAGAGACAATACTGCGTCCGATTTGTTCCGCTACCGGGCACAATCCCTCTCGATATCCCCGCTCGCGGTACAAGGTGAACAGATGAATGGCGGGGTAGTGGTACCCGACCAGGATATTCATCTCCTCCAACATCCTTGACATGAAATCAGCGCGTTTTATCCGTTGCGGAAGTAGCAGCTGGAACATGTGCCAGTTACTGGTTTCGAAATCGGCGGGCGGCAATTGTGCCCCGCTTGTGGCCTCGAAGTCCGGGCCGAACAAATCGAAGTAGCGGCGGGCAAGCTGGCGCCGGCGCGCCGTCACCTGCTCAAGATGCGCGAATTGACCCAAGCCAATGGCGGCGGCGACGTCGGTCATGTTGTATTTGCCGCCCAGCACGTCGCAATCGATGCCGTCCATGCCGCTGCGGGTGACGCCTTGCAGGCGGTATTTTTCAGCCAGCTTGGCTTCCTCGGCATTGTTCAGCACCAGGCAGCCGCCTTCGGAAGAGGTGATGTTCTTGTTGGCCTGGAAGCTGAACGAGACCAGGTCACCGAAGGCGCCGATCGGCTTGCCTTTCCAGGTCGAGCCCAGGGCTTGCGCCGCGTCTTCGATCACACGCAGCTTGTATTTGGCGGCGATGGCGTACAGGCGGTCCATGTCCACCGGCAGGCCGGCCAGGTAGACCGGGATCACGGCGCGCGTGCGCGGTGTGATGGCGGCTTCCAGCTTGTCGAGGTCAATGTTGTGGGTGATCGGATCGACATCGGCAAACACTGGCGTGGCACCCACTTCCAGGATCACATTGGCGGTGGCGACCCAGCTGATGGGCGTGGTGATCACTTCATCGCCGGGGCCGATGCCGGCAATGCGCAGGCCGATTTCCATGGTGCAGGTGCCGGAATTGAAGCTGCGCACCGGGCGCCCGCCGAAATAGGCCGAGAGCGCCGCCTCGAAGGCTTGCACCTTGGGGCCGGTGGTGATCCAGCCCGAACGCAGGACATTGGCCACTTCTTCGATGGTGGCTTCGTCGATCACGGGCTTGGCGAAAGGCAGATAGGGCGGTTTCATGGGAATTCTTTCAAAGCGATTCAACTGCGTGTCAGGAGGATGACGCCGATGATGATGATGGCAATGGCCAGCATGCGTTGGCCGCTGACGACTTCGCCCAGGAAATACCAGGCGCCGATGGCATTGATGATGTAGCCCAGCGAAAGCAGGGGATAGGCCACCGTCACATCCACCCGCGACAGGCCGATGATCCATACCACCACCGACACCACATAGCAGGTCAGGCCGCCGATGATGGGCAATTGCATGGCCAGCTTCAAGCCGGTGGCGAACCAGTTGTCCGCCGTCAGATGGATGGCGCCGACGGCATTGGTGCCGGCCTTGAGCAGCAACTGCGCCAGGGCATTGAGGCAGATGCCGGTGAAGATGAAGCCGAAGGTAGCGAGTGTCATGGCGCTTTTCCTGCTGGGCTGGCGGTTCCGGCCACAATCACGCGCCGCGGGTCCTGGCCGATCACGCGCATGGCGAGGCCGGCCTGGGAAAGCTCCTGGTAGACGCGGACCGCCATGATCGCCACTTGCGGCTGGCCGGCGGCGTTGGCCGCTTGCCAACGGCGCACGAAGTCTTCGCGTTTGGGGATCCACAACTGCGGCTCCTGCTCCAGGCCGAAGGCCATTTCATCGGCGTGCTCCACCAGGATCACGGTGTGGCGCAGATAGAAGGGGATCGCCTGTTCATAGCGGCCGACGCTGTACAGCGGCGTGCCGGGCTGCTTCAACTCGGCTTCGATGGCCGGGATATAGGCCACGCCGGCGGCATAGCGGCCCAGCGGCTCATGTCCCAGGAGCGCGATCTGGCCGCCCAGGAAAGCGCAGGCGCCCAGCACCAGCGCCGCATGGCCATGGCTTTTGCGCGCCATCAGCAAGGCGGCCAGGCTGCCGACCAGACCCAGGCCGACCGCTACCGCAACCCAGGGCATGTGCGCCTGGTAGAGCGGCGTTTCATAGCCATTGCCCATGTGCCCGATGCGGGGCACGAAGAACAGGCCGACCGCGCAACAGAGCAGGACCAGGCCGGCGGCAATCTTGACCGCCTTGTCGCCCACCTCGCGCAGATAGGCGGCCAGCATCAGGGCCAGGGCCGGGAAAATCGGCAGGATGTAGGAGGGCAGCTTGGAGCCCGACACACTGAAGAAGAGGAAGATCACCACCGACCACAGCGCCAGCATGCGTCCGGCCTGGAACTGTCCGGCTTGCGACTTGAATCCGCGCCACCAGGCCTGGAACAGGATGCCGAGCCAAGGCAGGATGCCAAACAGCAGGATCGGTATGAAGTAATACCAGGGACCGGCGCGGTTATGCACCTTGCTGGTGAAGCGCTGGAAATGCTCGTGGATGAAGAAGAAGCGCGGGAATTCCGGATTGTCCAGCGACACCAGCACGAACCAGGGCGTGACAATCACGAAAAACACGATCAGCCCAAGGCCGAAATGCAGGCGCTTGAGCAGGCTGAAATCCCTTTGCAGCAGCATGTAGGCCACCAGCACCGCGCCCGGCAGCACAATGCCGATCAAGCCCTTGGACAGCACCGCCAGCGCCATGCCGGCCCAGCAGGCCAGCATCCAGTTGCGGCGCTCGGCCGCGCTGGCGCCGTCGCGCTGGGCAATCAGCAGGCTGCATAGTGACAAAGTCATCATGCCGGCCAGGCCCATGTCGAGCGTGTTCACATGGCCCATGGCGGCCCAGTACAGCGAGCTGGCCAGCACCAGCGCCGCCAGGTAGCCGGTGGTGGCATCCTTCAGCTTGCGGCCGGTGACAAACACCAGGGCAATGCCGAACAGGCCATTCAAGCCGGTCCACAGCCGCGCCTGCCATTCGCCCAGGCCGAACAGGGCGAAGGTGGCGGCATTCATCCAGTTTTGCAGCGGCGGTTTTTCGAAGTACTTGATGCCGTTCAGGCGCGGCGTGATCCAGTCGCCGGTGAACAGCATTTCGCGCGCCATTTCGGCGTAGCGGCCTTCATCGGTGGGCACCAGGGTGCGCGCGCCCAGCAGGTAAAACCAGACGAGGAGGAAAATGATCAGCAGCAGCCAGCCCAGGGTGCGCGAAGGAAGCCGCGCCGTCATTGGGCTTGCTTCTCGATCACCAGCGCCAACGCCACCTTGCGGCCTTCGGCCATCAGGATGTTGTAGGTCCGGCATGCCGCCTGGCTGTCCATGCATTCCACGCCGATGTGTTTGGCGGTGAGATCGGCCACCAGGCGCGGGTGGATGAAGCGCTGGTTCTTGCCGGTGCCAAGGATGACCACTTGCGGATCGCGCGCCAGGATTTGCTGGAAGTGCGCCGGCGTGAGTTGGTCGAAGCTGGTAACGTCCCAGGCCTGCGGCGGCTCTTCGGGCATCACCACCAGGCTGTGGCCGAAATGGATGGCATTGATTTCCACGCCGGTCTCGTCATAGCCGGTCACGGTCTGGTACTGCTGGGTATTGTCTGCATGCAGCTTCATGACTGAGTGCGAAGCTCAAAAGCCGGCATTGTACCTTCTTGGATTGATTAAAACCCCTTCCTTCGGCACAATGAAGGGCTTATCGCGATGCAACATCGGCAAGCCGTTTTGCGGCCAGGGTGAATGCAATCGCCGCCCAATCAGGAAACCCCAGGAAATCCCCCGTGCGACCGATCCAGAAATCCAACAAGCTTGCCGAAGTCTGCTATGACATTCGCGGCCCTGTGCTCGACAAGGCCCGGCAGATGGAAGAAGAAGGCCACAAGATCTTGAAGCTCAACATCGGCAATCTGGCCGTGTTCGGCTTCGAGGCGCCGGAAGAGATCGTGCAGGACATGATCCGCAATCTCGGCAACGCCTCAGGCTATACCGATTCCAAGGGCTTGTTTGCGCCGCGCAAGGCGGTCATGCAGTACACCCAGGAGAAGCAGATCGCCGGCGTCACCATCGACGACGTTTATCTGGGCAACGGCGCTTCCGAACTGATCGTGATGAGCATGCAAGCCCTGCTCAATACCGGCGACGAAGTGCTGGTGCCGGCGCCCGACTATCCGCTGTGGACGGCCGCGGTCAGCCTGTCCGGCGGCAAGCCGGTGCACTACGTCTGCGACGAGCAGTCCGGCTGGTTCCCCGACATCGAAGACATCAAGAAGAAGATCACGCCCAATACCCGGGCCATCGTCGTAATCAACCCCAACAACCCGACCGGGGCGTTGTATCCGGATGAATTGCTCAAGCAGATCGTCGAAGTGGCGCGCCAGCATCAGCTGGTGGTGTTCGCCGACGAGATCTACGACAAGGTCCTGTACGACGGCAACAAGCACACCTCGATCGCCTCGCTGGCCGACGATGTGCTGTTCATCACCCTGAATGGCTTGTCCAAGAATTACCGTTCCTGCGGCTACCGTGCCGGCTGGATGGTGGTCTCCGGCGAAAAGCGCCATGCAAAGGACTATGTCGAAGGCCTGAACATGCTGGCCTCGATGCGCCTGTGCGCCAACGTGCCGGGACAGTATGCAATCCAGACCGCGCTTGGCGGCTACCAGACCATCAATGACCTGATCGGGCCGCAAGGGCGGCTGACCCGCCAGCGCGACCTGGCGCACAAGCTGCTGACCCAGATTCCCGGCGTCTCCTGCGTCAAGCCGAGCGCGGCGCTCTACATGTTCCCGCGCCTGGACCCGAAGATGTACCCGATCGCCGACGACCAGCAGTTTGCCTACGAGCTGCTGGCCGAAGAGCGGGTGCTGATCGTGCAGGGCACCGGCTTCAACTGCCGCGACACCGAGCACTTCCGCCTGGTGTTCCTGCCCAACATGGACGATCTTGAAATGGCGGTGGGACGCATTGCGCGCTTCCTCGACCGCTATCGACGCCGCCAGGTCGCGGCCTGAAACCCACAATCTCTAGAAGCAGAATCAGCATGAAACCAGTCAAAGTCGGTCTGTTGGGCATAGGCACCGTGGGGGGCGGTACTTTCGAAGTCCTGCGTCGCAACCAGGAAGAAATCCGCCGTCGCGCCGGGCGCGCGATTGAAATCGCCATGGTGGCCGACCTGAACGTCGAGCGCGCCTGGGAAATCGCCGGCGCCGGCTGCGAAGTGGTGGCCGACGCCAACCTGGTGGTCAACCATCCCGAGATCGACATCGTGGTCGAGCTGATCGGCGGCTATGGCGTGGCGCGCGAGCTGGTGATGAAGGCCATTGCCAACGGCAAGCACGTGGTCACCGCCAACAAGGCGCTGTTGGCCACCCATGGCACTGAAATTTTCAAGGCCGCGCAGGAGAAGGGCGTGATCGTCGCCTTCGAAGCCTCGGTGGCCGGCGGCATCCCCATCATCAAGGCCTTGCGCGAAGGCCTGACTGCGAACCGCATTGAATGGATTGCCGGCATCATCAACGGCACCACCAATTTCATCCTGTCCGAGATGCGCGACAAGGGCCTGGACTTCGCCACCGTGCTGAAGGAAGCCCAGCGCCTGGGCTATGCCGAAGCCGATCCGACCTTCGACATCAAGGGCGTGGACGCGGCGCACAAGGCCACCATCATGGCCGCCATCGCCTTCGGTATTCCGGTGCAGTTCGAGCGCGCCTATGTGGAAGGCATCGATCAATTGCAGGCCGCCGACATCAACTACGCCGAGCAGCTGGGCTATCGCATCAAGCTGCTGGGCATTGCCCGCCGCGCCGGCCGCGGCATTGAATTGCGCGTTCACCCCACCCTGATTCCCGCCAAGCGCCTGCTGGCCAATGTGGAAGGTGCGATGAATGCGGTGCTGGTGCAGGGCGACGCTGTCGGCGCCACCCTGTATTACGGCAAGGGCGCCGGCGCCGAGCCGACCGCCTCCGCTGTCATCGCCGACCTGGTGGATATTGCCCGCCTGGCCAGCGCCGATCCCGATCACCGCGTCCCTTACCTGGCGTTCCAGCCGGAAGCCATCAGCGCCGATCTGCCTATCCTGCCGATGGCGGAAATCACCACCAGCTACTATCTGCGCCTGAAAGTGGCGGACAAGGTGGGCGTGCTGGCCGACCTGACCCGCATCCTGGCCGATGCCGGCATTTCGATCGACGCCATGCTGCAGAAAGAGCCGGCCGAAGGCGAGGCCGAAGCCGACATCATTTTGCTCACGCACCAGACGCAGGAGAAGAACGTCGATGCGGCAATCAAGCGCATGGAGGCGCTGGATTCGGTTTCCGGCAGCGTCACCCGGATTCGCCTGGAACAATTGAGCTGAAGACCATAGAGCTGAAGACCATAGAGCTGAAGGCATGGCGCCGACGGCATTGAACTGAGACTTATGCGTTATCTGTCCACGCGCGGCCAGGCCGCGCCGCAAAGCTTTTCCGAAATCCTGCTGGGCGGTTTGGCGCCCGATGGCGGCTTGTACCTGCCAGAAAGCTATCCCAGGGTGGGCGGGGAAGAGCTCAATGCCTGGCGCAAGCTGTCCTACGCCGAACTGGCCTTCGAGATCCTGTCCAAGTTCGCCACCGACATTCCGGCCGCCGACTTGCGCGAAATTTGCCAGCGCACTTACACCGCAGAGGTGTATCGCAATACCCGCGCCGGCGAAGACAGTGCGCAAATCACGCCCTTGAAGCAGCTGGAAATCCGCAACGGCAGTCCGGTGATTCTGCAAGCCTTGTCCAACGGCCCGACTTTGGCCTTCAAGGACATGGCCATGCAGCTGCTGGGCAATCTGTTCGAATACATCCTGCGCAAGCAGAAGGCTGAACTCAACATCCTGGGCGCCACTTCGGGCGACACCGGCAGCGCGGCGGAATATGCCATGCGCGGCAAGGCCGGCATCCGCGTCTTCATGCTGTCGCCGCACCAGAAAATGAGCGCCTTCCAGACGGCGCAGATGTTCAGCCTGCAAGACCCGAATATCTTCAATATCGCCGTCAAGGGCGTGTTCGACGATTGCCAGGACATCGTGAAAGCGGTCTCCAACGATCACGGCTTCAAGGCGAGGCAGAAGATCGGCACGGTCAACTCCATCAACTGGGCGCGGGTGGTGGCGCAGGTGGTGTATTACTTCCGCGGCTATCTGGCGGCCACCACCAGCAACGAGCAGAAGGTCTCCTTCACCGTGCCCTCGGGCAATTTCGGCAATATCTGCGCCGGCCATATCGCGCGCATGATGGGCTTGCCGATCGATCAGTTGATCGCCGCCACCAACGAGAACGACGTGCTGGACGAGTTCTTCCGCACCGGCGTGTACCGGGTGCGCAAGTCGGCCGAGACCTGGCATACCAGCAGCCCGAGCATGGACATCAGCAAGGCTTCCAACTTCGAGCGCTTCGTCTACGACCTGCTCGATCGCGATGCCGAGCGTGTGCGTGCGCTGTTCCACAAGGTGGAGAAAGAGGGCGGCTTCGATCTGTCGGGCGGCCCGGGCAGCGATGGCGACGAGCACAGCAAGTGCGCCGCCTTCGGCTTTGCTTCCGGCAAATCGACGCATGCCGATCGCCTGCAGACCATCCGCAACGTGATGCAGGATTGCGGCGTGATGATCGACACCCACACCGCCGACGGCGTCAAGGTGGCGCGCCAGCATGTGCGCGCCGGCGTAGCCATGATCGTGCTGGAAACCGCCTTGCCCGCCAAGTTCAACGAAACGATACGCGAAGCCCTGGGGCGCGATGCCGAGCGTCCGGCCGGATTTGAAAACATCGAAGCCTTGCCGCAGCGTTTTGAAGTCATGTCCGCCGACGCCGATCAGGTCAAGCGTTTCATCGCGGAACATACCGGCCTGTAACTGGTGGAACGGGCCGCGGGGCGCGATTGCCCCGGCCGGCCTTACAATGTCGGCACTTTGAACGAGTTGCCATGAACAAGCCTGCCATGCTCACCGTCCAGCAAGCGCTGGACCATTTGCTTTCCGCCGCCCGTCCCATCAGCGGGACGGAGTTGATCGATACCCTGCACGCCAATCAGCGCGTATTGGCGGCCGACCAGGTCTCCACGCTGAATGTGCCGCCGCGCGACAACACCTCGATGGACGGCTATGCCGTGCGCGCCGCCGACCTGGCAAGCGGAGAAGCGACGCTGCCGGTCTCGCAGCGCATTCCGGCCGGCCATGTCGGCCAGCCGCTGGCCCCTGGCAGCGCAGCGCGCATCTTCACCGGCGCCATGATTCCCGAGGGCGCGGATGCAGTGGTGATGCAGGAAGTCTGCGAATTCCATGCCGAAGCCAATGCCGTCACCATCCGCCACCAGCCCAAAAGCGGCGAATGGATCCGCCGCGCCGGCGAAGACATCCAGAACGGCAGCGTGATCCTGCCGGCCGGCACCCGCATGCGTTCGCAGGAGATGGGACTGGCTGCTTCCGTCGGCCTGGCAAAGCTTCCGGTCTTGCGGCGCCCGAAAGTGGCGGTGTTCTTCACCGGCGACGAGCTGGCCATGCCGGGCGAGCCCCTGAAGCCGGGCGCCATCTACAATTCCAATCGCTTCACCCTGCGCGCGCTGCTGGAAAACCTGGGCTGCGAAATCGCCGACTACGGCATCGTCCCGGATACCTTGCAAGCCACGCGCGATACTTTGCGCAAGGCCGCCGCCGACAGCGACCTGATCATCACTTCCGGCGGCGTCTCGGTCGGCGAAGAAGACCACATCAAGCCGGCGGTGGAGGCCGAAGGGGCTTTGAACATGTGGCAGATCGCGGTCAAGCCCGGCAAGCCGCTGGCCTTTGGCGAAGTGCGCAAAGCCGGCGGCGGCCATGCCTGGTTCATCGGCCTGCCCGGCAATCCGGTGTCGAGCCTGTTGACCTTCATGCTCTTCGTGCGGCCCTTCCTGTTGCGCATCCAGGGCGTGCAGGACGTGGCGCCGAAGTCGTATTCCATCCGCGCCGACTTCGATTGGCCCAAGGCCGATCGTCGCAATGAATTCCTGCGCGCGCGCCTCAATGCGCAAGGCGGATTGGAGCTGTTTCCCAACCAGAGCTCGGGCGTGCTGACCAGCACCGTCTGGGGCAGCGGCCTGGTGGACAATCCGCCCAACCAGACCATCGCCCGCGGCGACATGGTCAAGTTTTTGCCTTTCGATTCGCTGTTGTACTAGCCGTTGGTTTAGCCATGCAAATTCAACTTCGTTTTTTCGCCAGCGTGCGCGAAGCCCTCAAGACCTCGCAGGAAGCGCTGGAGCTGCCGGCCGAAGCGCACACCGTGGGCGACGTGCGTCGCCTGCTGCAGGCGCGCGGCGGCGTCTGGGCCGAGACCCTGAGCCAAGGCCGCGCCTTGCGCATGGCCTTGAACCAGCAGATGACGGATGAATCGGCTGCCGTTTCCCCCGGCTGCGAAGTGGCGTTCTTTCCGCCGGTCACGGGTGGCTGAGGAGAAGGGCGATGCCGGTACGCGTGCAGACCGAAGATTTCGACCTCAGCCAGGAAGTGGCGCAACTGCGCGCCGGCCAGCCCGGCGTGGGCGGCATCGTCACCTTCGTGGGCACGGTGCGCGACATGAACGAAGGCAGCAGCGTGGCCGCGATGGAGCTGGAACACTATCCGGGCATGACCGAAAAGGCGCTGGAGCAGATCGTGGCGCAGGCCCGTGCGCGCTGGCCCATCTTCGATGCGCTGGTGATTCACCGCGTCGGTCCCTTGAAGCCGCTGGAGCAGATCGTGCTGGTGGCGGTCACCTCCCCGCATCGCGGCGAGGCCTTCGATGCCTGCGAATTCATCATCGATTATTTGAAGACCGAAGCGCCGTTCTGGAAAAAGGAAGACACCCCGCAAGGCGCGCGTTGGGTCGATGCCCGCGTGACCGACGACGAGGCGCTGGCCAAATGGCGAGCCCCATGAGCTGGCTTGCAGTCGGCCTGGGTGCAGCCATCGGCGCCTGGTGCCGCTGGCTGCTTGGCCTGCGCCTGAACGGTCTGAGCGGCAACCTGCCGATCGGCACCCTGGCCGCCAATCTGATCGGCGGCTATGTCATAGGGCTGTTGGTGGCGATGTTCCAATCCCATCCCCACCTGTCCGATACCTGGCGCCTGTTCCTGATCACGGGCATGCTGGGTGGACTGACCACCTTCTCCACCTTCTCGGCCGAAGCCATGCTGCTGATGCAGCGCGGAGACTATGGCTGGATGCTGTTCCACAGCGCCTTGCATCTGCTGGGCTCGATCGGATTTTGCCTGCTGGGGCACGCCAGCTACCGCTTCGTCAACGGCTAGCCTGGGCGCGGCCACGCCCCAGCGGCGCTGCATGCTGCGCTGCCGCATTGAAAAATATTCATCCTGCGGCGGCCACGTATGCAATTTTGTTCCATAGTTGTGCATAATCCAAAGCGGACAATAATTATTCGGCATGGCTTATGGGTTGAAGCCATGTGAACAATGACGCAGACCCCCTGAGGAGGCATCCCATGGCAGAGCAAAAGAAAGCCGGCCGCCGCACCTTCTTCGCCGGATTAGGACTGGCCGCTGCGGCCGGTGTTGCTGCAAAAATTGCCGCCAATCCCGTCTCCCAAGCCGCTGACGCGGCCGCGCCTCCTGGCGGCGACAAGAACAAGCTCTCCGAGCACATCAAGAAGTACTACCGCACCACCACCATCTGATCCGAGGTGACCCCATGCTGCTGACTCGCAAGGGCGATGCAGGCGCACGCACGTCTGCACGCTTCACATCCAGCCTCACCGAAAGCCTGTCGCGCGCGTTGCCGACCATGGACCGCCGCAGTTTCCTCAAGCGCTCCGGGATTGGCGTGGGCGCCGGCATCGCTGCTTCCCAGCTTGGCCTGATCCAGCGCGCCAAGGCCGCCGGCGGCAGCGAAGAGAAGGGCGGCAAGATCGAAGTCCGGCGCACCGTCTGCACCCACTGCTCGGTGGGCTGCGCGGTGGACGCGGTGGTGGAAAACGGCGTCTGGGTGCGCCAGGAGCCGGTATTCGATTCGCCGATCAATCTCGGCGCCCACTGCGCCAAGGGCGCGGCCCTGCGCGAACACGGCCACGGCGACTACCGCCTGAAGTACCCCATGAAGCTCGTCAACGGCAAATACCAGCGCATCACCTGGGACCAGGCCTTGAACGAGATCAGCGCCAAGCTGCTGGACCTGAAGAAAACCGCAGGACCGGATTCGGTGTTCTGGGTCGGCTCCTCCAAGCACAACAACGAACAGGCGCAATTGATGCGCAAGTTCGTGTCCTACTTCGGCACCAACAACACCGACCACCAGGCCCGCATCTGCCACTCCACCACGGTGGCTGGCGTCGCCAACACCTGGGGTTACGGCGCCATGACCAACAGCTACAACGATATGCAGAACGCCCGTGCGGCGCTGTATATCGGCTCCAATGCGGCCGAGGCGCATCCGGTGTCGATGCTGCACATCCTGCACGCCAAGGAAAACGGCCTGAAGATGATCGTGGCCGATCCGCGCTTCACGCGCACGGCGGCCAAGGCCGACCAGTACGTGCGCTTCCGCTCCGGCACCGACGTGCCTTTCCTGTTCGGCATCCTGTACCACATCTTCAAGAACGGCTGGGAAGACAAGAAATACATCAACGACCGCGTCTACGGCATGGACAAGGTGCGGGAAGACGTGCTGGCCAAATGGACGCCCGACAAGGTGGAAGAAGCCTGCGGCGTGCCGGAAGCCGAAGTGTTCAAGGTCGCGGAAACCCTGGCCAAGAACCGTCCTTCCACCATTGTCTGGTGCATGGGCCAGACCCAGCACTCGATCGGCAATGCCATGGTGCGCGCCTCGTGCATCGTGCAGCTGGCCTTGGGCAACGTCGGTGTTTCCGGCGGCGGCGCCAACATCTTCCGCGGCCATGACAATGTGCAGGGCGCGACCGACGTCGGCCCCAATCCCGATTCGCTGCCCGGCTACTACGGGCTGGCGGCCGGCGCCTGGAAGCACTGGGCCGCGGTGTGGGGCGTGGACTATGAATGGATCAAGAAGCAGTACGCCTCCCAGGCCATGATGGAAAAGTCCGGCCTGACCGTCTCGCGCTGGATCGACGGCGTGCTGGAAAAGAACGAGCTGCTGGACCAGGACCCCAACATCAAGGGCGTCGTGTTCTGGGGCCATGCGCCCAACTCGCAGACCCGTGGCCTGGATATGAAAAAGGCCATGGACAAGCTCGATCTGCTGGTGGTGATCGATCCCTATCCTTCGGCCACGGCCGCCATGGCGGCGATGAAGGTGGAAGGGCAGGAACTCAATCCCAACCGCGCGGTGTATCTGCTGCCGGCCGCCACCCAATTCGAAACCAGCGGCTCCGTCACCGCTTCCAACCGCTCGCTGCAATGGCGCGAAAAAGTGATCGAGCCCCTGTTTGAGTCGCGCACCGATCACATGATCATGTACCAGTTGGCGGACAAGCTCGGCTTCGGCAAGGAACTGGTGGCCAGGTTGAAGCTGGTGCCCGGCAAGGGCGGCATGATGGAACCTTCGCCCGAGTCGATGCTGGAAGAGATCAACCGCGGCAACTGGACCATCGGCTACACGGGACAATCGCCCGATCGCCTGAAAGCGCACATGCGCAACATGCACATGTTCGACGTCAAGACCCTGCGCTGCACCGGCGGCAAGGATCCGGTCACCGGTTATGACATGACTGGCGACTACTTCGGCTTGCCCTGGCCCTGCTATGGCAATGCCGCCCTGAAGCATCCCGGCTCGCCCAATCTGTACGACACCAGCAAGCATGTGATGGATGGCGGCGGCAACTTTCGCGCCAACTTCGGCGTGGAAAAGGACGGCGTCAATCTGCTGGCCGAAGACGGCTCGCACTCCAAGGGCTCCGACCTCACCACCGGCTATCCGGAGTTCGACCATGTGCTGCTCAAGAAACTGGGCTGGTGGGACGACCTGACCGAAGACGAGAAGAAAGCGGCCGAAGGCAAGAACTGGAAGACCGATCTCTCCGGCGGCATCCAGCGCGTGTGCCTGAAGGTGCATGGCGTGCATCCCTTCGGCAATGCCAAGGCGCGCGCCGTGGTGTGGAACTTCCCCGATCCGATTCCGCAGCATCGCGAGCCGATCTACAACACCAAGCCCGAGCTGGTGGCCAAGTATCCGACCCACGACGACAAGAAAGCCTTCTGGCGCATGCCCACGCTGTACAAGACGCTGCAGCAGAAGAACGTCGAGAACAAGCTGGCGGAAAAATTCCCGATCATCCTCACCTCGGGACGCCTGGTGGAATACGAGGGCGGCGGCGAAGAAACCCGTTCCAATCCCTGGCTGGCCGAACTGCAGCAGGAAAACTTCGTGGAAATCAACCCGAAGGCGGCCACCGCGCGCGGCATCAACAACGGTGAATACGTGATCGTCTCTACACCGACCGGCGCCCGCCTGAAGGTAAGGGCCCTGGTCACGCCGCGGGTGGGACCGGACACCGCCTTCATTCCCTTCCACTTCTCCGGCTGGTGGCAGGGCAAGGACATGCTCGAGTACTACCCGGAAGGCGCGCCCCCCGTGGGGCGCGGCGAAGCGGTCAACACCGCCACCACCTACGGCTACGACTCGGTGACCATGATGCAGGAAACCAAGACGACCATTTGCAACATCGAAAAGTTCGTCGCCTGAGGCGAGAGGAGAAGACCAAATGGCACGCATGAAATTCATCTGCGATGCGGAGCGCTGCATCGAGTGCAACGGCTGCGTCACCGCCTGCAAGAACGAGAACGAAGTGCCGTGGGGCGTCAATCGGCGCCGCGTGGTGACCATGAACGATGGCGTGATCGGCGCGGAAAAGTCGATCTCGGTGGCCTGCATGCATTGCTCGGATGCGCCCTGCATGGCGGTGTGTCCGGTGGACTGCTTCTACCGCACCGACGAGGGTGTGGTCCTGCATGACAAGGACGTCTGCATCGGCTGCGGCTATTGCTCCTACGCCTGCCCCTTCGGTGCGCCGCAATTCCCGGCCCAGGGCACTTTCGGCTTGCGCGGCAAGATGGACAAGTGCACCTTCTGCGCCGGCGGCCCGGAAGCCAACGGCTCCAAGGCCGAGTTCGAAAAATACGGCCGCAACCGCCTGTCCGAAGGCAAGCTGCCGGCCTGCGCCGAAATGTGCTCGACCAAGGCACTGCTGGCCGGCGACGGCGACATGGTGGCCGACATCTTCCGCACCCGCGTGGTCAAGCGCAACAAGGGCAGCGAAGTCTGGGGCTGGGGCACGGCCTACGGCAAGGCGCCCAACCCGCAAAACATCGGCCCGGCCACCCCGATGCCCAGCACGGAGAAAAAATCATGATGAAAGCCAGCGTGATGGTGGTGGCCGTGCTGCTGCTTGCGGCCTGCGGCGAAAAGGTGCAGACCAATTCCAGCAGCTACAAACCCGACGAGAAAGCCTGGCAGAGCGCCGCCACGCCTTTCAGCGCCAAGGGTTACAAGGCCGGCGACAAGGCCGCCTGGGAGGCCCAGATGCGCGAGCGCATCCAGACCCAGAACGAATACCAGCGGGTCAACTGACACAGCCGGGGGCGACATGAAGAAATCGATAGCCATGCTGGCCCTGGGCTTGGCGCTGGCGCTGCCGGCGCTGGCCCAGTCGCAGGCCAGTGGCAGTATCAAGCCGGCCGCCTCGGCGCCGGCCGCAGCCGCGACGCCCGCCGCGAGCGCCGCCACTACGCCGACCGCGCAGCCGGTCGCCAATGCCGTGCCGAACGTGGAGTCGGTCGATATCCTCAAGCAGGACCAGGCCACCCGCAGCAAGGAGCAGCCCGGCAATCTTTCCCCCACCTGGCGCGCGGTGAAGGAAGGCAATCCCAATTACAGCAGCCTGCCTTACCCGGAAGCCTCGGTGCTGATCCAGCCCAAGGCGCAGTTTCCCGGCCAGGGGCGCGCCACCACGGCCGGCGAAGCCTGGCGCCAATACCGCAATGGCCCGCTCACGCTGTACGGCGGCGGCTTGATCCTGCTGGCGGTGGCGGTGCTGGCGGTCGTGTATTTCGCGCTGGGCCAGATCCGGCTGCGCGATGCGCCGACCGGGCGCCTGATCGAGCGCTTCACCTCGCTCGAGCGCATGGTGCACTGGACCATGGCGATATCCTTCCTCATCCTGGCTTTTTCGGGGCTGGTGATGTTGTTCGGCAAGCACGTGGTGTTGCCGATATTTGGGCATACGCTGTTCGGCTGGCTCAGTTACGTCTGCAAGAACGTCCACAATTTTGTCGGCCCGGTGTTTTCAGTGTCGGTGATCGTGGCCTTCATCATCTTCGTCAAGGACAACCTGCCGGCCGCGGTCGACTTCAAATGGCTGGTGCGCCTGGGCGGCATGTTCAGCCGCGAGCATGTCCCGGCCGGCCGTTTCAATGCTGGTGAAAAGCTCTGGTTCTGGGGCGGCGTGGTGGTGCTGGGCATCGTGCTGACGGCGTCCGGCTTCTTCCTCGACATGCTGGTGCCCAATGTGGAATACACGCGCGGCAACATGCAGATCGCCAATGTGATCCACCTGGTGGCGGCGGTGCTCATGATTTCGGTGGCGCTCGGCCACATCTACATGGGCACCATCGGCATGGAGGGCGCTTACGCCGCCATGCGCACCGGCTACGTGGATGACACCTGGGCGCGCGAACATCACGAGCTCTGGTACGACGACGTCGCCAGCGGCAAGGTGCCGCGGGTGCGCACCGAGGAAGGCGCGGCCGTGGTTGGCGCGCCGGCCAAGGCATCTTGATTCAGGCAGGGGAGAGCAGAACATGAAGAAAGCACTGATCGCGCTGGTTGCGCTGATGGCCGCCGGCAGCGCCGCTGCCAAGCTGCCGCCGCCTTCGGAGGAAGCCCAGGCCAAGGCTGCGGAAGCCAAGGCCAAGGCGGCTTGGGGCGACAAGGTCTCCGCCTACAAGCTGTGCCTGTCGCAAGACAAGACCGCGGCGCGTTACCTGAAAGCCAAGGGCAAGCCGGCTGCCGCCAGCACCTGCCAGGACCCGGGGCCCTTTGTGGCGACCGCTGCCGCCCCGGCCGCCGCGCCGGGGATGGCGGCCGCAAGCCCGGCCAAGGCTGCCGCACCCGCCAAAAAGTAAGTTCTTCCGGGCAGCGCCTGCGCGGCGCTGCCGCCTCGCTTTGCGAAACCACGTAAAATCGGTTTCGCGTTCCGCATTTCATTTCCGCATCTTGTTTTTCCAAACCATTTTTGCCCGCTCCAGCCATGCCGCGCCCCATCCTTAGCCATGCCTCCGCCGACCTCACCCGCGAGGTCGAAGTCATGGATGAACGGGGCCGCGTCTCCACCATCCACATCCCGGCCGAGCGGCCGCTGACGGTCTATGTCGACAAGCGCGAGCTGGTGACCCTGATGACCCTGGGCGGCGCGCCGGAGGCGCTCACGCTCGGCTACCTGCGCAATCAGCGCCTGGTGAAAGACATCGAAGACATCGAATCGGTGCAGGTTGACTGGAGCGTGGATGCGGTAGCCGTCAAGACACGCATTGGCATCGCCGATGTGGAGGAGCGCACCTCCAAGCGCGTGGTAACCACCGGTTGCGGCCAGGGCTCGGTGTTCGGCGGCCTGATGGACGAGGTCGACAAGATCGTGCTGCCGGCCGAGGCGCGCCTCAAGCAATCGGTGCTGTACAAGATCGTCGACACCATCCGCACCCACAAATCGATCTACAAGCAGGCCGGCTCCGTGCATGGCTGCGCGCTGTTTTCCAATGAAGGGGAAATGATCTACTTCGTGGAAGACGTCGGCCGCCACAACGCGGTGGACGCCATCGCCGGCAAGATGTGGCTGGATGAAGTGGACGGCGCCGACAAGGTGTTCTACACCACCGGCCGCCTGACTTCCGAAATGGTGATCAAGGGCGCCCAGATGGGCATCCCCTTCCTGCTTTCGCGCTCCGGCACCACCCAGATGGGGCACATGGTGGCCGACAAGCTGGGCATGTCGCTGCTGGCGCGCTGCACCGGCACTCACTTCCTTTTGCTCACCGGGCGTGAGCGCCTGGTGTTTGAACCGCAACTGCTGGACGGCTCATTGCGCGTGGCTTGAAGCGGCCGCGCGCAAGGCGCTCGTCGCGAACCGCTCAGCCCACTTCGGTGGCGACCGGCGCTGAACTCGCTTCTTCGGCGCTTTCCGAGTCTTCCGATTCGCCGAAGTCGTGGGTCGAAAAGCCGATCACACGATCCAGCAGGTGCAAATCGGGTTGCAGGTTCTGATCGACCTTCCAGGTGTCGTTCTCGTCGTACGCGGGCAGCTCGGTATTGAACAGCCACTTGATGCGTATGGCCAGGCTTTTCAGGTCGGCTTCGGGCAGGAAGCCCTTTGCTTCGTCCAGAATGCGGGCCAGGCGGAGTTGGCAAGCCTCCGACATGAGCGTCGATTTCAGGCTGGCCGGAAGCGACAGAATGGGCAAGGCCAGGTCCGCCAGAATCCAGGCATCTTCGGGATTGCCGAACTTCAGTTGATCCGGGCGCAGCGGGGCAAAGCCTTCGTCCAGGTCAATCAGCTTGATCCCGTCGCGCTTGCCGCGCCTTTCATGCAGGATGTTTCCGGGGTGATGATCCGTCAGGTTCGCCAGCCAGATAAACACCTGTGCCCGGGCCATATCGAGATTGAAGGCAAGCGACTCGAAGCGCTTGGCCGCCTTGTTGCTGCGCTTGCCGCGTGCAGCGGTGAGGCGCACGTGGTCGGGGCGGCGTACTGCCTGGACCAGGCCCAGGGCGTGCAAATTTTCGGCCGGGTCTGCGCATGCTTGGATGGCCTTGCTGTCTTCATCCAGGGCCCATAGCGCGAGCTTGGCTTCCGTCGTTTGGTTGTCGAACTTCCGATGCCACCAATTGCCGTGCGCCGTGGGCTTGCCATGAACGCGCCGCGACAGCAGGCCGGGCACGCCGTTGACGATGGCAATGCAGGCTTCGTCGACGATGCCCTCCGGACCCAGCAAGCCAAGCGCATCGGCGAGTTGCACCGCCACCATGTTGCGCAATTCCGGATGGAAGCTTGCTTCCTGCAAGCCCAGCAGCGCGCCGCCGTGGGAAATCTGCGCTTCGCCCTTCTTGCGCTCGGCGACTTTCTTGAATGGCTTGAAAGCGTAGTCCTCACCATCCAGGCTCAGCGCAAAGACTTTGTTGAAAGTGCCTTTGCCCAGCACCGGGCAGTCATCGAGAGCGCATGGCAAGCGAACCTCGCGGCGCGGCCAGCACAGGGGCGAACGCGATACGCCGTACTGGTCCAGCAAGGTGCGCAGCTCGGCACGGCGTGGCAGGCTGCAGCGGAAAAAGTGCAGACCGAATTTGCACAACAGGCGTGCCTGTTCCTTGCTCTGTCCAGTCAAGCGGTGCGCGGCATAGGCGCGTTCGCGCTCCGGATCGTTGCGGATTTCGTCGAACTCGGCCGCTTCCAGCCGATATTGCTCCGCTTGTTCCAAGGTGGCGGGCTTCACCGTCGTCGAAGGCGGCGCAGCGTTTGCCGGGCGGCTTGTGGCGATATTGGCGGGGGTGTTGGCGGGCGCGTGCTGCTGCGGCTTTGCCGCGCCCGGAGCCCTGGCTGGCAATGCGCCGTTTGCCGGGCGCAAGGCCCTTGGTGCCATCTGGTCGGGCGCAATTTGGAGCGTATTGGACAAGTGCCGCGTGGCGCCGGGGTTTTTGGACACACGTCGTGACCTCCGCGCCTTTTCTTTCGCTCTGGGCGGGGGACGATTCTCTTTTTTCGAAAGGGGGGGAACCAGGGGTTGCACGCTTGCCTCCATGGGTGAACAAAACTCCGGCCTACGTAACGCCCTGTTCGGACATTGCACACTCCGCTAGCAAATATATTTGGAGAGCGAAGTTAGTTTCGATATGCGGAGTTTCGTGCGCCCGCTTGCGCGAAGGCCGGCCCGGGCTACAATGCCGCCGTCATGCACATCCTCCAAGCCTTCCAAGACGCCATCCTTCTCCTGCTCTCGGGCGATGAGACGCTCTGGCAGATCATCTGGATCTCGCTCAAGACCACCGTGTTGGCGCTGCTGCTGGCGGCGCCGCTGGCGGTGTTCGCCGGCTACTGCCTGGCCAGTTATCGTTTTCCCTTGCGGCGCGCCCTGATCGGAATTTCCCAGGTTTCGCTTTCGGTGCCGACGGTGGTGATCGGCCTGGTGCTGTACCTGAGTTTGTCGCGCCAGGGGCCGGCCGGCGACTTGCGTTGGCTGTTCACCCAGACCGGCATCGTCGCCGGCCAGGTTTTCATCGCCTTGCCAGTGCTGGTGGCCTTCACCCTTACCGCAGTTTCAGCCACCGACAAACGGGTGGCCGAGACCGCCGTGACGCTGGGCGCCTCGCGCTGGCGGTTGATGTGGACCGTGTTGTTCGAAGCCAGATTTGGTGTGATGGCGGCGGTCATGACCGGCTTTGGCCGCGTGATTTCCGAAGTCGGTTGCGCCATGATGGTGGGCGGCAATATCGCCGGCGAGACGCGCACCATCACCACCGCCATCGCCCTGGAAACCAGCAAGGGCGAATTCGCCCAGGGCAT